>NZ_JBFUKM010000004.1:0-466971 GCF_056400825.1 Allobosea sp. P4_H5 | reverse complement strand
ATCCGTGACCGGGTGCTGCCGTCCTCGAAGCTGAAGGGCGTCGCCAACGTCCTGATCTTCCCCAATCTCGACGCAGCCAACATCGCCTACCAGTTCGCCAAGGTGCTGGCGGACGCGCTCCCGGTCGGCCCGATCCTGATCGGCGCCGCCAAGCCGGTGCATATCCTCACCGGCTCGGTCACGGCACGCGGCGTCGTCAACATGACCGCCGTCGCCGTCGCGGAGGCGCAAGGGCGCGCAGCCGCCGGCTGACCCTGGGAGAGGCCTTGCTGAAGTCGTTTCTGAGCCAGCTTTCGAAAGCCGGCCAGTGACTTAAGCTCAGCAGTCGATACCGCCTTTTCGCTCTTGGCGGGCAGCGCGCGATAGGCTCATACTTCGTTTCAGAAGCGGGAAAGGGGCCCGTGCGAAACGTTCGGAGAGCGCTCATGTGTGCGACCCACCGTCAATCCGGATTCCGGCGCGCCATCCGGCCGCTCGCGCTGGCGAGCGGCCTTTTTCTTGCGCTCGCAGGCTTTGCCGGCGGCGCCCTGGCGCAGGTCGTGTTTCATCGCGGCAATGACGGCGACCCCGAGACACTTGATTCGCACAAGACCTCGACGGTCAGCGAAGCCCATCTCCTGCGCGATCTCTCCGAAGGCCTGGTGATCCATCACATCAACGGCGAGGTCGTCCCCGGCGTCGCCGAAAGCTGGACCATGGCCCAGGACGGCAAGAGCTACGCCTTCAAGCTGCGCGCCAACGCCAAATGGTCGAATGGCGACGCGGTCACGGCGAATGATTTCGTCTTCTCGTTCCGGCGCATGGTCAATCCGGAGACCGGGGCGAAATACGCCAACATCCTCTATCCCGTCCGCAATGCCGAGAAGATCAACAAGGCAAGCGAAGGCGCCAAGCTCGAGGATCTCGGCGTCAAGGCGCTCGACGAGCGCACGCTCGAGATTTCATTGGAACGGCCTACCCCCTATTTCCTGGAATTGCTGACGCACCAGACCGGGCTGCCGGTCCATCCGGCCTCCGTCCAGAAATTCGGCAAGGACTTCGTCAAGCCGGAGAACTGGGTCTCGAACGGCGCCTATACGCTGAAGGAGTTCGTGCCGAACTCGCATATCCGGCTGGAGAAGAACAAGAACTTCCACGACGCCGCGAACGTCAAGATCGACACGGTCATCTACTATCCAACGCCCGACTTCTCCGCCGCCGCCCGCCGCTTCCAGGCCGGCGAACTGCAGATGACATCGGACATTCCGGCCGACCAGGTCCAGCAATTGCGCGAGAAGCTCGGCAAGGATCAGGTCCGGATCTCGCCCTATCTCGGCACTTATTTCCTGATCATCAACACCGCCAAGAAGCCGTTCGACGACGTCCGGGTGCGTCGCGCGCTGTCGCTGGTGATCGATCGCGAATTCATCGCCGAGGAGATCTGGGGCGGCACCATGCTGCCGGCCTATGGCGTGATCCCGCCGAATATCGGCAATTACGGCGAGCGGGCCGAAGCCGACTTCAAGGGCGCCTCCCCGCTCGACCGCGAGGACGAGGCGAAGAAGCTGCTCGCCGCCGCAGGCTTCGGGCCCGGCGTGCCGCTCAAGGTCCAACTGCGCTACAACACCACCGACAACAACCGCCGCACCGTCATCGCCATCGCCGAGCAATGGAAGGTGATCGGCGTTGAGACCAGCTTCATCAACACCGACGGCAAGACGCACTTCGCCCTGCTCCGCGACGGCGGCGACTTCGACATCGCCCGCTATGGCTGGATCGGCGACTATTCCGACCCGCAGAACTTCCTGTTCCTGTTCCAGAGCGACAACACCGGCTTCAACTCCGGCAAGTACAACAACCCGCAATTCGATGCGCTGATGAAACAGGGCGCCGAAGAAGTCGACATCGCCAGGCGCGCCGCGATCCTGCGCGAGGCGGATGCGATCCTCGCCGCCGAGGTGCCCTGGATCCCGGTGCTCTACTATTCCTCGAAGAACCTGGTCTCGCCCAAGCTCCAGGGCTTCCAGCAGAACCTGCGCGGCGCGCTGCCGACGCGGTTCATGAGCCTGAAGCCATAGCAGACAGGGGCCTCTGGCCGGACCGGCCAGAGGCCTGAAATCAAGCCCGTGCTCACCTACATCCTGCGCCGTCTCACCGCTGCGATCCCGACCTTGTTCGTGATCGTGACGCTCTCGTTCTTCCTGATGCGCGTCGCGCCGGGCGGGCCGTTCGATCTCGAACAGCCGCTCGAAGCCAAGGTGATGGAGAACCTGCGGCGGATCTACAAGCTCGACCAGCCGCTGTTCCAGCAATACCTGACCTATCTCGCCGCCCTGCTGCGTGGCGATTTCGGCCCGTCCTTCTATTTCCGCGATTTCTCGATCGGCGAATTGTTCGCGCAGGGGCTGCCGGTCTCGATGCGGCTCGGCGCCTCGGCGCTGCTGCTCGCGCTCGTGATCGGCGGCCCGCTCGGCGCACTCGCAGCCTTTCGCCAGAACGGCGCGGCCGATCATGCCGTGATCGGCTTCGCCACCGCCGGCATCACCATCCCGAACTTCGTCGTCGCGCCGGTGCTGCAGATCGTCTTCGGGCTCACGCTCGCCTGGCTGCCGGTCGGCGGCTGGAATGGCGGCGCCTTCCGCAACACCCTGTTGCCGATCGTGACGCTCGCCTTGCCGCAGATCGCCGTGATCGCCCGGATGACGCGCGCGGCGATGATCGAGACCCTGCGCGCCAACCATATCCGCACCTTACGGGCCCAGGGCCTCTCGACCACGACCATCGCGCTGCATGCGGCACGCGGCGCGGCGCTGCCGGTCGTCTCCTATCTCGGCCCGGCGGCGGCAAGCCTGCTCACCGGCTCGGTCGTGGTCGAGACGATCTTCGGCATTCCCGGCATCGGGCGCTATTTCGTCGAAGGCGCGCTAAATCGCGACTACACGCTGGTGATGGGCACCGTGGTCGTCGTCGCGATCTTCGTGCTGCTCTTCAACCTCGTCGTCGACGTGTTCTATGCGCTGCTCGACCCGCGCGTCAGGCTGGAGTGAGCGATGAGCGACACGACCGCCTGCCCCACCCCACCCATCGGCCGCTCACTCTGGCAGGACGCCCGCATCCGCCTGCTGCGCAACCGCGCCGCTGTGGCGAGCCTGATCGTGCTGGCGCTGATGACGCTGGCCTGCCTCGTCGGCCCGCTGCTGACCGGGCATCCTTACGACCGGGTCTATCAGGACTATGTCCGCGTCCCCGCCAGTCTTTCGGCCTATCCCAAGGCAGAGGCCTTGCCCGGCGCGGTACAGCGCATCGCCTCCCGTATCAGGGCGACGCCGAGCGAGGTCGTCGCGCAGGATGACCGCGTCCGGCTCGTCCTGGCCGCGCAGCGGCCGATCGACCAGCGCCTGCTGGTCTATTTCAACCGCTCCGACCAGTTCGGCACGCCGGTGGTGACCGCCAACGAGCAGGAGGGTTGCCGGCTTTCCCTCGAGGTCCCGATCAAGCGCCAATACTTCCTGTTCGGCACCGACTCCAACGGCCGCGACCTGCTCACCCGCACGCTGATCGCCGGCCGGGTCTCGCTCGCCATCGGCCTGCTCGCCACCGGCGTCGCTCTGGTGATCGGCGTCGCCTATGGCGCGACCGCCGGCTATCTCGGCGGCCGCATCGACATGGTGATGATGCGCATCGTCGACGTGCTCTATTCCCTGCCCTTCATCTTCTTCGTCATCCTGCTCGTCGTCTTCTTCGGCCGGAACTTCATCCTGATGTTCCTCGCGGTCGGCGCGATCGAGTGGCTCGACATGGCCCGCATCGTCCGCGGCCAGGCGCTCTCGATCAGGCGGCAGGACTATGTGCTGGCGGCCGAGGCGCTCGGCGTCTCGACCGGCGGTATCCTCAAGCGGCATGTCATCCCCAACACGCTCGGGCCGGTGATCGTCTATGTCACCTTGCTGGTGCCGAAGGTGGTCCTGCTGGAGAGCTTCCTCTCCTTTCTCGGCCTTGGCGTGCAGGAGCCGATGACGAGCTGGGGCGTGCTGATCTCGGACGGCGCCCGCGCCATCCAGGCAACGCCGTGGATGCTGATCTTTCCAGCGGCCTTCCTGGTGACGACGCTGTTCTCGCTCAACTTCCTCGGCGACGGCCTGCGCGACGCGCTCGATCCGAGGGATCGGTGAGATGGCGGACGAACCGATCCTCGCAGTCCGCGACCTCAAGGTCCGCTTCCGCACCAATGACGGCCCGTGCGAGGCGGTGCGCGGCATCGACCTCGATGTCGGCCCAGGCGAGTTCGTCGCGGTCGTCGGCGAATCCGGCTCCGGCAAGAGCCAGAGCGTCATGGCGGCGATGGGCCTCCTCGCCAGCAATGGCGAGGTCTCCGGCGCGATCCGCTACCGCGAGGTCGATCTTCTCACGCTGCCGCCCGCAGTCCTGAACAGCTATCGCGGCCGCAAGCTCGCGATGATTTTCCAGGAGCCGATGACCTCGCTCGATCCGCTGTTCAGGATCGGCACGCAGATGGCGGCCCCGTTGCGCAAGCATCAGCGCCTGTCGCGCAAGGCCGCGCGGGCGCGGGCGCTGGAACTGCTGAAGCTGGTGCGCATTCCGTATCCGGAGCGCCGGCTCGATTCCTATCCGCACGAACTCTCCGGCGGGCAGCGCCAGCGCGTGATGATCGCAATGGCGCTCGCCAACGATCCCGACATCCTGATCGCCGACGAGCCGACGACCGCGCTCGACGTCACGATCGAGGCCGAGATCCTGGCGCTGATCGCCGAGCTCCGGCAGCGGCTCGGCATGGCGGTGATCCTGATCAGCCACGATCTCGGCCTCGTCCGAAAATATGCCGAGCGCGTCTATGTGATGAGGGCCGGCGAAGTCGTCGAGAGCGGCCCGGCGCAGACGATATTCGAAGCGCCGCAGCATCCCTACACCAGGGCGCTGCTCGCAGCCGAGCCGCATGGCCACAAGGAGCCTCCGCCGCCGGATGCGCCCATCCTGCTTGAAGCCCACGACCTGCGCGTCTCCTTCGACCTGTCGCGCGGCTTCTTCAAGCGCGAGAAGCTGACGCTGCGCGCCGTCGACGGTATCGACCTGACCGTGCGGCGCGGCCAGACCATCGGCATCGTCGGCGAATCCGGCTCGGGCAAATCGACGCTCGGACGCGCGCTGCTCAAGCTCCTGCCCTCCTCCGGAACCGTCCGCTTCGAGGACCGGGCCCTGGCCCCGCTCGACCGTGCCGCGATGCGGCCCCTGCGCCGCAGCCTGCAGGTCGTCTTCCAGGATCCGTTCGGCTCGCTCTCGCCGCGCCTCACCGTCGGCGAGATCATCACCGAGGGTCTGCTGGTGCATGAGCCCGCCTTGTCGCGTACCGAGCGCGAGCGGCGGGCGGCGGCAGCCCTCACCGAAGTCTGCCTCGACCCCGCTTTGCGCAACCGCTATCCGCACGAATTCTCGGGCGGCCAACGCCAGCGCATCGCGATCGCCCGCGCCATGATCCTGCATCCGGCGCTGGTGGTGCTGGACGAGCCGACCTCGGCGCTCGACCGGACCGTGCAGCAGAGCATCGTCGCCCTGCTCAAGGACCTGCAGGCGAGGCATGATTTGTGCTACCTCTTCATCAGCCACGACCTCGCCGTGGTCCGCGCCATGGCGGACGAAATCATGGTGATGAAGGACGGCAAAGTGGTCGAGCGTGGGCCGACCGAGGCGATCTTCAAGACACCGCAGCAGGACTATACCCAGCGCCTGATCGCGGCGGCGCTGAAGTGCTGAGACGAAAAACGCCGCCTCGCTGGAGCGAAGCGGCGCCCTATCGGTGTCCGGCCAGGGGAGGCCACCGACACCGGCTAGAGTATTGTTTTATCGCATTTTCTTCACGCGAACCGGTACCCACTTCGCTCGAAAATGCTTCGGCCTTCAGTTCTCGACATAGCTGATCTTGCCGTCCGCGCCCTTCTTCCAGGTGTAAACGGTGTAGTCGAGGTTGGTGCGGTCGCCCTTCTTGTCATAGGACATGTCGCCGAGCACAGTCTTGAAGGTCATGCCCGAATGCATCGCGGCGGCGATCTTCTTCGGATCGAGCGATTTAGCCTGCTCGGCCGCCTGCTTCATGATCTGGACCGCGGCATAGGAGTAGAGCGTGTAGGCCTCGGGATTGATGCCCTTGGCCTCGAAGCGCTTCACGACCTCGGCCGCAGCGGGGCGCCGGCGCGGATCGGGCGGGAAGGTCATCAGCGTGCCTTCGGTGCCCGGGCCGCCGATCACGGCATATTCGTCGGAGGTGATGCCGTCGGCGCCCATCGCTACAGTCGTCAGGCCCTGATCGCGCATCTGCCGGACGATCAGGCCGAGTTCGGTGTGCAGCCCGCCCCAATAGAGCAGGTCGGCCTTGGCCGATTTGATCTTGGAGACCAGCGCCGAGAAATCCTTCTCGCCGGTGTTGACGCCTTCGTAGAGCACTTCCTTGATGCCCGCGGCGTGCAGGCCCTTGCGGGTCTCTTCGGCGAGTCCCTGACCATAGGTCGTCTTGTCGTGGACGACGACGATGACCTTGCCCTTGAAGGTCTTGGCGATATGGCCGGAAGCGACGACGCCCTGCTGGTCGTCGCGGCCGCAGGTGCGGAACACGTTCCAGAGGCCGCGTTCGGTGATCTTCGGATTGGTGGCCGACGGGCTGATCATCAGCATGCCGTTCTCGGCATAGACCTCGGACGCCGGCATGGTGACGCCGGAGTTGAAGTGGCCAACGACGAGCTTGACGCCGTCACCGACGAATTTGTTGGCGACCGAGACGCCCTGCTTGGGATCGCTGACATCGTCTCCGCTTGAGAGCGCGATCGTCTGGCCGAGAATGCCGCCGGCGGCATTGATGTCGGCCACCGCCTGCTCGACCCCGTTCTTCAATTGCGCCCCGAAGGCGGCACTCGCGCCGGTCATCGGGCCAGCGACGCCGAGCTTGACCTGCGCCAGCGCTGCGCCATGCGACATCGCGAATGCGCCTGCGGCGAGCATCGCGATCAGATTGATCCTCATATCCGTTCTCCTCCACGGTCAGAGCCGTGGCCGGACGCTACGTCGCTTGCTTTAACCTGTAAATCTGAGATAGCTGGTTACATGACAACCGATCGCACAGGCGGCCCCAGCCGCGCCGGCTCGCTGCCGCTCGTCGCCAGCGAGCTCGCCTTCGACTTCACCAACACCACCTCGGATCGCGGCGGCCCCAATCAGCTCGAGCATCTGCGCGAGGGGCGTGACGTCGTGATCTGGGCGCGGCATGCCAAGGCGATCAGCGACAGCGACCGGGACGCCGCATTGGCCGCGGTCGCAGCCGATGCCGGACTGGCGGCGCGCCTGCTCACCGAGGCCCTCGACCTGCGCGACACGATCTACCGGATCGGCGCCGCGCTCAGCCGCCGCCAGCCTCCGGCGGAAGAAGACCGGACGCAGCTCGCGGCCATCCACGCGCATTGCCTCGCCTGCGCCAGGCTTTCGCCGTTCGGCGACGGCTTCGTCTGGCGCTGGGACGCTAGCCAGACCCTGAGCGAGGCGATCCGCGGGCCGGTCGCGCTGTCGGCCCTCACCGTGCTGACCCAGCAGAATCTCGCCCGCATCAAGCAATGCGAAGGCGATCATTGCGGCTGGCTGTTCTTCGACACGACCAAGAACCGGCTGCGGCGCTGGTGCGAAATGTCGGTCTGCGGCAATCGCGCCAAGGTCCGCGCTTTCCGCCAGCGCCATTTCGAGGCGAAGTCGACAGGCTAGCGCCGCCCTGCATCCGACGCTGAGCGGCAAGCCGGCATGCCATCTCGCTTCGCGCCTCCGGCTCGGCTAGGAAGAACCGTCCTTCCCGCATGAGACCATCCCCATGAGCCGCACCGTCTACGTCAATGGCGCCTATCTTCCCGAGGAAGAGGCGACGATCTCGATCTTCGACCGCGGCTTCATCTTCGGTGACGGCATCTACGAGGTCTCGGCCGTGCTCGGTGGCAAGCTTGTCGATTGCGAGGCGCATCTGGCACGGCTCGAACGCTCGGCCGGCGAAATCGGTCTCACCCTGCCCTGCTCTCGCGCCGAGCTCATTGCGATCCATCAGGAGCTGATCGCCCGCAACAGGCTCGACGAAGGCAGCATCTATCTGCAGGTCTCGCGCGGCGCTTCCGATCGCGACTTCCCCTTCCCCAAGGGCGTCAAGTCGTCCCTGGTCCTGTTCACGCAGGCGCGCCAGTTCGCCAATACCCCGCTGGCCAAGACCGGCATCAAGGTCGTCAGCACGCCGGACCTGCGCTGGGCCCGCCGCGACATCAAGAGCGTCAACCTGCTTGCCCCGGTGCTGGCCAAGCAGTTCGCGGCGGAGAACGGCGCGCAGGAAGCATGGATGATCGAGGACGGCGTCGTCACCGAGGGCGCCTCCTCGACCGCCTGGATCGTCAAGGGCAAGACGCTGATCTCGCGCCCGCTCTCACACAAGGTGCTGCCCGGCATCACCCGCACGGCCGTGCTCGCCTTCCTGGCCGAGAGCGGCTTTGCCTTCGAGGAGCGCGAGTTCACGCTGGAAGAGGCGCTCGACGCCGAGGAAGCCTTCATCACCTCCGCGACCAGCCTGGTCATGCCGGTGACGACGATCGACGGCCACAGCATCCACAACGGCGCACCGGGTCCGGCGACGATCCGGCTGCGCGAGATCTATCTCGACCACGCCCGCAAGGGCGGAGTGCTCGGCTGAGCAATTGTTCTCGCGGCGTTCACAGCGCCGCGAGCCGCTCGCCCAGACCGTCGATACGCGCGGTCGCAGCGGCAAGGCGCTCGCGCCAACGTGGCCCGCGCGCCAACGCATCGGCATAGGCCTCCCGCAACTCGCCGGGCCGGTCGCGGGTGAGGACATCGATCAACATGGCAGCCTGGCGGCGATCCTTCACCGCCTTGAGACTATCCGGGCCGCCCTGCCGACGATCCGAGACGATAAGCTTATGGATGGCGAAGCGCTCGGGGCGTGGAATCTGGACCAGAACGCCGCCACGATAGGTGACGGCGGCCTTAATGGGTTCGGCGATCAGATAGTTGAGGTAATGCAGGGACTGTGCGTGGACGCCGAGAGCCGGCAGCTGTCGCGGCTCCTCACGCTCCGTGAAAGCAGGCGTCAGGAATTCGACCAGCGTCTCGCTGCGGCTCTGTTTCCAGCGCCAGGTACGACGCTCGTCGAGCACCGGTGCAGGCGCAAACGAAAACCCCGCCAGCAGGCGCGGAAGCGCCTCCTCGACCACATCATCGAGTGCCAGCGACAGGCGCTCGAAGCTGGCTATGTCGATGTCATTGGTCTGCGCCGCCTGGTCGAGGCCGAAACGGATGCCGAGTTCGCCTTCATAGAGGCGAAAGGCGACCGTCCCGACCAGCGTGCCGCCTAGGCGGAAGACGCCAGCCTTCGCCATTGCCGCCAGCAGGCTGCCTGTCCCGGCATCGACACCAAGAAACCCCTCGGCGCGCAGAATTCTGATCAGCCGGGTCCGGTTGGCCTGCGCAGCGGTAGTTTGCTCGCGAAGCGCCGGAACCTGCGCGAGGCGCTGCCGAAGCGCTTCGTTGTCCTCGCCGATATAGGATTTCTTGACCTCGGAGCCGACGCGATAGCTGTCGTACCAGTAGGCCCTTCCATTCCGCTCCACGCGTGTCGGCGTCCCACGAACCGCCGACACCGCCTCGTCGAGCAGCGAGCGCAGCAGATCATGATAGGCTGCATGGGCAAGCGAAGAATGATAGGCCGCGGGCGTCATCCGTGTTCAACAATCGCAGATTTTGTTGGACATTAGTGTATGTTCAACAAAAATTCAATTCGTTGAACATGCAGAGACCAACTCTCCCGCGACATAAGTCGCAACGACGTTGCGCTCGTCGCCGAGCGTGACCAGCACGAAGAGCTCCTCGGCAAGGTCACGCACCGTCTCCAGCCGGTGCGCCATTGCGCGCGTCGCGGCGGGGTCGAGCACGACGATATCGGCTTCGCGACCCGGTTCGAACGAGCCGATCAGGTGACCCAAGCCCAACGCCGCCGCATTGCCGAGCGTGATCGCGTACAGCGCCTCGAAGGCCGAGAGCGACTGGCCCTGCAGCTGCAGGATCTTGTAGGCCTCGGCCATGGTGCGCAGCATCGAATAGGAGGTGCCGCCGCCGATATCCGTGGCGACCGCGACCTTGACGCCCTCGTGACGAGCCCTTGCCCAGTCGAACAGGCCGGAGCCAAGGAAGAGGTTCGAGGTCGGGCAGAAGACCGCGATCGCGCCATGCTGGGCGAAAGCCCGCCATTCGCGCTTGGTCATGTGGATGCAGTGGCCGAGCAGGCTCTTATGGCCCAGCAAGCCGTAATCCTCGTAGATGCCGGCATAGTCGGCGGCATCGGGATAAAGCTCGCGGGCGAAGGCGATCTCGGCCCGGTTCTCGTTGATATGGGTCTGGACGAAGCAGTCGGGGTGTTCCTCGACCAGCCTTTGCGAGGCCGCCATCTGCTCCGGCGTCGAGGTCACCGCGAAGCGTGGCGTGATCGCATAGAGCTGGCGGCCCTTGCCATGCCAGCGGCCGATCAGCTCCTTGCTGTCGGCATAGCCGCTCTCGGCCGTGTCGGTCAGCGCTGGCGGCGCGTTGCGGTCCATCATCACCTTGCCGGCGATCATGCGGGTGTTGCGCCGGTGCGATTCAGCGAAGAAGGCCTCGGCCGACTGCTTGTGCACGGAGCAATAGACGGCCGCCGTGGTGGTCCCGCTCCCAAGCAATTCGTCGAGCAGGAAGGCCGAGAGCTTCTCGGCATGGCCCTGCTGCGCCAGCTTCTGCTCCTCGACGAAGGTGTACTTGTTCAGCCACTCCATCAGCTGCGCGCCATAGGAGGCGATCACCTGCGTTTGCGGCATATGGATGTGTGCATCGATGAAGCCCGGCATGACCAGATGCGGGCGATGGTCGACGATGTCGGTGCCGGCCGGCAGCGTCGGCAGCAGCTCCTTGGCCTCGCCGGCAGCCTTGATCAGCCCGTTCTCGATGACCAGCAGACCGTCCTCGACATAGCGATGCGCGGCCTCGCCCGCCTGGTGCGGATCACCGACGAACCAGAGAAGCCGGCCGCGCAGGGCCGAGGTCGCACCGTCTTTGCTCAAGGTTCGCCGCTCCGGCTCAAATCGCGATCATATCTGCACCAAATCAAAGCTTCCGGCCAAGCCGCGAACGTGTCTAATCTCAGGGCATGAATCTGTTCGACTGGCCGTTGGACCAGACTGCGCATCGCTCGCCGATATCCCCTTCCCCCCGCTTGCGGTGGGGAAGGGTTAGGGATGGGGGGACGGAAAGCCGGAGCACCACCCTGGATGGTCTCGCCGAGCGGCACTGCCCCCCACCCCAACCCTCCCCGCCGCAAGCGGGGGGAGGGAGAAGGCGCCATGCGTGAGACCCTGCGTTTCCTGCTCAGCGACGAGCTGGTCGAGATCGCCTCCTGCGATCCGACCCGCACCGTGCTCGACTGGCTCAGGCTCGACCGGCGCCGCACCGGCACCAAGGAAGGCTGCGCAGAGGGCGATTGCGGCGCCTGCACCATCGTCGTCGGCCGGCTCGACGGTGGCCGCCTGCGCTATGAGGCGATCAACGCCTGCATCCGCTTCCTGCCGACGCTGGACGGCTGCCATGTCCTGACCGTCGAGCATCTGAAGGCGCCGGACGGCACCCTCCATCCGGTGCAGCAGGCGATGGTCGACTGCCACGGCTCGCAATGCGGCTTCTGCACGCCCGGTTTCGTAATGTCGCTGCTCGCGCTCTGGCTGAACGAGCGGGCGCCCTCGGTGCAGCGCATCGAGGACGCGCTCGCCGGCAATCTCTGCCGTTGCACCGGCTATGAACCGATCATCGCTGCCGCGCAGCGCATGGATGGTGCCGAGCGCGAGAAGGACCGTTTCGTCGCCGGGATGCCCGCTGTCATCGCCCAACTGAAAGCGCTCGCAGATGGCGAGACGATTTCGATCGGCGATGGCGAACGCCATTTCTATGCTCCCCCCACGGTCGCGGCGCTGGCCGAGCTCGTCAGCGCCCATCCACAGGCGACTTTGGTCGCCGGCGCGACCGATGTCGGTCTCTGGGTCACCAAGGGCATGCGCCGGCTCGATCCGGTGATTTCTCTCGGCCGGATCGACGAATTGCGCGCGATCTCGGACGAAGGCGATCATCTTCGCTTCGGCGCGATGGCGAACCAGGTCACGGTGCGCGAGGCGCTCGCCGGCCTCTCGCCGCAGCTCGACGAGATGCTGCGCCGCTTCGGCGGCGAGCAGGTGCGCAATGCCGGCACGATCGGCGGTAACATCGCCAATGGCTCGCCGATCGGCGACCTGCCGCCGGCGCTGATCGCGCTCGGGGCGACCCTGGTGCTGCGCAAGGACAGCGAGCGCCGTGAACTCCCGCTCGAAGCCTTTTTCCTCGACTATCGCAAGCAGGACCGGCAGCCGGGCGAGTTCGTCGAGGCCGTGCTGGTGCCGAAACTAGCGGCGGGCGCTCTCTTCCACATCTCGAAGATCTCGAAACGCTTCGACGAGGATATCTCAGCCGTTTGCAGCGCCTTCTATCTCGAGCTCGATGACACCGGCCGCATCAGCGCGGCGCGGCTCGCCTATGGCGGCATGGCTGGCATCCCCAAGCGGGCGAAGGCGGCAGAAGCGGCCCTGCTCGGCCGCGCCTGGGACGAGGCGGCGGTCACCGCTGCAATCGCCGCGTTGGCAAAGGATTTCACGCCGCTGACCGATATGCGGGCCTCGGCAGCTTACCGGCAGAAGGTTGCCGGCAACCTGCTGCGACGCTTCCTGATCGAGACGACGGCGCCCGAGACATCGACCCGCGTCGCCGGCCTGCTGGCGGAGGCCAACCATGGCTGACGCGCGCAAGCGGCTCGACGCCATGGCGACGCGGCCGATCGTCGGCTCGCCGCTGAAGCATGATTCCGCCGACAAGCATGTCGCCGGTGAAGCTCTCTACATCGACGACATCGCCGAGCCGGCCGGTCTCGCCCATGCCTGTCTCGGCCTTTCGACGATCGCGCATGGCAAGCTGCTCGCGCTCGACCTGTCGGCCGTAGCGGCGGCGCCGGGCGTGCAGTCGGTCCTCACCGCCATCGACATCCCCGGCGCGAACGACATCTCCTCGACGCACAGGCATGACGAACCTGTCTTCGCGACAAGCGACATCCTGCATCACGGCCAGCCGCTCTTTGCGGTCATTGCCGAGACGCGCGAGCAGGCCCGCCATGCCGCGCTGCTGGCCAAGGCGACCTATGATGAGGCGCCTCCCCTGCTCGACGTCGCCGCCGCCCGCGCCGCCGGCTCCGAACTCGTCACCGAGCCGCTCAAGCTCGAACGCGGCGATGTCGCCTCCGCCCTCGCCGCCAGCCCGCGCCGGCTGAAGGGCTCGATGGCGATCGGCGGGCAGGACCATTTCTACCTGGAAAGCCAGATCTCGCTCGCAATCCCGGGCGAGGACCAGGACATGCTCGTGCTGTGCTCGACGCAGCATCCGAGCGAGGTCCAGCACATGGTCGCCCAGGTGCTCGGTGTCGGCACGCATGCGGTGACGATCGAGGTCCGGCGCATGGGCGGCGGCTTCGGCGGCAAGGAGACGCAGGCCAATCTCTTCGCCTGCGTCGCGGCGCTCGCCGCCCGCAAGCTGAAGCGGCCGGTGAAGCTCAGGCCAGACCGCGACGACGACATGGTCATCACCGGCAAGCGCCACGACTTCGTCGTCGATTACGAGGTCGGCTTCGACGATGACGGCCGCATCCATGCGGTCGATGCGGTCTATGCCGCGCGCTGCGGCTGGAACGCCGATCTCTCCGGCCCGGTCACCGACCGCGCGCTGTTCCACATGGACAACTGCTATTTCTATCCGGCGGTGCGGGCCCGTTCCGAGCCCCTGCGCACGAACACCGTTTCGAACACCGCCTTCCGCGGCTTCGGCGGGCCGCAGGGCATGGTCGGGGCCGAGCGCTTCATCGAGGAGGTCGCCTATGCCACCGGCCTCGATCCGCTGGAGGTGAGGAAGCGCAACCTCTATGGCGGCGAAGGCCGCGAGATCACGCCCTATCACCAGCAGGTCGAGGACATGATCGCCGCCGAGGTGATCGAAGACCTCGAACATTCCTGCGACTACCGCGCCCGGCAGGACGCAATCCGCGCCTTCAACCGGACGAGCCCGGTGATCAAGCGCGGCATCGCGCTGACCCCAGTCAAGTTCGGGATCTCCTTCACCGCGACCTGGTACAATCAGGCGGGTGCGCTGGTCCACGTCTATACCGATGGCACCGTGGCGCTGAACCATGGCGGCACCGAAATGGGCCAGGGGCTCTACCAGAAGGTGGCGCAAGTGGTGGCGCAGGCCTTCGGCATCGGGCTGGAGCAGATCAAGATCACCGCGACGACCACCGGCAAGGTTCCGAACACCTCGGCAACGGCCGCCTCCTCAGGCTCAGACCTCAACGGCATGGCGGCGCTCGACGCCTGCGAGACGATCAAGCAGCGGCTCATCGCCTTCGCCTGTGAGCACTGGCAGGAAAAGCCGGAGGCGATCGCCTTCCTGCCCGGCAGAGTGCAGGTCGGTGCGCGCGAGATCGGCTTCGTCGAACTGGTCAAAGCGGCCTATATGGCGCGCGTCCAGCTCTCGGCCACGGGCTTCTACGCGACGCCGAAGATCCATTGGGACCGCAAGGCCGGGCGCGGCCACCCCTTCTACTATTTCGCCTATGGTGCCGCCGCGGCCGAGGTCGCGATCGACACGCTGACCGGCGAGTACAAGGTCGAACGGGTCGACATCCTGCACGATTGCGGCAACTCGCTGAACCCGGCGATCGACAAGGGCCAGATCGAGGGCGGCTTCGTCCAGGGCATGGGGTGGCTGACCACCGAGGAGCTGGTCTGGGACGAGAAGGGGCGGCTCAGGACGCACGCGCCTTCGACCTACAAGATCCCTGTGGCCTCCGATCGTCCGCGGATCTTCAACGTCGCGCTCTTGGAGAAGGCGCCCAATCGCGAGCATACCGTCCATCGTTCCAAGGCGGTCGGCGAGCCGCCGCTGATGCTGGCGATCAGCGTGCTGCACGCGCTCTCCGATGCGGTGGCGAGCGTCGGCGACCATCGCGTCTGCCCGCAGCTCGACGCACCAGCCACGCCGGAGCGCGTGCTCGACGCGATCGACCGGGTAAGGGCGCAGGCGGAGGCGGTACGATGACCCCCGCCAACTTCCTCGCCGCTAGCCTCACCGAAGGCGCCGTCATCGTCCGCATCACGGAGGCCCAGGGCTCGACGCCGCGCGAGGCCGGCGCGACGATGATCGTCAGCGCCCGTGGCAGCGCCGGCACCATCGGCGGCGGCCAACTCGAATTCCACTGCATCGACCTCGCCCGCATCATGCTCGACAGCGGCGGCCCGCAGCAGTTGATCGACATCCCACTCGGCCCGCAAATGGGCCAGTGCTGCGGCGGCCGCGTGCGGGTGGCGATGGAACCGGCGACGGCAAGCCATCTCGAAGCGCTGAGGCAGGCCGAGGCGAATGCAGCGGCCGAGCGGCCACAAGTGCTGATCTTCGGCGCCGGGCACACCGGCAAGGCGCTGGCGCGCAGCCTTGCCTTGCTGCCGGTCGCAGCAACCCTGATCGATGACCGACTCGGCCAGTTCGGCGAGGTGCCCGCGACCATCGCTTGCCTGCAGCTCGACGATCCCGAGACCGCGCTGGCCGCTGCGCGGCCGGGCTCCGCCTTTGTCGTCCTGACCCATAGCCATGCGCTCGATTATCGCCTGGCCGAGGCGGCGCTGCTGCGCGGCGATGCGGCCTATGTCGGGATGATCGGCTCGGGCACGAAGCGCGCCCGCTTCGAGGCCAGCTTTCGCCGCCGCCATCCCGGCAGCAAGGCGCTGGCCGGGCTCACCTGCCCGATCGGCGGATCGGATGTGCATGACAAGCGTCCGGAGGTGATCGCCGCCTTGACGAGTGCCGAGCTGGTGCGTTGCTTGCTTGGCGAGAAGGCGGGCCTCGCGGGGAGGTCCGCCACTGGACGCGCGAGGGCACAGAACCGCCATGACGCAGCCGCCTGACCAGACGGCACCTTCGCGCTTGGCGCTCGCCCATGTCTCGAAGAGCTTTCCGGGCGTGAAGGCCAATCAGGACATCAGCCTTTCAGTCCGCCCCGGCGAGATCCATGCCCTGCTCGGTGAGAACGGCGCCGGCAAATCGACCCTGGTCAAGATCATCTATGGCGTGCAGCGCGCCGACGAGGGGCAGATCAGCTTCGACGGCCGGCCGGTCGAGATCGCCTCGCCCAAGGCGGCGCGCAAGCTCGGCATCGGCATGGTCTTCCAGCATTTCTCGCTGTTCGACGGCATGACCGTGCTTGAGAACATCGCGCTCGGCCTCGACGAGACCATCCCGGCCGAGGAGCTGAAGGCGCGGATCAAGGCGATCCTCGACAGCTATTCTTTGCCACTCGACCCGGACCGCGAGGTGCATACGCTCTCGGTCGGCGAGCGCCAGCGCATCGAGATCGTGCGCTGCCTGCTGCAGAAGCCGAAGCTGCTGATCATGGACGAGCCGACCTCGGTGCTGACGCCGCAGGAGGTCGAGCGCCTGTTCGAGACACTGCGCCAGATCGCCAGCGAGGGCTGCTCGATCCTCTACATCAGCCACAAGCTGCATGAGATCAAAGCGCTGTGCGAGGCCGCGACCATCCTGCGCGGCGGCAAGGTCGTCGCGACCTGCGATCCGCGTGTCGAAACGACGCGACGCATGGCCGAACTGATGATCGGGGCGGAGCTGAAGAGCATCGAGCGGCCGGCCGGTGACGGCAAGGCCGGTGCGGCCCGGCTTTCGGTCGAGAAGCTCGACATGCCGGGCGAGCCGCCCTTCGGCACCAGTCTGAAGGCCATCTCCTTCTCCGCCCAGGCCGGCGAGATCCTCGGCATCGCCGGCGTCGCCGGCAATGGCCAGGCCGAATTGCTGATGGCGCTTTCGGGCGAGCATCTCGCCTCCCGCAATGAGGCGATCCGGCTCGACGGCCAGTCGATCGGCCTGGCCGATGCCGGCGCCCGCCGCGCCGCCGGCCTCGCCTGCGTGCCCGAGGAGCGCAACGGCCACGCCGCCGTGCCCGAGTTCTCGCTCGCCGAGAACGTCGTGCTGACTGCGCGCCATCGCCTGCCCCTCGCGCCATCGGGCATGATCCGGCAAGGGCCGGTCGAGGCTTATGCGAAGGATGTCATCGCCCGCTTCGATGTCCGCACAACCGGCCCGTCGGCGCTCGCCGGCTCGCTCTCCGGCGGCAACCTGCAGAAGTTCATCATGGGCCGCGAGATCGGGCAGCGCCCCGACGTGCTGGTGGTCGCGCAGCCGACCTGGGGGGTCGATGCCGGCGCTGCCGCCGCAATCCGGCAGGCACTGGTCGACCTCGCCGCGCAGGGCTCGGCCATCGTGGTGATCTCGCAGGATCTAGACGAATTGCTCGAGCTCTCCGACCGGCTCTGTGTGATCAACGAAGGGCGACTGTCGCAGGCGCGGCCGGTCGCGGGCCTGAAGCTCGAAGAGATCGGCCTGCTGATGGGCGGCGTCCATGGCGAAAGCCATCAGGTGGAGCCGGCGCATGCTTGAATGGCGGCGCCGGCGCGAGCCCAGCAAGGCGATGCTGTATCTCAGCCCGCTGATCGCGATTGGGCTCACCATGCTGACCGGCATGCTGGTCTTCGGCTCGATCGGCTATGACGGCCTGCGCGCGGTGACCGCGATCTTCATCACGCCCCTGATCGAGCCGCAGCGCTGGGCCGATCTCGGCGTCAAGGCGGCGCCTCTCGTCATGATCGCGCTCGGCCTCGCCATCGGCTTTCGCGCCAATGTCTGGAACATCGGCGCCGAGGGACAGTACGTCATGGGTGCGATCGCCGGCACCGGCGTTGCGCTCCTGACCCATGACATGACTGGCTGGTGGATCCTGCCGGCGATGGCGCTCGCCGGCATCCTGGGCGGCGCGGCCTATGCGGCGCTCCCCGCCCTGCTCAAGGTGCGCCTCCAGGTCAGCGAGATCCTGACCAGCCTGATGCTGACCTATGTCGCGGTGCAATTCCTGTATTACCTCGTGCGCGGCCCGTGGAAGGACCCGGACGGCTTCAATTTCCCGCAGACCAAGATGTTCAGCGCCTCCCAGACGCTGCCGGCGGTCGCGGAAGGCTCGCTCGTGCATCTCGGTGTGCCGCTCGCCGTCCTGCTGGCGCTCGTCGCTTGGTTCGTGATGGCCAAGACCGTCGCCGGCTATGCCGTCCGCGTCGTCGGGCGCGCCCCGGCAGCCGCCCGCCATGGTGGCTTCGATGCGGACCGCGTCACCTGGGCGGCGCTGCTCGCCGGCGGTGGCCTTGCCGGCCTCGCCGGCATCTTCGAGGCGGCCGGTCCCTTCGGCCAGCTCACGCCGCAATTCCCGGTCGGCTACGGCTTCACCGCGATCATCGTCGCCTTTCTCGGCCGTCTCTCGCCCCCTGGCATCGTCTTCGGCGCGCTGGTGCTGGCGGTGACCTATGTCGGCGGCGAGATCGCCCAGAGCACAGTACGCCTGCCCTCGGCGGCCACCGGCATGTTTCAGGCGCTGCTGCTGTTCTTCCTGCTTGCGACCGACGTGCTGGTGCGCTGGCGGCTCGCCTGGAAGGCACGCCCGGCGAAGGTGGCACCATGACCGCCGCCATCCTCGTTTCGATCTTCATGACGCTCGCCGCCGCGGCGACGCCGATCCTGCTCGCCGGTCTCGGCGAGCTCGTGACCGAGAAGGCCGGCGTGCTCAATCTCGGCGTCGAGGGCATGATGCTGTGCGGCGCGGTCGCGGGCTTCGCCGTTGCCTATTCCACCGGCAGTGTCCCGCTCGGCCTGCTGGCCGCCACACTGGCTGGCGTCGCGGCAGCGATGATCTTCGCGCTGCTGACGCTCGGCCTCGGCTCCAACCAGGTCGCGACGGGCCTTGCCCTGACGATCTTCGGCATCGGCGCCTCCTCGCTGATCGGCGCCGGCTTCGTCGGGCGTACGATCGAGCGGCTCGGCCCGCTCTTCCCGGCCGATTACGCTGCGCATCCCTGGCTGCGCCTCGTCTTCGGGCATGACGCGATCGTCTATGTCTCGCTCGCGCTTGTGTTCTTCGTCAGCCTGTTCCTGCGCCGGACGAAGGCCGGACTGATCCTGCGCGCCGTCGGTGAGAACGCCGATTCCGCCCATGCGATCGGCTATCGCGTGCTGGCAATCCGCACGGCCGCAACCGCGTTCGGCGGCGCGCTGGCCGGTCTCGGTGGCGCCTATTTCTCGCTGGCGCTGACGCCGATGTGGGCCGACCGGCTGACCGCCGGCCGTGGCTGGATCGCACTCGCTTTGGTCGTCTTCGCCGCCTGGAAGCCGGGCCGGCTGCTGATCGGCGCCTATCTCTTCGGCGCGGTCGCGACCTTCGAATTGCAGGCCAAGGCGGCGGGCCTCAGCTTCATCGCACCCGAGGTGCTGGCGATGACCCCCTACCTTGCGACGATTGTGGTTCTGACCATGATGTCGCTAGGACGGAGGACCGGCGGACGCGACGCGCCCGCCTGCCTCGGCAAGCCTTTCCCGGCGCCCTGACGGCGTCGCAACCGACAACGGGGAACACCACCATGTCGACCATCATCACTCGCCGCACTCTTCTTGCCGGTGCTGCTGCCAGCTCGGCCCTGCCGCTGGTCGGCGCGCGCGCCCAGGCGCCGTTCGGCGTCGGCTTCGTCTATGTCGGCCCGATCGGCGACCATGGCTACACCTGGACCCATGACCAGGGCCGCCTCGCGCTGGAGAAGCACTACGGCAGCAAGATCAAGACCAGCTTCATCGAGAACGTCGCCGAGGGCCCGGACGCGGCACGCGCCATCCGCCAGCTCGCCCAGGCCGGCAACCAGCTGATCTTCACCACCTCGTTCGGTTTCATGAACCCGACGATCCAGGTCGCCAAGCAGTTCCCGAAGATCTTCTTCGAGCACGCGACCGGCTATCAGCGCGCCGAGAACGTCGCGACCTACAATGCCCGCTTCTACGAGGGTCGCGCCGCGATCGGCACCATCGCCGGCCATATGTCGAAGACCGGCCAGGCCGGCTATGTCGCCTCCTTCCCGATCCCCGAGGTGGTGATGGGCATCAATGCCTTCCATCTCGCGGCGAAGAAGGTGAACCCCAACTTCAAGACCAAGGTGATCTGGTGCTCGACCTGGTATGACCCGGCCAAGGAGGCCGATGCGGCCAAGGCGCTGATCGACCAGGGCGCCGACATGATCACCCAGCACACCGATTCCGCCGCTCCGCTGCAGGCGGCCGAGCAGCGCGGCGTCTTCGCCTTCGGCCAGGCTTCGGACATGAAGGCCTTCGCGCCGAAGGCGCATCTCTCGGCCATCGTCGACGACTGGTCGGGCTACTACATCAAGCGCGTCAAGGAGGCGATGGACGGCACCTGGAAGACCGGCGACGTCTGGCATGGCCTCAAGGAAGGCATGGTCAAGCTCGCGCCCTATAACGACGCCATCACGCCGGCGGCACGCGCCGCCGCGGACGAAGTGCAGAAGGGCATCATCGCCGGCACGCTCCACCCCTTCACCGGCGAGCTCAAGGACCAGAAGGGCACGCTGCGCCTCAAGGCCGGCGAGACCGCCAGCGACGAGATGCTCTCGAAGATGGACTGGTACGTCGACGGCGTGCAGGCCTGAGAACGGCAATCAAGGAAACGTCATGCTCGGGCTCGTCCCGAGCATCTCTTGCCTAAGGAGGCTCCTCTCGGCGCCTTCTCGTCTGATTCTCGGGTCTGCGCTTCGCTCCGCCCGAGAATGACGCTCCCCCAACGCAAGAAAATTTCCCCACGAGTCCCCCTTGCAGATATTTTAAGCTTGAAACAATATGGCCGCCGACGCCGCACGGACAGGGATGGGGAACCCCGCCGGCGGCCGCATCTGGCACGTCCTGGGAGGACATCAGACATGACGCTCAAATTCACCCTGTCGCTCGGCGCCGGTGTGCTCGCACTCGGGCTCGCCACCGCCCAGGCGCAGGAGCCCCTGAAGATCGGCGTGGTCAGCGTGCTGACTGGGCCGGCGGCAGCGCTCGGCCAGCAGGTTCGCGACGGCTTCCAGCTCGCGGTCGACCAGAACGGCGGCAAGCTCGGCGGCGTGCCGGTGCAGATCACCGTGATCGACGATGAGCTCAAGCCCGATGTCGCGGTCGGCAAGGTGCGCAGCTACGTCGAGGGCGGCAAGGTCGACTTCGTCGTCGGCCCGGTGTTCTCGAACATCCTCGGCGCGATCGCCAAGCCGGTGCTGGACTCCGGCGCGATCCTGATCAGCCCGAATGCCGGCCCCTCGACCATGGCCGGCAAGGCCTGCCACCAGAACTTCTTCGTGACCTCGTACCAGAACGACCAGGTCCACGAGGTACTGGGCAAGTACGCGCAGGACCAGAACTACAAGAAGGCCTACATCATCGCGCCCAACTATCAGGCGGGTAAGGACTCGCTCGCCGGCTTCAAGCGCTACTTCAAGGGCGAGGTCCTCGACGAGGTCTATGTGCCGCTGAATGCGCTCGATTTCTCGGCCGAGCTCGCCAAAATCGCCTCGGCCAAGCCGGACGTGGTCTTCGCCTTCCTGCCCGGCGGCCTCGGCGTCAACTTCGTCAAGCAGTGGTCGCAGGCCGGCCTGACCGGCAAGGTGCCCTTCCTCTCCGCCTTCACCGTCGACGAATCGACGCTGCCGGCGCAGCAGGACGCA
This sequence comes from Allobosea sp. P4_H5, assembly GCF_056400825.1. NCBI lineage: Bacteria > Pseudomonadati > Pseudomonadota > Alphaproteobacteria > Hyphomicrobiales > Alloboseaceae > Allobosea > Allobosea sp. P4_H5. The sequence goes on along the minus strand of NZ_JBFUKM010000004.1, from coordinate 445,213 downwards.
GCGGTCGGGATGTTCGGCGGCATGACCTGGGCGCCCAACATGGACAACCCGCAGACGAAGAAGTTCGTCTCGGCCTATGAAGCCGCCTACAAGATCGTGCCCGGCTCCTATGCCCAGCAGGCCTTCGACGCGGCCCAGCTGATCGACTCGGCCGTCAAGGCCGCCGGCGGCACCGCCGACAAGGACAAGCTGCGCGCCGCGATCAAGAAGGCCGACTTCACCTCGCTGCGCGGCAAGTTCAAGTTCAACACCAATGGCTACCCGATCCAGGACTTCTACCTGGTCAAGGTCGCCAAGCGGGCCGATGGCAAGTTCCAGACCGAGATCGCCCAGAAGGTGTTCGAGGACTACGCCGACCCGCATGCGAAGGATTGCGCGCTGAAGTGACGGCGACATCCTTCATCGCGACCTGAATGGTCATCCCGGGTGGGCACCAGCCCGACCCGGGATCCATGCCAGACCGATCGATGTTCAGGCATGGATCCCGGCTCTCCGCTTCGCTGCGGCCGGGATGATGGCATCTGTTTTTCTCAAGCCGAGTTGCGCAAGCGCATGACCACCGGCCTCCTCATCGTCCAGATCCTGAACGGGCTGCAGTTCGGCATCCTGCTGTTCCTGGTGGCGGCAGGGCTGACGCTGGTCTTCGGCGTGATGGACTTCATCAACCTGGCGCATGGCGTGCAGTACATGCTCGGCGCCTATCTGGCGGTGACCTTCGTCGCCTTGACCGGCAGCTTCGTGCTCGGGCTCGTCCTGGCATTGGCGGCGGCGCTGGTCTTCGGCCTCGCGCTCGAATTCCTGGTCTTCCGCCATCTCTACGAGCGCGACCATCTCGACCAGGTGCTGGCGACCTTCGGGCTGATCCTGCTGCTCAACCAGGGCGTCAAGATGATCTGGGGCGCCGCCCCCCTCTCCGTGCCGCTGCCGGCGTTCCTGACCGGCAACGTCGCGCTGATGGACGGCATCCTTTACCCCACCTATCGCTTCGCGCTGATCGGCGCCGGGCTCGGCGTCGGCGCCCTGCTCTGGTTCATCGTCGAGAAGACCCGCACCGGCATGCTGCTGCGCGCCGGCGCCTCCAATGCGCCGATGGTCTCGGCGCTCGGCGTCGACATCCGCAAGCTGTTCATGATCGTCTTCGCCTTCGGCACGATGCTGGCGGGCTTCGCCGGGGCGATGGCGGCGCCGATCCTCTCGGTCGAGCCCGGCATGGGCGACACCGTGCTGATCCTCGCCTTCGTCGTCATCGTCATCGGCGGCATCGGCTCGATCCGCGGCGCCTTCGTCGCGGCGCTGATCGTCGGCCTGGTCGACACGCTCGGCCGCTCCTTCATGAACGATCTCCTCAGGTTGTTCATGAGCGCGCCCTCGGCGCGCGCGACCGGCGCCGCCCTGTCCTCGATGCTGATCTACCTGTTGATGGCGGTGGTGCTGTTCGTGCGACCTGAAGGCCTGCTGCCGGCACGAGGCCGGACATGAGCGCGACGACGACAGCCGAGGTGACCAGCGTCGCCCCGCCGCGCGAGCGCGCCAAGGTCCTGCTGCCGGCCATCCTGTTCCTTCTGCTCGCCCTGGTGCCGCTCGCCGTCTCCATCGGCATGCCGGCCGGCTGGCTCGCCTTGCTGACGCGGGCGCTGATCTTCGCCATCGCCGCGCTCTCGCTCGACCTGATCCTTGGCGTCGGCGGGCTCGTCTCCTTCGGCCATGCCGCCTTCCTCGGCATCGGTGCCTATGTCACCGGCATCATGATCACCGAGGGCAAGAGCGAGGCGCTGGTGATCCTGCCGGTGATCCTCGTCGCCTGCGCCCTGTTCGGCGCGATCACTGGGGCGGTCTGCCTGCGCACGCGCGGCGTCGCCTTCATCATGATCACCCTCGCCTTCGGCCAGATGGTCTATTTCCTGGCGCAGGCGCTCTCGGCCTATGGCGGCGATGACGGGCTGACGCTCTATGAAAAGAGCACCGTCCTCGGCTTCAACCCGTTCGCGAACCGGACCTCGTTCTATTACAGCGTGCTGATCGCGCTCGCCGGTGCCTATCTGCTGGTGCGCGGCCTCGTCGCCTCGCGCTTCGGCCGGGTGCTGCGGGCGGCGCGCGAGAACCCGACCAGGGTCAGTGTCACCGGCTTCGACGTCACCCGCGTGCGCCTCATCGCCTATGTGATCAGCGGCATGCTGGCGGGCCTGTCCGGCTTCTTCCTCGCCAATCATACCGAGTTCGTCAGCCCGGCCTTCATGTCCTGGCAGCGCTCGGGCGAACTGATCTTCATGGCGGTGCTCGGCGGCGTCGGCTCGCTGCATGGCGCGATCATCGGCGCCATCGCCTATCTGATCGCCGAAGATGCGCTCTCGCATCTCACCGAGCATTGGCGCGTCATCTTCGGACCGATGATCATCCTGTTCGTGCTGTTCACCCGCGGCGGCATCGTCGGGATGCTGCGCAAGCTGGGTACGCGCCATGACTGATCCGGTCCTTGTTCTCGAGGCGTTGAGCAAGTCCTTCGGCGCGCTGAAGGTCACCGACGGCGTCAGCCTCGCGGTCGCGCCCGGCGAATTGCACGCGCTGATCGGCCCGAACGGCGCCGGCAAGACCACGCTGGTCCACCAGATCTCCGGCATGCTGACGCCGGATGCAGGTGCTATCCGGTTCCGTGGCCAGGACGTCACCGCCTTCAATGCCGAAAAGCGCGCCCGCCATGGGCTGGCGCGGACCTTCCAGATCACCTCCACCATCGCTTCGCTCTCGGCGCTGGAGAATGTCGCGCTCGGCGTGCAGGCCAAGGCGAGCCATCCGCTCTCCTTCTTTCGCAACGCCGCCGGCGACGAGCGCCTGAACAGCCCTGCCCGCGCGGCGCTGGATGCGGTCGGCCTCAGCGAGCGCGCCCACGTCCCGGCCGGCAGCCTGTCCCATGGCGAGAAGCGGGCACTGGAGATCGCCATGGCGCTGGCACTGGAGCCGGCGGCGATCCTGCTCGACGAGCCGCTCGCCGGTGTCGGCAAGGAGGAAGGCGAACGCCTGATCGCCCTGCTCAAGAGCCTGAAAGGGCGCTACGCCATGCTGCTGGTCGAGCACGACATGGAGGCGGTGTTCGCGCTCGCCGACACCGTCAGCGTGCTGGTCTATGGCCGCGTCATCGCCTCCGGCGATCCGGCTATGGTGCGGGCCGATCCGGCAGTGCGCGAAGCCTATCTCGGCGAGGAGGGCTAGCCCGTGCTGACGGTCGAAAACCTCGATGCCGGCTATGGCGAGGCGCAGATCCTGTTTGGCGTCGACCTCTCAGTCGGTGCCGGCGAGGTCGTGACCCTGCTCGGCCGCAATGGCATGGGCAAGACCACGACGGTGCGCGCCATCATGGGGCTGATCCGGCCGCGCGCGGGCCGCGTCAGCTTCGGCGGTGTCGACCTCACTGGCAGCGCGCCCTTCCGGCTGGCGCAGGCCGGCATTGGCCTCGTCCCCGAGGGCCGCCAGATCTTCCCGACGCTCTCGGTCGAGGAGAACCTGATCGCCACCGCCGCCAGCCGCTTCGGCTCGGCACGCTGGACGCTGGAGCGCGTCTACGCCTTCCTGCCGCGGCTCAGGGAGCGCAAGACCAATCGTGGCAACCAGCTCTCCGGCGGCGAGCAGCAGATGCTGGCGATCGGCCGCGCCCTGATGACCAATCCCAAGCTCGTCATCCTCGACGAGGCGACCGAGGGGTTGGCGCCGATCATTCGGCAGGAGATCTGGTCCTGCCTCGCCGCGCTGAAGGCCGAGGGCGAGTCGATCCTGGTGATCGACAAGAACGTCGATGCGCTCGCCAGGATCGCCGACCGGCATGTTGTGTTGGAAAAGGGTCGCGTCGCCTGGCGCGGCAGCAGCGACGACCTGCGCAGCGACAGTGCGGTCAAGGACCGCTTCCTGCATCTTTGAAGGAGAGCAAACGATGAAACCGCTCACAGCCGGCGTGACCAAGGCCAATGAGGGGATCGACGCGATCGCCTGGAACATCCTCGGCCAGACCTATGTGCCAAAGATGCTGAGCGAGGACAGCTTCTCCTGGCACGCCACCTTCCCGCCCGGCACCTTCGTGCCTCCGCACATCCATCCGACCCAGGACGAGTTCATCTACATGCTCGAGGGCCGGCTCGACCTCGTGCTCGACGGCCAGGAATCGCATGCCCTGCCCGGCGACCTGATCAAGCTGCCGCGCAACATCCCGCACGGGCTGTTCAACAAGAGCGATGCCCCGGTGAAGTGCCTGTTCTGGGTCGCTCCCACGGGGCGGCTCTACGACCTGTTCTGGGCGATCCATTCGATGAAGGAGCAGAACCCGGCCGAGGTCGTCGCCCTGTCGGCGCGCTACGAGATCGACTTCCTGCCGCCTCCGCCCGACGGCGCCTGAGCAAGGGCGGCGCAGTTAAGGTTAAGGAAGACTTACTGCTGCAACCAGGAGCATGAACGGGCATTGTTTCAACCTGAGCTAGAGCAAAGGCTGGGGCCATGCCCGCTACGATCAGTTTCATCGAACGCCGCCGGTCGACCCGCAACCGGACCCTGATCGGCGGGAAGGTCATCTTCAACCAGCGCCAGTCGACGCTGGACTGCACGATCAGGAATCTGTCTGAGGACGGCGCACTGCTGGTATTTCCGAACAGCGTCGTCCTGCCCGAGCTGTTCGAGCTCTATTTTCCGCTGAAGCGCGAGAGCCGCATGGTGCGCAGCCGCTGGCGCGACAGCGAGCGCATCGGCGTCTCCTTCGCCGCCGCGACAAGGCAGGACGACGCCCCGATCCCGCTCGACCTGGCGCGACGGCTGCGTCAGCTCGAACAGGAAAACACGGCACTGAAGGCGCGCATCGTCGAGCTGACGGAAGGCGCCTGATTTCCGGCTGAATTTGGCCGGCTTGCGCCGCCGACATCGCGCCCCGTTTCGAGGGGATAGCGATGAAACGACTCTGGCTCGCTGCGGGCATTGCCGCCGTGGCTTTGGGCGCCACCGCATTCGTGCAGAACACCGCGCTGCTGGCGCCTGCAGCGACGGGGCGCCCTGTCCTATTGGCGCACCGCGGCCTGGCACAGACCTACCCATCCGGCGGCGTCACCGATACGACCTGCACGGCGAGCCGGATCAATCCGCCGGAGCACCCCTATCTCGAGAACACCATCGCTTCGATGGACGCGGCCTTCGCCGCGGGCGCCGACATCGTCGAATTCGACACCCACCCGACCACCGACGGCCAGTTCGCCGTGATCCATGACTGGACGCTGGACTGCCGCACGAACGGCACGGGCGTCACCCGCGAAAAGACGCTGGCCGAGCTCAAGGCGCTCGACATCGGCTATGGCTACACGGCGGACGGCGGCAAGACCTACCCGTTCCGCGGCAAGGGCGTCGGCCTGATGCCGTCACTGGATGAGGTGCTGGCGCGCTTTCCTGACCGGCGCCTGCTGATCAACGTCAAGAGCAACGATCCGCGCGAGGGCGAGGCTCTTGCCGAGCGCCTGCTGAAGCTCCCTCCGGCACAGCTTTCCCTGCTGATGGCCTATGGCGGCGATCGGCCGATCACGGTGCTGCGCCAACGCATCCCGACCCTGCGCACCATGTCCAAGGAGGCGGAGAAGCGTTGCCTGATCCATCACCTCGCACTCGGCTGGGCCGGACTCACACCGCAATCCTGCGAGCGGCAGCTGCTGCTGATCCCTTCCAACTACGCCAGCTGGATCTGGGGCTGGCCGGCGCGGTTCACTGGCCGCATGCGCGCCGCCGGCAGCGAGGTCATCGTCGCCGGCCCACTGGTCGGCGGAGACGGCTCCGCCGGCATCGACCGGGCCGAGGATCTGGCTGCTCTCAAGCGGCCCTTCCCCGGCATCTGGACCAACCGGATCGACCGGATCGCGCCGCTCGTGCAGGCCGAGCGGCGTTGAGGCAGCCTCAGCCTTTCGCCGGCTGCGCGACCGAGAGCACGGTCTTGCCTGCATAAGCCTTCACAATCTGCTCGCGCTTGCCATAGGGCAGGACGCGCTCGACATCGTCGAAACCGTTGGGCGCCAGCGCCTCGACCGCATCGATGACGCGCTCGGGACCACCGGCGCGGTTCATCGCGACGATCTCCGCCGTCGCCGGCAGACGCAGCGCCTCATAGGCGGCGAGCGCATGGCGCGGGTGCTCGGCCTTGACCAGGAGGTCGGCGAGGCAGCGCGCATCCAGGATCGCCTGCGATGCGCCGTTGGAGCCGACCGGATACATCGGGTGGGCGGCGTCGCCGAGCAGCGTCACCCGGCCATGGCTCCAGCGCGGCAGCGGATCGCGGTCGCACATCGGATACTCCCAGAAGGTGCCGCTCGCATGGATCAAGGCGAGGATGTCCAGCCCGGGCACGGTGAAGCGCTTGGCGAAGGGCAGCACGTCCTCCAGCCGCCCGGCCTTCGACCAGGCCTCCTTCGGCGGCGGCTTGGCGGGGTCGCCCGTGCGGATGTTGACGACCCAGTTGGTCAAGCGCGTGCCCGGCTTCTTGCCCTCGGCGATCGGGTAGAGCACCAGCTTGCCGGCCATGCCGCCGGCGATGATCATGCTCTCGCCATCGAGAAAGGCCGGCCAGTCGCAGGCGCCGCGCCACATCTGGACGCCGTTCCAGCGCGGCCCGCCCTGGTTCGGAAAGTAATGTGCCCGTACCGTCGAATGGATGCCGTCGGCTCCGATCAGGATATCGGCGCGCGCCGTTTCGCCGCCCTCACCCAGCTTCGCATCAGCGAAATGCGCGGTCACCCCGCCCTCGTCCTGCAGGAAGCCCTGCAGGCGGCGGCCGGTGCGAATAGCATCCGGCCCCAGCCGCTCCGCAACGGCATCGCGAATGACGCCCTGGAGCCGGCCGCGATGGATCGAGAACTGCGGCACCGGAGCGCCCGCGTGCAGTCCGCGCAGCTCGCGCCAGACGGTCTGGCCGAAGCGGTTCATGTAGACCAGCTCGCGTGTCCGGATCGCCACTGCATCGAGGGCCGGCAGCAGGCCGAGCTCGGCCAGTTCGCGAATCGCGTGCGGCAGCGTGTTGATGCCGACGCCGACCTCGCGGATCTCGCTCGCCTGCTCGTAAACTGTCGCGGCGATGCCGCGTGCGTGCAGCATCAGGGCCAGTGACAGCCCCCCGATGCCGCCGCCGATGATGATGGCCTTCATGCCGCGTTCCGCTCCCCTGAATTATTTCAAGCTTCAAATAATTCAGGGCAATTTGTCAATCGCTCCACAAAGCTGGTGAAAACCGCCGCAATTTCGCGGCTTTTGACAGGAACGAAGCCGATTGCTGTGCGTATGTACGGCCGTTGCCGTCGTGTTTCGGCGGCAAGCATGCCAAATGGCGGGTTCGTGCGCGAGAGCGCGTCGATTCGCCGCGTTGCGCCCGTATCCGTTGGGATTCGGCGCAGCGTCAATTTTAACAACATTGGTCTCTAGGAGGTTTTCATGACCAAGAACGAACTGATCGCCGCGATCGCGGACGAGACGGGCAAGACCAAGGCCGATGTCTCGGCCATCCTCGGCTCGCTCGCCGGCGTCGTCGCCAAGACGCTGAAGTCGGGCGGCGACGTCACGCTCGGCGGCATCGGCAAGCTGGCGGCCGCCAAGCGCGAGGCCCGCGAGGCCCGCAACCCGTCGACCGGCGCGACCATCAAGGTTCCGGCCAAGACGGTCGTGAAGTTCAAAGTCACCAAGGATCTGGCCGACGCCGTCGCCTGAGCCTTGTTAGACAGCGGCGGCCCAGAGCCGGGTCCGACCAGCCTGCCTCGCAGCTTGATCGGGACCGGCCCTAGGCCGCCGCAGCTTGACCTTGAGGCGCTGCTGGCCACAGTAGCGCGATGTTCCTCCGCCTCTTCACCGATCTGCGCGCTGCCAAGGTCCCGGTGACCTTGCGCGAATATCTGGCGCTGCTCGAAGGCGTCGAGGCCGATCTCGCCGAGTACCGCGTCGACGAGTTCTACTATCTCGCCCGCACCTGCCTGGTGAAGGACGAGCGGCATCTCGACCGCTTCGACCGCGTCTTCGCCGAGGTCTTCAAGGGCGTCGAGACCCTGGGCGAGGCCTTCGAGCAGGTCGGCATTCCCGAAGAGTGGCTGCGCAAGCTCGCCGAGAAATTCCTCACCGACGACGAGAAGGCCCAGATCGAAGCCCTCGGCTGGGAGAAGCTGCTCGAGACGCTGAAACAGCGCCTCGCCGAGCAGAAGGGCCGGCATCAGGGCGGCTCGAAATGGATCGGCACGGCCGGCACCTCGCCCTATGGCGCCTATGGCTACAATTCCGAAGGCGTGCGCATCGGCCAGGACAAGAACCGCAACTTCCGGGCGGTGAAGGTCTGGGACAAGCGCGAGTTCAAGGATTTCGACGACACGCGCGAATTGGGCGTTCGCAACCTGCGCATCGCGCTGCGCCGCCTGCGCAAATTTGCCCGCACCGGCGCGGCCGAGGAGCTCGACCTCGACCAGACCATCACCGAGACCGCCAAGCACGGCTATCTCGACGTCAAGCTTCGGCCCGAGCGGCACAACGCGGTCAAAGTGCTGCTCTTCCTCGATATCGGCGGCTCGATGGACTGGCATATCGAGTTGGCCGAGGAGCTGTTCTCGGCGGCGCGGGCCGAGTTCAAGCATTTCGAGCACTTCTACTTCCACAACTGCCCCTATGAGCGGGTCTGGAAGGAGAACCGGCGCCGACACGACCAGGTGATCCCGACCTTCGACGTGCTGCGCACCTACCCGGCCGATTATCGCCTCGTCTTCATCGGCGACGCCTCGATGAGCCCCTATGAGATCGCCATGCCGGGCGGCTCTGTCGAGCATTGGAACGAGGAGGCCGGCGAGGTCTGGATGCGGCGGCTGACCGAGCGCTTCCCGAAATCGGTCTGGCTCAACCCCGTCCAGCAGCATCTGTGGGGCTACACCCAGTCGATCCGTCAAATCGGCGGGCTGATGGGCGGCCGGATGTTCCCGCTGACGCTCGACGGCCTCGACGGTGCGATGAAGGCGCTGACACGCTGATCTCTATGCGATGCGATCCGTGGGCGTACCTTGGTGGAAAACCAACTGCCAACGCCCCTCGCGCCATATCCAGATCGAACTTCGCAGCGAGTGCGACGCGTTGCCCGCCACCTGACGAGTTGAGCGGTAGGTCAACAAGGCCACGCCATCGGCCAACTCTTTGACGCGGAAATGCGAAGCAGTTCGTTCGGCCAATTCGAGGCTGCCAGCTTCGCCAGCCAGCGCTTCGACGGTCTGCAGCTTGTCATAGATGCGGCCGGAACGGCCGAATTCGACAAAATCGTCGACCAGCAAATTGGCGACGTCGCCGGGCGCGGATCGCACCTGCGGCGTCAGAAGCCGCTCTTCGAGGCTCCGCAGCACCGCCAGCAATGCTTCATCGTCGACCTTCGGTGGGCTTCGATCAGCCATGTCATCTCCAAAGGCTCCAGCGAGAGCCAAGACAAGAGCGCGAGCAGAGGCTAGAGCCTGCATCATGGACAATCCCGACGATACAACCCTGCCCTTCTGGCGCCAGCGGCCGCGGCCGATCGGCTTCGAGATCGCCTATCGGCTCAAGGGCGACACGCTGGAGATCGATTCGACCCGCAAGGTCGATCAGGTCAGGCTCTCGGCCGTCGAGCAGGTGCGCTTCATCTATGCACCCAGCAATGTCTCGTCGAAGGGCTTCCGAACCCAGCTGCGGCTGAGCGATGGCCGGACGATCAGCTTCGGCAACCTGTCCTGGCGCTCGCTCACCGACATCGACCGCGACGATGCGCGTTATCATGCCTTCGTCGCGGCGCTGTCCGCCGCGATCGTGCGTGCCAATCCCAAGGTGCGCTTCCTCGCCGGCAAGCCCTATCTGCTCTGGCTGGCACTGGTGATCGCCGGCGGCGGCGCCATGCTGATGCTGACCTTCTTCAGCCTGCGCGCCTTCCAACAGGGCGCGACCGCCGCCGCGGGGCTCGGGCTCGGGCTCGCCGCGGCCTCGTTCTGGCAGGTCTGGCCGATGATCAGGCTCAACCGGCCGAGGGACCTCGCGAGCGGCGAGGTCCCCGACGATCTCGTCCCGGGCCGCCTCGCGGCCTGACGTTCGCTACCTGACCACCAGCACGGAGCACTTCGCCCGGCGCACGATGGTCGAGGCATTCGAGCCGATCACATAGGCGAGCATGCCAGGCTCGTGCGAGCCGATGACGATCAGGTCGGCACCGCTGGCATCGGCCTCGGCCAGGACCTCGCCATGGACCGAGCCGACCAGGACCTTGGCCGAGACGCGCTCAGCCGGAAGGTTCACCTTGGCGGCGATCTCGGCGAGCTTGGCTTCGGATTCGGATTGCTGGCCGGCATCGAAATCCGCTGGCACGAATTCCATGTAGGTGATCGGCACCAGCGAGCGGACATAGATCAGCCTGATCGAGCCTTCGGACTGGGTGGCGAACCCCTCGGCCGCGGTGATGGCAGGACCTGCCAGCTCGGCCTCGGCGAGATCGACCGGGACCAGAATCGATTTGTACATCGCATCCTCCTCCGGCGTGGCCCGCCCGGCCGCATGGTCGAACGATCGGAACCGACGCCTACACACTATGTCGGAGCACATTCCCCTATGGGAAGAGCGTCGCGTCGTCGCGATGGGCTCCAGCGTCCGACAGCGCGATCATGGCCGGTACAAACGCGGCCGTCCTTGCGGTCGATCAATCCGGCTGATGCATGCTGGCAGGGGTGGGCGGAATAGACCCGCTTCGTCATTCCGGGGCGACGCGTCTGCATCAAGCCCGGAACCCAGAGCCGATGCCGTTCCCGGAAATATATTTCGAGCCGAACTGCATCACGATAATGCGTATCGGTTCCAGGTCCCGGGCCCATCGCTGCGCGATGTCCCGGGAAAGACGACGTGCGTCCGGAAAACTCAGCCCTGGCGTGCCGGTGTGCGCACCACGAGACCGTCGAGATCGTCCCGCACCCTGATCTGGCAGGACAGGCGCGAATTCGGGCGGACGTCGAAGGCGAAATCGAGCATGTCCTCCTCCATCGGCTCGGCGTGACCGGCTTTCTCGGCCCAGGCCTCGTCGACATAGACATGGCAGGTGGCGCAGGCGCAGGCGCCGCCGCATTCGGCCTCGATGCCCGGCACGCCGTTGCGGACCGCGACCTCCATCACGGTCGACCCCGTCTCGCCCTCGACCGTGCGGCTGGTGCCCTGGGCGTCGATGTAAGTGATCTTCGGCATCGTGAACTCCGGCCGCCTGGCGACGGCTGCGCGGCTGGCGCGGTCGGGAGGAACCGGCCGGGCTTCCTGGCGGGCCACGGGCAGGTTCGCGAGAGGGACATCGTCCGCGAGCGGGGAGCCCACGGACATCGCATCTCTAGAAGATTTCGAAAGCACGCGAAACGACGATCTCCGCCGTGCCGCCCCTGCCGTCCTGCGGCGTCAGGCCGCGCAGTCGAGGCGGGAGATCACGGCGCGCGCCTCGGCCGCGGCGAGCGTCAGTGCGTCCAGCGCATCCTCGCGCGGTGCGGCGTCGGCCTTTGTCAGCTGCTGCTCGATCCGGTCGGCGGCCTCGGCCACCTGCCAGGCGCCGATGGCACGGGCAGCTCCCTTCAAGGTATGGGCGGCATCGCGGCCGACGCTGGCGTCGCCGGCATGGATGGCGCGCAGCTGGCGAGCGCATTGCTGGGCGAACAGCGTCAGCAGCTCGCGCTCCAGCTCGGCATCGCCGCCGCTCTGGCGGGCGAGATGCACGAGGTCGATGGCAGTCTGGGACATGGGGAACTCGGTTTTCTCTCGCGCTGCGGAACTCGCGCAGCCTTCTGACCCCTGATGAAGCGCCGTTATGGTGAATGAGGCGTTAACGACGTTTGTGAATCAGAAGGTCAAACGGGTTTCAATCCCTGCTTGCCTCAACTACCCTTCAAGACAGTAAACGATGGGCGTCGTGTCGCTTGTAGGATCCGGCTGGAGGCTGCCGGTTCCTGCTCTGCGGCGGACAGTGGCGCCCGTCGCAAGTAGCGTAGCGAGGCGGCATTCATGACCCGGCAGAACAAGCTCCAGGATCCGACCGAAGCGGCAATGTCGGCGATCGAGGAGGCGCTGAGGCTCGATCCGTCGAAGACCGAGGGTCAGGCTCCGGCCGAACCGAGGCTGCCCTCGACGGGGGAGAACGAGCTCAAGATCGAGCTGCCTCGTGTCGAAAGCGCTCCGGCCAGTGCCGAGCCTGTATCCGAACCGCTTCCCGCCCCCTCCCGCCCGGCCATCGCGCCGGACACCAGCCGCGTCGCCAATGACGACCGCCGGGATTCGTCGTCACTCGTCCAGGCCTTCGCCGCCCGGCCCTCCGGCCGACCCTATTGGCTTGCCGCCCTCACCACCTTGATCTGGGCCGGCGCGGTCGGCTTCACGCTGGTCAGCCGCTACGGCTCCTTCACGGAGGGCCTGCCGGCCGGCATGGCCGCCTGGGGTCCGGGCCAATGGGCGCTGCTGGCGCTCGGCGCCGGCACGCCGGTGGTGTTCTTCTTCGTGCTGGCGGCGCTCTATCGCCGGACGCAGGAGATGCGGCTGGTCTCGCGCGCCATGACCGAGGTCGCGCTGCGCCTGGCCGAGCCGGAAGTCGTCGCGACGGATTCGGTCCTGTCGCTGAGCCAGACCATCCGCCGCGAGGTCGCCGCCATGGGCGACGGCATCGAGCGCGCGGTTGCCCGCGCCGGCGAGCTCGAGACCATCGTGCGCGGCGAGATCGCGACGCTGGAACGCGCCTATGCCGACAACGAGATCCGGCTGCGCTCCCTCATCGACGAGCTGGTGACCCAGCGCGAATCCGTCGTCGGCAATGCCGAGCGGGTGAAGTTCGCGATCTCGGGCGCGCATGAGAGCATCACCAAGGACCTCGAGACCGCCAGCCGCTCGATCTCCGAGGCTGTTGCCGAGGCGGGCGAGCGCGTCACTTCGCGCCTGACCGACAAGGGCGACCAGATCACGCTGGCGCTGGGCCATGCCGGCGAGCGCATGGTCGACGAGATCAGTGGCCGCGGCAACGACCTGGTCGAGCGCCTGCAGTCGACGTCGCACGACGTCAGCGAGCGCATGACGAGCGCCAGCCAGTCCGTCACCGCCGTGCTCGACAACCGCGCCCAGGAAATCGCCGGTTCGCTGGAGCGCACCGGCGCCGTCCTCACCGAGGGCCTGACCGCCGGCGCCCGCGACGTCACCCGCGCCATCAGCGAGACCGGCGCGCAGGTCGTCGAGTCGCTGGCGAGCCGCGCCGAGACCGTCAACGAGACGCTGCGCTCGACCGGCGACACGCTCGCCGAGGAGATTACCCAGCGCGGCGCCACCGTCGCCGAGCGCTTCGAGCAGAGCGGGCGCACGCTGGTCGACCTGTTCGACACGCAGAGCAGCAGCCTGACCCAGCGCCTGACCGAGACCGGCGAGAGCCTGCGTACGTCGATCAGCAGCGAGGGCGAAAGCGTCACCACGCGCCTGGCCGAAGTCGGCCGAGGCGTACACATGCTGCTCGGCAAGCAGAACGAGCTCGTCGTCAGCCGCATCCAGGAGGCCGGCGACACCGTCCACGGCCTGATCGCCAGCCAGGGCGAGACGCTGGTCGGGAAGCTCGAAGGGACCGTCCAGACTGTCGACAGCCTGCTGCGCGAAAAGACCGATTCGATCACCCTGCGCTTCGACGAAGCCGGCAAGGGTCTGCACAACCTGATCGGCGAGCGCGGCGAGGAACTGACCGCGCGCATCTCCGCCGTCGGTGCGACCGTGCATAGCCTGTTCTCGGAAGAGGCGAGCAGCCTCGTCACCCGCCTCTCCGACCTCGGTCACGAGGTCCGCAGCACGATCGGCGAGCAGGGCGACCATCTGGTCGGCCGTCTGTCCGAGACCGGCCAGCGCCTGCAGGAGGCGATCAGCGAGCGCGGCGACGGGCTGGTGCTGCGCATGGCCGAGATCGGCCAGGGCGTCGAGCATGCGATCGGCGAACGCGCCGACAGCATCGTCAACCGCGTGGCCGATGCCGGCCGCAGCGTCGAGGTCATGATCGGCGAGCGCGGCGACGGCCTCGTCGCCAAGCTGTCCGAGACCACGTATGAGATCGAGCAGACGCTGGGCGGCCGCGCCGACGGCATCGTCGCGCGCATCGCCGATGCCAGCCGCGGCATCGAGAGCGTGATCGGCGAGCGCGGCGACGGCCTCGTCGCCAAGCTGTCCGAGACCACCGAGGAGATCCACCGGACGCTCGGCGACCGCGCCGAGGGCATCGTCGCCCGCGTCGCCCATGCCGGCCGAGACGTCGAATCGGCGATCGGCGAGCGTGGCGACGGGCTGATCGCCCGCCTGTCCGAGGTCGCGCGCGAGGTCCATGCCACGATCGGCGAGCGTGGCGACAGCCTCGTCGCCCGCCTGTCGGATGTCGGCACCGAGGTCCACACCGCGATCGGCAGCCAGCGCGAGACGCTGGTGACCCAGCTCACCGATGCCGGCGCCAGCGTGCGCAACATTCTCATCACCGAGGGCGAGGCGCTCAGCGGCCGCGTCATCGCGACCGGCCAGGACATGCAGGAGCTGCTCTCCGGCCAGAGCCAGGCCCTCGTCACCCGCGTCGCCGATGTCGGCCGCTCGGTGCACGGCCTGCTGGCGGAGCGCGGCAATGCCCTGATCGATCGGCTGGCCGAGGCCAGCGGCACCGCCCATCGCCAGCTGGACGAGACCGGCGAAGCGCTCGCCGCCAAGATCCTCGCCGCCAGCGAGACGGCAAAATCGGTCATTGACGACCAGCACAGCGGCTTCATCGCCCGCCTCGGCCAAGCCGGGGACGAGGTCGGAGCCCTACTCGGCACCCAGCGCGATGCGATCATCGCCGGCCTCACCGCCACCGGCCGCGAGGTCCATGGCCTCATCGGCGAGCAGAGCCAATCCCTGGCCGGCCGTCTCGACGAGGCGACCAAGGCCCTCGCCGATGCGATCAATGTCGACGGGCGTGAGATCGCCGACCGCGTCAGCGACGCGGCGACAGCCCTGCGCAGCACCTTCACGACCGAGGCCGAGCGCGCCAGCAGCCTGCTCGCCGCGACCGGCAAGGACGTGGTCATCGCCCTCACCCAGCAAGGCGGCCGGGTCAACCAGGCGCTCGCCGCCAATGCCGAGTCGCTGCTGCGCTCGGTCGATGCCCGCTCGCAGGCGCTCAACGAGTCGCTCGCCGGCAAGCACGATGCGCTGAACCGTCTCTTCGACGTCCAGGGCCGCGAGATCGAGGCCACGATCGGCGCTCGCCTCGGCGCCTTCGAGGAAATCATCGTCACCCGCGGCGGCACGCTGGCTTCCAAGCTCGGCCACGACGCCCGCTCCTTCACCGACTCGGTGACGCTGCGCCTCGGTCAGGTCGAGAAGCTACTTGGCGAGGAAGGTCAGGCGCTGGCCGAGCGGATCGGCGAACGCTCGCAGCACGCCGCCGAGACCATGATGGCGCGCACACAGGAAGCGGCGGCCGCCATGGAGACGCAGATCAAGATCTTCGAGGACCGCTCCAGCGCCAAGAGCGCCGAGATCGCGACCTCGCTCGACGGGCTCATCGCCCGCATCGACGGCAATCTCGGCTCGCGCGCCACGGCGCTCAACGAGGCGTTGGTCGAGCGCACGGTCGACATCGCCCGGGTCATGGCCGAGGGCGGGCGCGAGGTCACCCGTGCCCTTACCGCCAAGGCCGACGAGATCGGCGAGATCGTCACCTCGAAGAGCGAAGCGCTGACGCAGACGCTCGCTGAGAAGGCCGACAGCATCAATGCGACGCTGGGCGGGCGCGCCTTGCAGATCGCCGACACGCTCGACCAGAGCGTGGCGCGGTTCGAGGAACGCGTCGTCAACCGGCTCGACACGGTCTCCGGCACGCTCGACGCGCGCGGCAGCCAGATCGCGCAGACCCTGCAGGGCACCGCAGATTCGATCGCCGGCTCGCTCGGCGACCGCACCGAGGAACTGCGCGCCCTGTTCGACGGCAAGGGCACCAGCCTGATCACCCTGCTCGACGAGCGCGGCAACCAGATCGTCCAGACGCTGCAAGGCACCGCGGATTCGGTCACCGGCTCGCTCAGTGCCCGCACCGACGAGCTCCGCGCCCTGTTCGAGGGCAAGGGCACCGGCCTGATCACCCTGCTCGATCAGCAGGGCAATCAGATCGTCCAGACCCTGGAAGGCGCCGCGGCGTCGGTCGCCGGCTCGTTCAGTGCGCGTACCGACGAGCTGCGTGCCCTGTTCGACGACAAGGGCACCGGCCTGGTCACCCTGCTCGACCAGCACGGCAACCAGATCGCACAGACGCTGCAGGAGAAGTCGGACGGCATCTCGGCAGCACTCTCCGACCGTTCGAACGAGCTGCGCGCCGTGTTCGACGAGCGCGGCGGCGGCATCCTCAATGCGCTCGGCCATCGCGGCAGCCAGATCGCCCAGATCCTGCAGGAGCGCTCGGAGGGCATCGCTACCGCCCTCTCCGGCCGCACCGAGGAGTTGCGCGCCTTGTTCGACGAGCGTGGCGGCGACATGCTGAACACGCTCGACCAGCACAGCCGCAACCTGGCCCGGACCCTGACGGAGCAATCGGACGGGATAAGCTCGGCGCTGACCACGCGCACCGAGGAGCTCCGCGCCCTGTTCGACGAGCGCGGCAACGGCGTGGTCGATGCGATCGGCCGCAAGGGCGTGACGCTCGCCAACCAGTTCGCCAGCCTCGGCGAGGCCCTGGTCAACAACATCGAGAACCGCGGCAACAGCATGGTCGCCGGCCTGCACGAGCGCAGCACCGAGATCAGCCAGGCGCTCGAGCTTGCTTCGGGCGCGCTGCGCGAGACGATCGAGAGCGGCACCAACCACTCCGTCGAAGCGCTGCTCAAGACCAACGAGCAGCTACGCAGCGAGCTCGGCAGCATGCTCGGCCGCCTCGGCGAGGCCAACAAGCTGATGCAGCAGATCGTCACCGGCGCGAACAAGAATCTCGCGGCGGTCGAAGGCAGCCTGTCGGGTCGCGTCGAGGAGCTGCAGAACGTGCTCTCGACGGTGGTGCAGGAGACCAACCGGACGTCCGAGCAGGTCGCGAACCAGATCGCGACGCTGAAGGGCTATTCGGAAGGAACGCTGCGCGACACCGCAGCGCTGATCTCCCGGATCGACGCGCAGGGCTCGTCGATGACCGAGACCTCGCAGACCAATGCCGCGGCGCTCAACGCCGTCGCGCAGCGGCTGGAGCAGGTCGAGGCCCGCGTCGGCAATGTCCTGGCCGACCGCAAGGAGGCGCTGGAGCACCTGCACGGGCTGATCTCGACGCGCACCGATGACATCGAGCAGATCACCCGCTCCTTCTCGTCGGCGCTCGACGATTCGCTCAGCAACGCCGAGACGCGCACCCGCCAGCTCAGCACCGTGCTCGGCGACGCGGCCGAATCGACCAGCAGCGCCATCGCCCAGCAATTCGACTCGATCCGCGCCGCCAGCGGCCGCGAGCGCGAGGCGACGGCACTGGCGCTGCGCGCGGCCTATGAGGAGGTGGTGAACGAGGTCTCCGGCGAGTTTGCCAAGGTCACCGAGCGCTTCCAGAGCGCCGCCGAGGACATGCGGACCATGTCGGCGGAGATCCATCGCGAACTCGAGACGACCCGCACCGAGCTCAAGAAGGGCGTGCTCGACCTGCCGCGCGAGACGCAGGAATCGACTGCCGCCATGCGCCGCGTCGTCGCCGACCAGATCAAGGCGCTCAACGAGCTGACCGAGATCGTCTCGCGCTCCGGACGCAGCAGCGATGTCGCGCGCCCGCAGGGCGAGCGGCGGCCGACGACGAGCTATCAGCAGCCGGTCCCGGTCGTCAGCGCCGCGTCCTCGGTCGCGGTGCAGAGCGCCCCGGTGCTGACCGAGCCGCTGCGCGCCTCGATCGACCCGACGCCGGAGCCGGCCCGGACCGAGACGCAGGCGGTGCCGGTGCGCCCGGCCCCTGCCCCCGAGCCGGTGCGGCCCGAGGTTCAGCGTGCCGAGCCGGCTCGCCGCGCCGCCGTCGAGCAGCCTGCCCCCGCCAAATCGGGCTGGCTCTCGGATCTGCTCAGCCGCGCCTCGCGCGACGACCGGGCGCCGGAAGCCGCCAAGCCGACGGCTCACAGCATCGAGAAGCTCGATTCGCTCTCGGTCGACATCGCCCGGATGATCGACCATGACGCGGCCGTCGAACTCTGGGAGCGCTACAAGCGCGGCGAGCGCAACGTCTTCACCCGCCGGCTCTACACGCTGCAGGGCCAGCAGACCTTCGACGAGATCCGGCGCAAATACCGCCGCGACACCGAGTTCAAGGAGACGGTCGACCGCTATATCGAGGAGTTCGAGCGCCTGCTCGGCGAAGCCGCCAAGGACGATCGCGACTCGATGGTGGCGAAGACCTACCTGACCTCGGAAACCGGCAAGGTCTACACCATGCTGGCCCATGCCAGCGGGCGGTTCGAGTAGGAACCGGCCCTACGCTCAAATCAGAAAAGGCCGCCCGAAAGGGCGGCCTCTTTTTTTGTTCATCTGCTCACGCTCGAGACGCTAGCCAACTCTCCGCTTGGCCAAGCATGCTGCGAAGCTCGCCCTCAGCTTCGAAGCGTTGCGGTGTTTTGTCGGTACCTCGCAGAACGAACAGAGCTTCCTGCAGCGCCATCACATCCTCTTCGGCGGGGCCGATGTAACCGAATGGTAGCTCGTGTTGAGCGTAGCGGACCCAGTTTGACACGAGCTCCACGAAGGCAGTGCGTGCGCCCTGATGCTTCGGATCGAGCGCAATGGCCTTCCGGAAGCACTCGATCGGCGTCTCTCCGGCAGCGGCTGCGGCTGTACCGAAACTGTACATTCCAAGCAGGAAATGCGCGGCCGCCGAAACCGGATCAGCTTGAAGCCAGTCCTTAAGCGTTGGCAGAGCCAGCCGCCTCACGAGCGACTCCGGACAGAGCAGGCGTGGATCCGAGAATGCCTTGCGATGTTCCGTCAAACCCAGAATGAAAGCCTGCCGATCTATGAATGGCAGCTCCGTCGCACTATCGAGAAAATCTGCGAGCGCGCGCATTGCCGCTTTCCGGAGGCCCTTCGCTCGGAGGCTGCAATATTGCGACAAACCCAAGACATTTGCCGCCTTGGCTACTTCGGCAAGCTCATCCAGATCGTTATTGTTGGGCATTTCCTCCGCCCGGTCGCAGATGTGGCCCGTCAGCGCACCAATCCCGCCCCTCTCAGCGCGCCCAGCGGGCGATCTGGATCAGCACCTGCGACAGGGCCTGGTCGAGAGCCTGTGCCGCCCCTGCCCCGTCGGCGCCTCCCGGCACGCGAGCCGAGAACAGCTTGGCGCGCTGGACCTTGCCGCTGCGGTCGCCGATCAGCTTGGCGGTGATCTCGACCACGGCCTGACCGCTGGCCGCGTCGATGTTGAAGGCGCGGATATCGGTGTTGAGCTGGAAATCGGGGACGATCCGCTCGCCCGGCCGGCCGACGGCAGCGATACGGCTGCCGTTCTCGAAGGTCTGGATCAGGCGGGTCTGCACCAGATTGGGCACCCGGTCGGCCCATTGCGCCCCGCCGAGGAAGGAGAGTGCGCCGCTCGAATCCTTGACGATCAGCCGGTCGGAATCGAGTGCCTGCACCGCCGTCGGCTGCGCGACGATCAGCACCCCGCCGCCCCCGCCGATGCGGCCGAAATCGCGCGGCGCCGAGAGATCATAGGTGGTCGGCGCCGCCCCGCCGCTGCAGCCGGCCAGCAGCAACAAGCCTGCCGCCGCCAAGGACAGGGCGCGCAGACGACCACGAAGCAGCGAGGGCAGAATCGGCATGGTCATAACGGGCTAGCGCGATCCGCTGTATTGGGGAAGCGGCGGACGGCCGCCGAAGATGAACTGCTGGGGATTGCGTTCGACATTGCGCAAAACGCGGTTGAGATCCCCGAGCGTACGCTTGCCGTCGGAGGCGAGCGTCTCGAGATCGCGCAGGCCAGGGCCGGTGAAACGGCTGATGCCGGTAGTGATCTCGGCGGTGCGCTTGTCGAGATTGTCGGCCAGCACCCGAATCGATTTCGCGGCGCTGGCAACCTCGGCGAAGGCGCCCTGCCCGTCCTGCGTGTTCAGGAAGGACTGAGCCGCCTTGAGCACGCCCTCGACCTGGTCGGCGGCGCGATTGAGCTTGTCGGTGATCGAGGCTACATCCTTGACCGCCTTCGACACGTCGGCGCTCGAGCCGCCCAGCGCCGCGGTGAACTTGTCAAAATTGTCGATGATGCCGGTGATCTTGGCGCGATCGACCGAGCGGACCACTCCGGTCAACTCCTCGCTCAGCGTGCCGAGCTTCTGCGAAAGCGGCGCGATCGTATCGGCGATCTGGCCGAAGCTCGACATCAGCTTGTCGATGCTGCCGGAATTATCACCGAGCGCCTGCGAGAACTTCTCGACATTGCGGACGGTGTTGGTGATCGCGCCTGAATTGGTCTTGATCAGCCCGTCGAGATTGCCGAGCACCTCGTCGGCCTTCTTGGCGACATTGCGCACCGATTCGATGATGTCCTGCAATTCGGAACGTTCGGCGATGATGGTCGGCATCGGCTCGCCCGGCCTCGCCTGCAGCACGGCGGCATCGGGCTCGCCGCCGATCAATTGCAGGGCGACGACGCCGGCAAGCCCCTGCGCCTCGATGCGGGCGCGGGTGTCGACCCGCAGCGGCGTCGTGTTGTCGACCTCGATCACACCGAAGATGCGGCGCGGGTCATCGGGCTGCAGGCCGATCTGCTTGACCTCGCCGACGCGCAGGCCGTTGAAGAGCACGCTGGAGCCGCGTCCCAGGCCTGTGACCGTCCCGGTGAAGATGACCCTGACGTCCTGCTTGCGGCCGCCGCCGCCACTGCCGAACCAATAGGCGAAGCCGAACATCGCCGCGATCACGGCGAGGGTGAAGAGACCGACCAGGGCGTAATTCGCACGGGATTCCATCGCGGGCGTCCGTCACGTCCTCGTTTGATCGGGCATGCGGGCGCGGGCGCGCTCGCCGCCGAAATACGCCTTGAGCCAGGGATGATCGGAAGCCAGCATGGTGGCGAGCGGACCGACCGCGATGACACGCTTGTCCGCCAAGGCGGCAATCCTGTCGCAGGCTACATATAGACTGTCTAGATCATGGGTTACCATGAACACCGTCAGGCCCAAAGTCTGCTTGAGCGTCATGATCAGCTCGTCGAACTCGGCGGCGCCGATCGGATCGAGACCGGAGGTCGGCTCGTCCAGGAAGACGATCTCGGGATCGAGCGCCAGCGCCCGTGCGAGCGCCGCACGCTTGATCATGCCGCCGGACAGTTCGGAGGGTGTCTTATCGGCCGCATCGGGCTTCAACCCCACCATCTCGATCTTGAGCATGGCGAGCTCTTCCAGCAGACCCGGCGAGAGCTGGAGATATTCGCGCATCGGCACCTGGATGTTCTGCTTGACGGTCAGCGCCGAGAACAGCGCGCCCTGCTGGAACATCACGCCGAAACGACGTTCGAGCCGGCGCCTGCCGCGCGGATCGAGCTTGTCGACGTTCTCGCCGAAGACCTCGATGGTGCCGCGCTGCTTGCGCACCAGGCCCAGAATGGTGCGGGTCAGCACCGACTTGCCCTGGCCGGAGCCACCGACGAAGCCGAGAATCTCGCCGCGCATCACGTCGAGATCCAGGCCGTCCATGATCACCTTGTCGCCGAAGGCGACCTTGAGATCGCGAACGCGAATCACCGCCTCAGGCTCCGGCCCGGCCGCTGCGCTCGGCCCGATCGGGCCGGTCTGAGAGGGTCTGTCGAGCACGTTCGGCTCCCCTCACATCCTGATCGAGGCGAAGAACATCGCGAACAGCCCGTCGACCACGATCACCATGAAGATCGCCTTCACCACCGAGGCCGTCACCTGATGGCCCAGCGATTCGGCCGAACCCTTGACCGCCAGCCCCTCGATCGAGGCGATCAGGCCGATCACGAACGCCATGAACGGGGCCTTGATGAGGCCGACGGCGAAATGCTGCCAGGTGATCACCGATTTCAGGCGGTCGAGATAGGTGTCGAGGCCGATGCCGCCATAGAGCCAGCTCACCAGACCGGCGCCGACGAGGCCGGACATGGCCGAGATGAAGGTCAGGATCGGCAGCGAGATGATCAGCGCCAGGATGCGCGGCACCACCAGCACCTCGATCGGGTCGAGCCCCATCACCCGCAGTGCGTCGATCTCCTCGCGCATCTTCATCGAGCCGATCTCGGCCGTGAAGGCGGAACCGGAGCGGCCGGCGACCATGATCGAGGTCAGCAGCACCGAGAGCTCGCGCAGGACGAGGATGCCGGTCAGATTCACGACGAAGGCGGTGGCGCCGAAGCGCTGGAGCTGGAAGATGCCCTGCTGCGCGACGATGCAGCCGACCAGGAACGAGATCAGGATGATGATCGGCGCGCCGTTGAAGGCGATCAGCTCGACCTGGTTGACCAGCGATGGGCCGCGGAAGCGCCGCGGTCCGAACAAGGCGCCGACGCAGCCCGCCATCACTTCGCCGAGGAAGACGGCACCGCCGGCAAGGTCGCGGCCGAAGCGGGTGACCGCCTGGCCGATGTCGACGAGGACCGTGACAAGCCCGATCGGACGGACCGGCGGCTCGTAATCGGTGACATTGCGCTCAACCTCGCGCAGGAGCACCGCATGCTCCGGACGGCGGCTGGTCAGCTCGATGGCGACGCCCTTCGCCTCGCCTGCCTGCTTCACCTGGTCGAGCAGATAGGCGCCGAGCGTGTCGAGGCGCTCGATCGCCGACAGGTCGAGGCGCGCCTGGCGGACGCCGCCGACACGCTTGGTCAATTCGCTGGCCAAGGCTTCCAGCCGCGGGGCGCGCCCAACGCTCCAGCGGCCAGCCAGCGACACGACGAGGACGCCGCCATCGTCGCGATAGACCGCCTGCGGCTCAACGTCGTCGACGACAGCCATGACGGCTCGCCTGCTCCGAGATCACGTCGCCTTCGGGCGTTTCCGCCCGAATGCGAAAAACGTGATCGATTCCAAAGTTAGAGAGCATTGGTTCGGCGAAAAACCGGCTTCCACTTTTTCGCGCAATGCTCTCTGGTTCAGATTCGGCCCCAGAGACCTGTATTGCCGCGGGACTTGAGGATGGCAAGGGCCGCCAAGACCAGCCCGAGCAGCGCGACCGGCACCATGGCGAGGAACACGCCCGGCCCGAACAAGCGATAGAGATAGCCGGACAGCACGGTGGCGAGACCCATCACCAGCGCACTCACCGCGACGAGGCGCCCCTGCGCTGCCGCGCGGCGCGCCTCCGGAGACAGCGCCGACAGCGCCGCGAGCGTCCCGAGATGCATGCAGCCGAAAGTGATGCCGTGCAGCAGCTGCAGGAAGGCGGTGACGGCAAGGCCGGGATCGGCGCTCATCGCCGCAAAGCGCAGCGCGGCTGCGACCGCGGCGATCGCGATCCAGCGCAGGCCGGTGAGACCGCTTGCGGCAATGCTGCCCCCGACGAGGAAGACGGCGATCTCGGCAAGGACTGCAACCGCCCAGAGCCAGCCGACCGCCTCGCCGCTGAAGCCGATGCTGCGCCAATGCAGAGAGCTGAAGGCATAGACCGCCGCATGCGTGGCGTTGACGCAAGCCGCCGCCCCGACCGCGAGCCAGAACGGCAGCCCGAAGCCAGCCGCAGACGCTCCTCGCGGAGCGGCCGGCGAAATCCCCCCTGGCGGCGACGGGGCCTGCAGCGCGGCAAGCGCAGCGAGAGAACTGCTGCCGGCGAGGATGAAGGGGATCAGCCAGGCGCCGTGCTGCGCGATGAGGTAACCGCCCGCGAGATTGGAAAGCACGAAGGTCACCGAGCCCCAGAGCCTGACGCGGCCATAATCCTTCAACGCCCCGGCCTTCACCTGCGCGGTGGTCAGGACGTCGGCGAGCGGCACCACACCCGACAAGGCGATGGCGCTGAGCGCCGTCAGGACGGCGAGCGGCAGGAATTCCGCCTGCTGCGCCAGGATAAAATAAACCAACGCTGCCAACGCGTTGAGCAGCGCCAGCAGAATGTTCGGGCGCAGGCGGTCTCCGAGCCCCGTCACCGACGATGCCACGAAGACGCGCACCAGGATCGGAATCGCCAGCACATAGCCGATGTCGACATCGCCCAGCCCCTTGGAGGCGAGCCAGACTGGAAAGAATGGCAGATAGAAGCCCACGCCGAGGAAGTTCAGCGCGTGCATGAGCGAGAGGCGCAGAGCCAACACGCGCGAGAATCCGGTCCGGAGCGGCGGTGACATGCCTTTGGCAGCGATTTCTTAAAGAATCAGCAGCAATTTTGCTGATGGGCATCTTCGGTCGATGAAACACGATTCGGCCAGCCCATGGAGTGCAGCCTGGCCATGAGCGACGCGCGTTCGCTATCTCCGCTGAGCGCGGCCGACTATGATGCGATTTCCGCCGCCGTGATGGAAACGGCGCGCGGCCGCTGGTTCCTGTCTGAATATGCCAGGCGCAACCGGCAGACCGACACCGAGACGGTGCTGTCGGCGATCGCGCGCCTCGAACGGCTCTGCACGGTGCCGGTTGCGCTGCCGGATCTGGGGCCGGAATTCTCGGAAACCGCCCGCACCATCGCCGAATTGCGTGACGATCTCGACCGCGGCGGCGCCTCGGCCCGCCTGTCGGCGCGCATCCAGGAGACTACCGCCAGCATCATCGACGCGGCCGAATCCATCCAGGAGATCGCCTGGGCCCTGCGCGAGGCCGGTGCAGAGCCTGAGCTCTGCGACCGGCTCGACCGGCGCGCGACCGAGATCTACGGCGCGACCACGGTGATCGAGGCCGGCGCCAACCAGATCGAGAAGGTCGCCGACACCGTCGCCATGCTCGATGCGAGCTTGCGGGCTGCGGCCGACGTCGCGGTCGCAGCCGAGGAACCGCTTCCGGCCATGACCGCCGCGCCGGCGCACCCGACCGTGATCGACCCGGCGACCGACCTCGGTGACATCGATGTGGTCGATGCCGGAACGAAGCAGCGTGTGCCCCTGAATGAAACCGGCCTGCGCCAGCAGACGCAGCCCTATCGCCGGCGCAGCAGCACCCAGGTGGCCGAGAACGATATCGCCTTCGCCGATGTCGGTGCACCGGCAGAGTCGATCGTGCTGCCGGAAACGGCCAGCTCGGCGCGGCTCGAACTCAGCTATTCCGAGGCCGACCTGCGGGCGATCGCCTCGCTGCCGGTCGAGGACCGGCTGCACTTCTTCGGTTGAATTCTTCTCGCGCTCAGTTCTCGCGCTTCAGCGCGCTCTCGTGCCAGCGCCGCAGCAGGAGATGCGAGATCAGGCTGGTCGCCAGGAAGATGGCGATGCCCGAGAGCGAGATCATCAGCAGCGCCGCGAAGACGCGCGGGATCTTGAGCTGGTAGCCGGCCTCGAGGATGCGATAGGCCAGCCCCGATTCCGAGCCGCCCGTCCCGGCCACGAACTCGGCGACGACCGCGCCGATCAGCGCGAGCCCACCTGAGATCTTGAGACCCGCGAGGAAGTATGGCAGCGCCGCCGGCAATTTGAGGTAGCGCAGCGTCTGCCAACGTGTCGCGCCATGCAGCTGGAAAAAGTTGATCAGGTTGTGGTCGGCCGAATTCAGCCCGAGGATGGTGTTCGACAGGATCGGGAAGAAGGCGACGATCCAGGCACAGATCAGCAGCGACAGATTGATGTCGCCGGCCCAGATGATGATCAGCGGCGCGATCGCGACGATCGGCGTCACCTGCAGGATCACGGCATAGGGCAGCAGCGCCATCTCCAGCCATTTCGACTGAGTGAACAGCACGGCGAGCGCGACGCCGACGATCACCGCCGCCGCCAGCGCCATGAAAGTGATGCGCAAGGTGACCCATAGCGAAGTCGAAAGCGTGCCCCAGTCGGCGACCAAGGTCTGGCCGACCAGGAGCGGCCCGGGCAGCACATAGGACGGCACCTCGTTCCAGCGCACGGCGAACTCCCAGAGCCCGAGCACCAGGATGCCTACGGCGATCGGCGCGAGGATGCGCGGCCAGAAGCTCGCCGGCAGGCCGAGGATGGACGGTTCGGCGACGGCAAGCGGGCGGGCCTCTGCATCGGTGCCGTCGTGCGGCATGGCGGTCGTGGAGGACGGAGAACTCATGCGCCGATCGCCTCCTTGAGCTTGCCGGAGGCGAGCCGGCAGAGATGGGCGTATTCGGCCGAGGTCCGGAACAATTCGTCGCGCGGATAAGGCGCGGAGACGTCGAGGTCGGCCATGACGCGGCCGGGCCGCGCCGCCATCACCACGATGCGCTGGGAGAGATAGACGGATTCGAAGACCGAATGCGTGACGAAGACGGCGGTGAAGCGCTCGCGCCACCACAGGTTCAGGAGGTCGTCGTTGAGGCGGTGGCGGGTGATCTCGTCGAGCGCGGCGAAGGGCTCGTCCATCAGGAGGATCTTCGGGCGCATCACCAGCGCACGGGCGATCGAGACCCGCATCTTCATGCCGCCGGAAAGCTCGCGTGGGTAGGATGTCTCGAAGCCCTTGAGACCGACCAGCGCCAGCATCTCGGCCGCGCGCTCCTGCGCCTCCTGCTTGGGCACATGCTTCAGGACCAGCGGCAGCATGACGTTGGAGAGGGCGTTGGCCCAGGGCATCAGCGTCGGGTCCTGGAAGACGAAGCCGAGATCGCGCTCGGCCTTGCCTTCACTGCCTTGGCCGGCGCCGGGCCAGGTGATCGTGCCGGTGGACGGGCTGCCCAGTCTGGCAATCATGCGCAGCAGGGTCGACTTGCCGCAGCCGGAAGGGCCGAGCAGGCTGATGAACTCGCCGGTGCCGAGATCGAGATCGACGTCGCGCACGGCGATGGTGCCGTTGGCGAACTGCTTGGAGACCCGCCGGATCGAGACGAGCGGAGCCCCGCTCGCCTCGCCCGCCGCCGGATGTGTGCTCAGATAGGCTGTGTCCAAAGGCCTGATGATCCGTTGTGTGAAAGGCCGTCACTCCCGGGCTGAACGCAGCGCAGACCCGAGAATTTCCGGCGATAGATGCTCGGGGCAAGCCCGAGCATGACGGTCTTCAGGGCTTGCCGACGCCCTTGTTGATGAACTCCAAGCTGTAGGCCTTTTTCACGTCGACGCCTGCAGGGATGACGCCGGCCTCGGTCATGGTCTTGGCGAAGCTCGCCCAGCGCGCATCCGTCATGGCACCGATGCCGAGCGTCTTCGCATCGCCCGAGGTGACGATGCCGTTGTCGTTCATCACCTTGAGCGCGTAGTCGATCTTCTCCTGATCCATGTCGGGATTGTCCTTCAGGATCCGGGCGTTGGCGGCGGCGATGTTCGGGCCGCCTTTCATGTACTCAGCCCAGCCTTCGGCCGTCGCATCGACGAAGCGCTGCACGACCTCCTTCTTCTCCTGCACCATCTTGCGGGAGATCGTGATGGTCGTGTTGTAGTTCTCGAAGCCGGCATCGGCGAGGAGATGGACGACCGGCTCGACGCCGGCCTTGCGGATGACGAAGGGCTCGGAGGACAGAAAGCCCTGCTGGGTCAGCTTCTTGTCGGCCAGGAACGGCGCCATGTTGAAGGTGTAGGGCCGGATCTGCTCGTCGCGGAAGCCGAATTTCAGCTTCAGGAACGGCCAGAAGCCGACACGGGCCTGGGCCGCGATCAGGATCGGCTTGTCCTTGAGGGCGGCGAGCGAGTCGTTGCCCTGGCCGGGATGCGAGATCAGGACCTGCGGGTCCTTCTGGAAGATCGAGGCGATGCAGAGGAAGGGCAGGTTCTCCTGCGCGAAGCTCAGCGCCTCCAGCGAATTACCCATGATCATGTCGACGCGGCCGCCGAGCAGGAGCTGGGTCGGGTTCTGCTGCGGGCCGCCGGGGCGGATGTCGACGTCGAGCCCGTACTTCTTGTAGATGCCGTTGGCGGCGGCGAGATAGAAGCCGCCATGCTCGGTCTGGGCGCGCCAGTTGGTCTGGTAGCTGACCTTGTCGAGGGTCTGCGCGTTGACGCGCGCACCCGGCACCGGGATCAGCACCGAGGCGGCCGAGCCACCGAGCAGGCCGAGCGCAGCGCGCCGGTCGAGGCGATATTTCATCGTCATGGCCGAACCCCCTCCATCATGTCGCGAACCTGTCGCCGAACCGCGCGAACTCTGCGCCCGGCAAGCCGCTTGTATGCCACGGCCTGTGGGCCGCTGGAAATGCGTCGTGGCCGGCTTTCGCACAGACAGGCTTTGCCGGCGAGGCTCCAGCCCGCATGGCATGCGCGTGCCATCAGCCCTTCCCTCGTCATCTCCCGCCACTATGCTGGGCAGTCCTGTCGCCGTGAGGCAGCAGGCGCGAATCGCGGGGCCGGCCCGCAGCCTGATCGACGAGACCTCGAGACCATGACCGCACGCTTCTGGGGCGACCTGAAGACCACCGAGTTCGCCGGCCTCTCGCCCGAGGCGACCATCGCCGTACTGCCGCTCGCCGCGATCGAGCAGCACGGGCCGCACCTGCCTGTGTCGGTCGACACCACCGTGATGAACGCGATGCTGGCATTGGCGATGCCGCAGGTCCCGGCCGAGCTCGACGTGCTGGTGCTGCCGACCCAGGCGATCTGCAAGTCGAACGAGCACCTGCACTCGCCGGGCACGCTGACCATCTCTTGGGAGAGCGCGATCCGCAGCTGGATCGAGATCGGCGAGAGCGTGAAGCGCGCCGACCTGCGCAAGCTCGTACTCGTCACCTCGCATGGCGGCAATGTCGACCCGATGAAGGTGGTAGCGCGCGAACTGCGCGTCAGCCAGGGCATGTTCGCAGTCTCGACCTCCTGGAGCAATTTCGGCCTGCCGCCGGAGCTCTATGGCGAGATGGACGCCAAACATGGCATCCATGCCGGCGACATCGAGACCTCGCTGATGCTGCATTTCCGGCCCGACCTCGTCGACATGAGCAAGGCCGGCCGCTTCGTACCGCGGACCGTCGAGATGGCCGATGAAGGCTACAAATGGCTGCGGCCGACCGGCGCCCATCCCTTCGCCTGGATGGCACAGGACGTTCATCCGTCCGGTGCAGCGGGCGATGCCAGCCTTGCCACGGCCGAGAAGGGCAAAGCGACGGCCGAGTTCCAGGTCGCAGGCTTCGTCGAGCTGCTGGCGGATGTCGCGCGCTTCCCGCTGGCGAAGCTGCACAAGGCGGGGTGAGCCCGTCTTTCCGGGGCAGGCCGCAGGCCTGAGCCCGGAACCCATGAACACCGCATTTCTTCGTCATGGTCGGGCTTGTCCCGACCATCCACGTCTCTGTTTTTCGAGAGTGGTGTTCAAGACGTGGATGCTCGCCACAAGGGCGAGCATGACGAACTGGAACAGCGTCGTGTTCATGGGTTCCGGGATAGACGCTTCGCGTCACCCCGGAAAGACGGCCGGGCCTCAATCCGGATCGAGCAATCTCGGCCCGGCCCCCTGCTTGCCGAGCTCGTCCCAGGGATTGTGCAGCGGGCAACTCTTCACCGAGAGGCAGCCGCAACCGATGCAGTCAGTGAGGTGGTCGCGTAGCCGCGTCAGCCGGTCGATGCGGTGCTCCAGCTCCTCCTTCCAGGCCGCCGAGAGCCGGCTCCAGTCCTCGGCCGTCGGCGTCCGCTCCTGCGGCAGTGCCTTGAAGGCCTCGCGGATGGTCTTCAAGGGTATGCCGGTGCGCTGCGCCACCTTGATGATGGCGACGCGGCGCAGCACCTCGCGCGGATAGCGGCGCTGGTTGCCGGCGTTGCGGCGGCTACGGATCAGCCCTTCGGCCTCGTAGAAGTGCAGCGCGGAGACGGCGATGCCGCTGCGGCTCGCGACCTGGCCAACGCTGAGATCGTCGGCGAAGGGATTGCGGGCTGGGTGCTTCATGACGCTTGACCTTAACCTTACTTGAGGTCTTATAGAGATCGCTCCGCTGCACCGCCAGCCCTCTGGAGCCCTCCCATGCATCGCCCGCTCATCCCCCAGATCAAGGTTGCCGTGATCTATGGCAGCACCCGCCAGGGGCGCCTGTGTACCAAGGTCGCCGGCTGGACGATCGCGCAGATCGAGGGCGACGGCCCCTTCTCCGTCGAGAGCGTCGACCCCGGCGCCCATGATCTCGCCGAGCAGACAGAGCGGCTTGGCCGAGCCGACGCCTTCATCGTGGTCACGCCCGAATACAATCGCAGCTTCCCCGCCCCGCTGAAGGCGCTGATCGACGGAACCGGCGCACAATGGCGCGGCAAGCCGATCGCCTTCGTCTCCTATGGCGGGGTCTCGGGCGGCTTGCGCGCCGTCGAGCAACTGCGCCTCGTCTTCGCCGAATTGCACGCGGCGACGATCCGCGACGGCGTCTGCTTCGCCAATGCCTGGGACCAGTTCGACGGAACCGGCGGCCTGCGCGATGCCGATCGTGCCGAACGGGCGATGGCGACTATGCTCGGGCAATTGCACTGGTGGGCGAGTGCGCTCAGGACCGCCCGCAATACCGTGCCCTATGGCCAGTTCGCCGCCTGAGCTGCATCGCGCCCCGAAAAAGCACGGTGGTTTGCTCGCAGGAATCTTCTCGTGTCAGCAGCTTGTCGGAGGCGAATTCAATCTCAGGAAGGCTGAGGGTGAAAAATTTCCCCGAAACCTCAGCACCCTAACGCCGCGATGCAGTTTGCTTCACAAATTCGAACTGGTCGCGGCGGCGGCATCCGGCGAAGGATCGGGCAAACCGATCCCTCCCACTGCGGAGCCGCCATGCAGCTCAAACTCCTGCGCAACGCCCTGCTCAAGTTGAGCTATGCCGGCAAGACCCTGCTGATCGATCCCGATTTCGGCGAGAAGCTCAGCCGCCGCTCGATCGCCGGCAAGTCGCAGAACCCGATGGTCGACCTGCCCGAACCGATCGAGGACATCCTCGCCGGCGTCGACCACGTCATCGTCTCGCATCTGCATGCCGACCATTTCGACGAGGTCGCCAAGACCAGGATCCCGAAGGATATCCCGCTGATCTGCCAGCCCGGCAACGAGGACGCGATCCGGGCAGCCGGCTTCAGCAATGTCGAGCCGCTCGAATGCTTCATCCGGATCGGGCCGATCGTGGTCAAGTCGCAGCCGGCCCAGCATGGCACCGGACCGGTCGTCGAGGTGATGGGCAAGGTGATGGGCTTGACGCTGGAAGCGCCGGGCGAACCTTCAGTCTACTGGTGCGGCGACAGCGTGCTCTATCCGCCGTTGCAGGAGGCTGTCGCCAAGGCCGAGCCCGATGTGATCGTCACCCATTCCTGCGGCGCGCTCTGGGACGGCACGCTGATTGTGATGGATGCGCAGCAGACGCTCGATCTCGCCGAGCAGGCACCGCAGGCGGTGATCGTCGCGACCCATATGGAAGCGCTCGACCATGCCAGCGTCAGCCGGCAGGCGCTGCGCGAGGCGGCCGAGGCCCGCGGCATCGGCCGCGACCGGCTACTGATCCCGGCCGATGGCGAGACGATCGAATTGAAGGCGCCGGTGCAGGCCTAAAGCGGAACGATTCCGTCATTGCGAGCGAAGCGAAGCAATCCAGGGAGACGTAGAGCTCCGCGGCCTCTGGATTGCTTCGTCGCTACGCTCCTCGCAATGACGGGCTTCGCCCTTACTCCCCCGCCTTGAGCTGCTTGGCGTAGATGTCCTTGTAACTCTCGCGCAGCAGGTTCTTCTGGACCTTGCCCATGGTGTTGCGCGGCAGGTCGGCGACGATGAAGACCTGCTTGGGCAGTTTGAACTTGGCGAGGCGTTGCTCGAGCGCCTTGGCGATGCCAGCAGCGGAGATGTCGGAGCCGGCCTTCGCCACCACCACGGCGGTGACGCCCTCGCCGAAATCAGGGTGCGGGCAACCGATCACGGCGCTCTCGATCACGCCCGGCATCTCGTCGATCTCGGCCTCGACCTCCTTGGGATAGACGTTATAGCCGCCGGTGATGATCAGGTCCTTGCCGCGCCCGACGATATGGACATAGCCGGCGGGATCGATCTTGCCGAGGTCGCCGGTGATGAAGAAGCCATCGGGCCGGAATTCGGCCGCCGTCTTCTCGGGATTGCGCCAATAGCCCTTGAAGACGTTGGGGCCCTTGACCTCGATCATGCCGATCTCGTCGCGGGCGAGCTCCTTGCCGCTCTCCGGATCGGTGACGCGCGCCGACACCCCCGGCAGCGGTAAGCCGACCGTGCCCGCCACCCGCTCCCCATCATAGGGGTTCGAGGTGTTCATGTTGGTCTCGGTCATGCCGTAGCGCTCGAGGATGGCGTGGCCGGTGCGCTCGCGCCATTCGCGATGCGTCTCGGCCAGCAGCGGCGCCGAGCCGGAGACGAAGAGGCGCATGTGCTTCACCGCCTCCTTCGACAGGCGCTGGTCCTGCAGCAGGCGGACATAGAAGGTCGGCACGCCCATCATGCTGGTCGCCCTGGGCAGGTACTTGAAGACCTGCTCCGGATCGAACTTCGGCAGCAGGATCATCGCCGCGCCGGCGAACAGGATCACATTGGTCGCGACGAAGAGGCCGTGGGTGTGGAAGATCGGCAAAGCGTGCAGCAGCACGTCAGCCTTGGTGAAGCGCCAGTAGTCGACCAGCGCCAGCGCGTTCGAGGCGAGGTTGTCATGGCTGAGCATGGCGCCCTTGGAGCGGCCCGTCGTGCCGGAGGTGTAGAGGATGGCAGCGAGATCATCGGCGCCGCGCGCGACGTCGGCGAACTCGGCCGAGGCGGCATTGGCCTTGTCGAGCAGACTGCCGGCGCCGACGCCGAGCGTCTCCAGCTTTGCGCCCGCCTTCCCGGCGAAGGGCTTCAGCGCCTCCGCCTTGGCGGGATCGCAGACGAAGACGGCCGGCTCGGCATCGCCAAGGAAATACTCGATCTCGGCCGGGGTATAGGCAGTGTTGAGCGGCAGGAAGATCGCGCCCGCGCGGACGGTGCCGAGATAGAGCATCAGCGCCTCGATGCTCTTCTCGACCTGGACGGCGACGCGGTCGCCCGGCTTCACGCCGAGCGCCACCAGCGCATTGGCGAAGCGGGCGGAGACCGCGACCATGTCGGCATAGGAATAGGTCCGGCCGTCATCGAGGAACGCGAAGGGCGCGGTCGGCGCCGGCATGCGGGCCTTGATCAGGTCGAACAGATGATTGCCCATGATTTCGGGTCCTTTCAGGCGTTTCCGTTGTCTTTGGTCACTTGGTAGCCGGCCGCAGCTGCTTCTTCACCGAGGAGGAAGCGACCACGGTGTTGCGGCTGGCGAAGGCCTCGTGATTGGTCTCGATGTCGTCGAGATCGTAGCGGTAATTGACCATCACGCCGTGCGACTCGCGTTCGCCCCGGTCGGAGAGATTGCCGCCGACATTGATGCGCTCCAGCCGCGCGCCATTGCCGAGATGGAAGCGGGCGACGGGATCGATCACGCGGCCGGAGGAGGTCCTCGCCCGCAGCATGTACTGCGCCATCATCTGGCCGAGCAGCTTGTCGCGGCGCGCGCGGGTGACCTCGTCCTGTTTTGCGACCTCGGCCGGCGCCTGGAGCAGCAACGCCGCTTCCTCATTGGTCAGGCCGAGCCCGGCGGGCTCCGCCAGTTCCTGACCGAGCCAGCGCGCGAAGCCCGGCACCGGCGAGAGCGTGACGAAGAGGTCGAGGCCGGGCAGTTCGCGCTTCAGATCCTCGGCGACCTGCTTGATCAGGAAATTGCCGAAGGAGATGCCGCGCAGGCCCTCCTGGCAATTCGAGATCGAATAGAAAACCGCGGTGGTCGCCGAAGAGGCCGGCAGCACCTCGCGGTCCTCGCTCAGCACGTCGACGATGCGGCTCGGGCTCTCGCGGGTCAGCGCGACCTCGACGAAGATCAACGGCTCGTCGATCAGCTGCGGGTGGAAGAAGGCGAAGCAGCGCCGGTCGGCCGGCTCGAGCCGGCGGCGCAGATCGTCCCAGTCCTTGATGGCATGGACCGCCTCGTAGCGGATGATCTTCTCCAGCACATTCGCCGGGGTGGTCCAGTCGATGCGGCGCAGCACGAGGAAGCCGCGATTGAACCAGGAGCCGAACAGGTGCCGGAAGTCGGCATCGACCGCCTTGAGCTCCGGCTCCTGCTTCATCGCCTCGAACAGGCTCTCGCGCATGCGCACCAGCACATGTGTGCCGCCGGGCGCGAGATTGAGCCGGCGGAACAGCTCCTGTCGACGCGGCTCGGAGGCGAGATGGAGCTGGCCGATCGCCTCGGCATCGGGATTGTCGCGATAATGCTGCAGCGCAGCGTCAAGCCGTTCGCGATCGGGGCCGAAGCGCTCCTGCAGCAGGCGGAAGAAGGCGAGCCGGCCAGTCTCGTCGAGCTGCTCCCAATCCTCCAGCACGGCCTGTGCCAGCGCCATGCCCGAGGCCTCGCCGCGGCCCGAGAGCAGGTCCTCGCAGAGTTTGTCGAGCGGCCGCCGGCGGTTCGAGGCGAAGCGCTCGAAATTGATCAGCGCCCGGCCACGATCGGCGACGCTGGTCAGGAGATCGCCAAGAAACGCCATCTGCACCCCCAAAGGCTTGGTGTCAGCGCCATCCTATACGAGTTTGCCGCAGTGCAAACGCGGGCAGCCGCGACACGATCGCGCTACTTCAACAACTCCCAGGCCTTGAGGAAGAAGTCGGGCGCGCCGAAGTTCCCCGACTTCAGCGCCACCACCATATCCGGCCCGTCGACGACGCGGGTCCAGGGCACGCCGGGATCGATCTCAGGGCCGATCTCCAACGTGCGGATGGCAAGGCCCTGCACGACCGCGCCGGAGGTCTCGCCGCCGGCGACGAGCAGGCGAGAGACGCCGCCGGCGTTCAGCAGACGCGCGACCTCGGCGAAAGCGTGCTCGACGATCTCGCCGGCCTTCTCGCGGCCGAGCTTGTCCTGCACCGAGGCGACCTCCGCCGGATCGTCGCTGGAGTAGACGAGAAAGGGCTTGTCGGCCGGCTGAGCCAGGGCCCAGTCCGCCAGCTCCTTCGCTGTCTGCCCGCCACCGGCCAGCGCCAGTGGGTCGACCTTCAGCGCGGGAATGCCGGCTGCGAGTGCCGCCTTGATCTGGCCGCGCGTCGCGGCCGAGCAGCTGCCGGAGATGATGCCGGCGCGGCCGGCCGGCGCGGCGAGATGCGTCGCGGTCTCGCGCCAGGGCAACAGCCCCGCCTTGCGGAAGTTCTCGGGCAGGCCCATCGCGATGCCGGAGCCGCCGGTGAGCAGGACATGGTCGGAAATGGCCTCGCCGAGCACCATCAGATGGCCGTTGTCGAGCGCGTCGGTGACGACATAACGCACGCCATCCGCCGCCAGCTCAGCCAGGCGCTTGCGCACGGCAGCCGCGCCCTGGTTGACGGCGGCATAGGAGGCGAGCCCGACCTTGTGGGCGGCCTGCGCGCCCATCAAACGCATCAGGTTCGAATCCCGCATCGGCGTCAGCGGGTGGTCCTTCATCGAGCTCTCGTGCAGCGGCACCTCGCCGACGAAGAGATAGCCCTGGAAGATCGAGCGGCCATTGGCCGGGAAAGCCGGGCAGACGATCGCCTGATGGGCGCCTAGGCGCTGCATCAGCGCATCCGCCACCGGGCCGATATTGCCCTTGGCGGTCGAGTCGAAGGTCGAACAGTATTTGAACAGGATCTGCCGCGCGCCGGCCGCCAGCAGCGCTTCGCAGGCAGCGAGCGAATCCGCCACGGCCTCGGCGACAGGGTTGGTGCGCGACTTCAGCGCGACGACGACAGCATCGGCCTCAGGGAGGCTGGCGCCGGCTGCGGGCGCGCCGATGACCTGGACCGTACGCATCCCGGCGCGGTTCAGCATCAGGGCGACGTCGGTCGCGCCCGTCATGTCGTCGGCAATCACACCCAGCAGCATCACTAGACCTTTCCTGTGCCGCGCCGCCTCGAATGCGCGCGTAGTCGACGGAATCTTGCATACCAGAATTCGTGCGCGCGGCGACAGACCTTGGTCGCCCTGCCGCCATGCGGGCACCGGCGGTATCCGATCGTCACACTGTATCCATTGCACCAATCGCGGCGGCGTGGAATGTTCGCGGCAACGCCCGGCTGGAGCAAGCCGAGCCTATCGACGATCACCGAAAAATGCGCCAGCTTGGTACCGAATGGGACCAACTCAGAATGACCCGCGGAACTCCCGCAAGCGCCGAAGAGCGCGGGAGCGCCACTCAGCGGGCCAGCATCAACACAGAACAATAAGGGGAACAGCCATGAAGCGTATCGT
Organism: Allobosea sp. P4_H5; assembly: GCF_056400825.1. Taxonomy (NCBI): domain Bacteria; kingdom Pseudomonadati; phylum Pseudomonadota; class Alphaproteobacteria; order Hyphomicrobiales; family Alloboseaceae; genus Allobosea; species Allobosea sp. P4_H5. The sequence goes on along the minus strand of NZ_JBFUKM010000004.1, from coordinate 408,991 downwards.
TCTGCTGGCCTCGGCGGCCTTGCTCGGCCTCGCCGCACTTCCGGTCCAGGCCCAATCACCATCGACATTGCGGATTGGTCTCCAAGAAGACCCCGATATGCTCGATCCGCACAAGGCGCGCACCTTCGTCGGCCGCATCGTCTTCATGGGCCTGTGCGACCGGCTCGTCGACATCGATCCGGAGCTGAAGATCACCCCGCGGCTGGCGACCGAGTGGTCGTTCTCAGGCGACGGTCTGACGCTGACGATGAAGCTCAGGACCGACGCCAAGTTCCATGACGGCGAGACCTTCAACGCCGAGGCGGCCAAGGCCAATATCGAGCGGGCGATGACGCTGCCGGATTCGCTGCGGAAGTCCGAGCTCGCCTCGGTCGAAAGCGTCAGCGCCCCGGACCCGGCGACGCTGGTGTTCAAGCTGAAGCGCCCCGATGCGACGCTGCTGGCCCAGCTCACCGACCGCGCCGGGATGATGCTGTCGCCCAAGAGCCTCGGCCCCGACATCACCGCCAAGCCGGTCTGCTCCGGCCCCTACCAGTTCGTCGAGCGCGTCCAGAACGACCGGATCGTGCTGGAGAAGTTCAAGGGGCATTGGGAGGCGGACAAGTACCAGTTCGACCGGATCGTCTACCGCGCCATTCCCGACACCACGGTTCGCCTCGCCAATCTGCGCGCCGGCGAGCTCGATATGCTGGAGCGGCTGGCACCGACGGATGTGAAATCGGCCCAGGGCGACAAGAACCTGAAGGTCCTGAGCACCGCCAATCTCGGCTATCAGGGCATCACCATCAACACGAACCATACCGACGCCGCCAACCAGCCGATGGGCAAGGACAAGCGGGTCCGGCAGGCGCTGTCGCTCTCGATCGACCGGAAAGTGCTGAGCCAGGTGGTGTTCGAGGGGCTCTATGCGCCGATGAACCAGCCCTTCAACCCGGGCAACCAGTATCTCTCCGCCGCCCTGCCCGTGCCGGAGCGCGACGTCGCCAAGGCCAAGGCGCTGCTGAAGGAGGCCGGGGTCGCCAAGGTTTCGGTCGAGCTCTTCGTCACCAACAACCCGGTCGACGCCCAGCTCGGCCAGGTGATCCAGGCGATGGCCCAGGAAGCCGGCATCGACATCCAGATCCGCTCGAGCGAGTTCGCCAGCCAATTGCGTGACCAGCAGCAGGGCAAGTTCCAGATGAGCCGGATCGGCTGGTCCGGCCGCATCGACCCCGATGGCAACATCCATCCGTTCGTGACGACCAAGGGCAACCAGAACGACGGCAAGTATTCCAACGCCGAGGTCGACAAGCTGCTCGACGAAGCCCGCACCATCTACGACGTCGCCGAGCGCAAGAAGCGCTACGACGCGGCGCAGAAGATCCTGCAGGACGAGCTGCCGATCGTTTATCTCTACAACCAGACCGTCTTCTTCGCGCTGCGCTCCAACATCCAGGGCTTCGTGATCAATCCCGACGGGATGATCCGGCTCTCGGGGCTGAAGCGGTCGTGAGCACGGGCGGCGCCCTGTCCCCTTCCCCCCGCTTGCGGTGGGGAAGGGTTAGGGATGGGGGGCCGGAAAGCCGGAGCTCCATCCTCAATCGCCTCGCCGAGCGGCACCGCCCCCCACCCCACCCCTCCCCGCCGCAAGCGGGGGGAGGGAGAAGACAGCCATGCTCGCCCTGATCGGCCGACGCCTCGTGATCGCGATCCCGACACTGTTCCTGGTGTCGCTGTTCGTGTTCGCCCTGCAGCGGGCGCTGCCGGGCGATCCGTTCCTGGTTATCGCCGGCGAGGAGCGCGACCCCGAGGTGATCGCGCGCCTGCGCGAGATCTACCGGATGGACGATCCGATCGTGGTGCAGTTCTTCGCCTGGCTCGGCCAGGTGATCCAGGGCGATTTCGGCCGTTCGCTGCGTACCGGCGAGCCAGTGCTCGGGCTGATCATCCAGAAGCTCGGCGTCACATTCCAGCTGGCGGTCGCCTCGATGCTCATCGCGATCGGCATCGGCATCCCCGCCGGCATCATCGCTGCCAGGCGTAAAGACACGCTCGCCGACTATTCCGCGAGCGCAGTCGCGCTGTTCGGCCTCTCGGTCCCGCATTTCTGGCTCGGGATCATGCTGGTCCTGCTGGTCTCCGTCGAATTGCGCTGGCTGCCAGCCTCGGGCTTTGAATCGATCTTCAGCGACCCGCGCGCCGCGATCGAACGGATGATCATGCCGGCCTTCGTCCTCGGCGGCGGCCTCGCCGCCTCGCTGATGCGCCATACCCGCTCGGCCATGCTCGAAGTGCTGCAATCCGACTATGTCCGGACGGCGCGCGCCAAGGGGCTGGCCGAGGACGCCGTGATCAACCGGCACGCGCTGCGCAATGCGTTGGTGCCGATCATCACCCTGTCGACGATCCTGTTCGGCGAGTTGCTCGCCGGCGCCGTGCTGACCGAGCAGGTCTTCACCATCCCCGGCTTCGGCAAGCTGATCGTCGATGCGGTCTTCAACCGCGACTACGGCGTCGTCCAGGGCGTCGTGCTCTGCACCGCGATCGGATTCATCGTCATGAACCTCCTCGCGGATGTGCTCTACATTCTCGTCAATCCGCGCCTGAGGGACGGCTGATGGGCGCCATGACCGTCCGCGCCACTGGTGCGACCCTTCAGGGCCGCGGCTCCTTCCGTAAGCTGATGCGCAGCCGTTCGGCCCGGATCGGCGGCCTGATCGTGCTCGTCTTCGTCGCGATGGCGCTGCTGGCGCCGCTGCTGCCGCTCGCCGACCCGCTGAAGTCGAACTTCCTCGCCATCCGCAAGCCGCCCTCCGAGCTCTACTGGTTCGGCACCGACGAGCTCGGCCGCGACCAGGTTTCGCGGCTGATCTTCGGCGCACAAGCCTCGCTGCTCGCCGGCATCATCTCGGTCGCGATCGCGCTGGTGGTCGGCGTGCCGATCGGCCTGATCGCCGGCTGGTATGGCGGCTGGATCGATGCGGTGATCTCGCGCGTCACCGAAGCGCTGCTCGCCTGCCCCTTCCTGATCCTGGCGATCGCGCTCGCGGCCGTACTCGGCCCGTCGCTGACCAATGCCATGATCGCGATCGGTCTCTCCTTCGCGCCGATCCTGATCCGGCTGGTGCGCGGACAGGTGCTGGCGATCAAGAACGAGGAGTTCGTCGACGGCGCCCGCGCCATCGGCGGCGGCAAGCTCTACATCCTGTTCCGCCATGTTGCGCCGAACACGCTCTCGCCGATCATCGTGCAGTCGACCCTGTTCATGGCGCAGGCGATCGTGCTCGAAGCCGCCCTCTCCTTCCTCGGCCTCGGCCAGCAGCCGCCCTCGCCGTCCTGGGGCCAGATGCTCAACGTCGCCAAGAACTTCATGGAGCAGGCGCCGTGGATGTCGGTTGCGCCCGGCGTCGCCATCTTCCTGGCGGTCCTGGGCTTCAACCTGCTCGGCGACGGCCTGCGCGACGCGCTCGACCCCAAAGAATCCTGACCTGCCTGTCCAAGGAACCTCCTCATGTTCACCACCCGCCCCGAAATCCTCGGCACCTTCGGCGTCGTCACCTCGACGCATTGGCTCGCGACCGCCTCCGGCATGGCGATGCTGGAAAAGGGCGGCAACGCTTTCGATGCCTGCGCCGCCGCCGCCTTCGTGCTACAGGTGGTCGAACCGCATCTCGTCGGCCCTGCCGGCGACATGCCGGCCGTGTTCTATTCGGCCGAGACCAAGAAGGTCGAAGTGCTCTGCGCCCAGGGACCGGCGCCGGCGGCTGCGACGATCAAGGCCTATAAAGACCTCGGCATCGACATCATCCCCGGCGACGGCCTGCTCTCGACCGTGATCCCCGGCGCCTTCGGCGGCTGGATGACGATGCTGCGCGACCATGGCCGCCTGCCCCTGCGCGAGGTGCTGGAGCCGGCGATCGGCTATTTCGAGAATGGCCACCCGATGCTGCCGCGGGTCTCGGACACGATCGCGGGCCTGAGCGACCTTTTCACCCGGGAATGGCCGACCTCGGGCGCCGTTTATCTTCCGGGCGGCAATGTTCCAAAGGGCCGCGAACTCTTCCGCAATCCGGCGGCGGCCGCGACCTACAAGCGCATCCTCGCCGAGGCGGAAGCCGTCGGCGGCGACCGGCAGAAGCAGATCCAGGCCGCTTATGACGCCTGGTACAAGGGCTTCGTCGCCGAGGCGATGGACGCCTTCTGCCGGACGGAAGCGCCGATGGATTCGACCGGACAGCGTCACAAGGGCTTGCTCACCGCGCAGGACCTGGCCGGCTGGACGCCGCATTACGAAGCGCCGGCGAGCGTGACCTATCACGACTGGGAGGTGTTCAAGATCGGCCCCTGGGGCCAGGGCCCGGTCTTCCTGCAGACGCTGAAGATCCTGGAGGGCTTCGACCTCTCCGCGATGGGCCCGGCGAGCCCCGAGTTCATCCACCACGTCACCGAGGCGATGAAGCTCGCCTTCGCCGATCGCGAGGCCTATTACGGCGACCCCGATTTCGTGAAGGTGCCGCTGGCGGCGCTGTTGTCGGAGGATTATGCCCGCGGCCGGCGCGAGCTGATCGGCAACGAGGCCTCGCTCGAAATCCGCCCGGGCGCCGTCGCCGGCTTCGAAGCCCAGGTCGCGCAGGCGCTCGCCAATATCCGGATTGCCGGCCAGCATGGTGCCAGGGGTGGCGCGACCGTCGGCGAGCCGACCTTGGCCTCGATGGTCGCCTCCTCGCGGCGTGGCGACACCGTGCATATCGACGTGATCGACCGCTGGGGCAACATGGTCGCGGCGACGCCCTCGGGGGGCTGGCTGCAATCCTCGCCGGTGATCCCGGAGCTCGGCTTCCCGCTGAACTCGCGCGCCCAGGCCTTCTTCCTCGAAGAAGGCCTGCCCTCCTCGCTCGCGCCCGGCAAGCGCCCGCGCACGACGCTGACCCCGACGATCGCCTTCGAGAACGGAGAGCCGCGCCTCGCTTTCGGCACGCCGGGCGGCGACCAGCAGGAGCAATGGCAGCTCGGCATGTTCCTGCGCCGGGTGCATCATGGCCTCAACCTGCAGGAGGCGATCGACCTGCCGCTGTTCCACACCCAGCACTTCCCCTCGACCTTCTATCCGCGCGAAGCCCGGCCGGGGCATCTCACTGTCGAGGAGAGCGTCGGCGAGGCGACATTGGCCGAGCTCACCCGTCGGGGCCACAAGCTGGAGAAGGCGCCGGCCTGGACAGTGGGGCGCCTGACCGCTGCCGAGAAGAGCGCCGATGGCCTCTTGCGCGCGGCCGCGACCCCACGTCTGATGCAGGCCTACGCCGCCGGGCGCTAGGAGGCCTGCTTCCATGACATGGTCCATTGTCGCTCGCGATGCCGCGACCGGCGCCTTTGGCGTCGCCGTCTCGACCTGCGCCTTCGCTGTCGGCGCACGCGTGCCCTATGGCTGCGGCCGGGTCGGCGCGATCGCGACGCAGGCCTTCGTCAACCCGCTCTACGGCGTCGACGGCCTCCGACTACTGCAGGAAGGGCGGTCCTCGGTCGAGATCATCGCCAATCTGACCGCGGCCGATGAAGGCCGCGCACACCGGCAATTCCATCTGATCGACCGCGACGGCCGCACCGCGTCCTATACCGGCAATGCCTGCATCGACTGGTGCGGGGCGGTGAACGGGCCGCAGGTCTCGGTCGCCGGCAACATGCTGGCCGGGCCGGAGGTCGTCCAGGAGACGCTGAAGGCTTATGTCGAGAACTCAGGTCTCGACTTCGACGAACGGTTGCTGGTGGCGCTCGAAGCCGGCGAGAAGGCCGGCGGCGACAAGCGCGGCCGGCAATCCTGCGCGATCAGGATCTGGGCAAGCGAGCCGGTGCCGAGCTTCGACATCAGGGTCGACGACCATGCCGAGCCGCTCGCCGAATTGCGCCGGATCTGGCGGGTGGCGCATCAGCGCTCCGTGCCGTTCCAGCAGGCCTCGCCCTCACGGGCGCGGCCGGCCGGCGTCACCGACCGGGACGAGCTCGATCGGCTGTGCGCGGAATATGCCGCGGCGTGGAATGCGCGGCATCCGGAGTGACGGTCGTCGGAGCCGATCGTCATGCTCGGGCTTGACCCGAGCATCTCGGAAACCAGTGCCTTCTCGTCATGAGATTCTCGGGTCGGCGCTGCGCGCCGCCCGAGAATGACGGCTGATCTCAAGCCGCCTTGGCGGCCCGCCCCTCGGCCGCCCACTTGGCGTACCAGCTCTTGAAGCGGCGCCATTCGGTCTCGACATAGTTGCGCTGCGCGTCGGAGAGCCTGTCGGCGTCGTTGAAGTGGCGCTCATAGGCCTTGTGGCCCTCCAGCACCATCAGGTGCTTGTAGTAGAGCACGAGGTCGACGCCCTCGTCGAAGGACGAGAGCACATAGAGCGCCCGCTCCAGCTCGAGCGCATCACGCTCGGCCTGCGGGTCGCCCGCAGCGGCCTTCTGCGAAAGCGCGACGAGGTGCAGCACCTCCTTGGGCAGGGCATTGCCGATGCCGGTGATCGCGCCGCCGGCGCCGCAGCGGATGAAGCCGTGCGTGACCTGCGTGTCGACGCCGACCATCAGGGTCAGCTTGGGATCGCGGTTGGTGATGTGCTCGGCCGCATAGGTCAGCGCTGCGCCGCCGCCGAACTCCTTGAAGCCGACGAGATGCGGGAAGCGCGCATTCAGCGCGAAGAAGAGATCGGCCTTGGTCTCGTAGCCGTAATAGGGGCTGTTGTAGATCACCGACGGCAGGTCGACCGCCGCTTCCAGGATGCCCTCGAAATGGGCGCGCTGGGCCTGCAACGAGGAGCCGCGCGAGAGCACACGCGGGATGACCATCAGCCCTTGCGCGCCGGCCTTCTTGGCATGGGCGGCGAGTGCGGCGGCGCGCTTGGGGTTCTGCGCGCCGGTGCCGACGATGAGCGGGATGCCGCCCTTCACCAGGGCCTCGACGCCCTCCATGCGCTGCTCGTCGGTGAGCAGCGGCCAGTCGCCCATCGAGCCGCAATAGACGACCGCGGACATGCCGGCGTCGATCAGGTGGCGGCCGGTGCGCACCAGCTCGGCGTAGTCGACGTCGCCCGCGGCGGTGCAGGGGCTCATCAAAGCGGGGATGGTGCCGCTGAAGATGTTCTTGGTCATGGCAGGGGTCCGCTCACGGGAGGAAATGCGGCTGCGGGCCTCTCGCCCGCAGCCATGATGATAGCCTAAAAAAATCAGGCCGTGATCGCCTTGCCGGCCTTGCGCAGATCGGCCAGCACCGGCGCCTTGGGCAGCCAGATCTTGTCGAACTCGGCGATGACCGCCTCGGCGTCCTTGGGATTGGCGAGCTTGAAGTTGGCGCCGGCCGCCTTGAACTGCTCGACCAGCTTGGGCTCGTTGACGGCGAGCGCGTCGATCTGCTCGTCGAGCGCGGCCCGGACCGTCTTCTGGATCAGCTCGCGATCGGCGGCCGGCATGCCCTGCCAGACGCGGCCCGAGGCGAGCGCGATCACCGGCATGAAGATCGCGTTCATCTGCAGGATGGTCTTCGAGACCTTGTCGAAGCGCTGGTTCCAGGAGAACTCCAGATCGGCCTCGAGACCGTCGACCTGGCCGTTGGTCATGGCGTCGAAGACCTGCGGCGTCGGGATCGGCGTCGGAGCGGCGCCGAGCAGCTGGTAGAAGTCGCGATAGACCGGCGTCGGGTTGATGCGCAGCTTCATGCCCTTGATGCCGGCGACGCCATCGATCTCCTTGGCGGCGAAGACGGCGCGCATGCCGGTGATGCCCCAGGCCATGCCGACGCAACCGGTCTCGCGCGGCAGGACGTCGAACAGCTTCATCGCGACGGGGTCACGCACCAGCTTGGCGATCTTGGCGGTGGAGTCGACGATATAGGGCGCGGTGATCGCGCCGATCGCCGGGACGCGCGAGCCGAGCTCGGCGGCCATGATCCAGCCCATGTCGAGCGCGCCGGACTGCATCTGCTGCAGCATCGCCGCCTCGTTTCCGAGCTGGCCGGAGTGGAAGACCGTGAGATTCAACCGGCCGTTGGTCTCGGCCTTCAGGCGCTCGCCGACCTTGACGGCCGCGACGTTCCAAGGATGGCCGTTCGGGGTCAGGATGCCAAGGCGCAGCTCCTTGCTCTGGGCGAGCAGCAGCGCCGGCTTGGCGATCGGCAGGGTCGCGGCGGCGGCGATGAGATGACGGCGTGAAATGGTCATGACGGAACTCCCCTTATTGGTTGACGGACGAACTCACTTCACCAGGACCAGCGACAGCCATGGGTAGATCGAGAGCAAGACCAGGAGGACGCAGGAGATGATGAAGAAGGGCAGCGTCACCAGGAACATCTTGCCGGGCTTGGCTCCGGTCACCGCGGCGGCGACGAAGAAGCACAGGCCGACCGGCGGCGAGAGCAGGCCGAGCACGAGATTGATCACCACGACGACACCGAAATGGCGGGGGTCGATATTGTAGACCTCGGTCGCGATCGGCAGCAGGATCGGCACCGTCATGATCAGGCCGGGAATGCCGTCGATCACCGTGCCGATGATCAGCAGGATGACGTTGACCAGCAGCATGAACGTCACCGGATCCTTGGCGATCGCCTGGATCGAGGCGGCGACGGCCTGCGGGACCTTGCCGTAGACCAGCACCCAGGAGAACACGGCGGCAGCGGCGACGAGGAAGAGCACGATCGCCGAATAGACGCCGGCCCGCAGCATCATCTGCGGCATCTGCTTGAATTTGAGTTCCTTGGTCCAGTAGCAACCGATCAGCGCCGCCGCGACCGAGCCGACCGCCGCCGCTTCCGTCGCATTGGCGAAGCCGCCGAGGATTGAGCCGACGATCACGATCGGGATCAGCAGCGTCGGCGCAGCGCCCAGCACGATCTTGACCCGCTCACGCAAAGAGAGCTTGTCGCCGGCCGGATAGTTGTAGACGAAGCCCATGCCGGCGATGACGAGGAAGAACAGCAGCGTCAGCAGCACGCCCGGCACGATGCCGGTGATCAGCATGTCGCTGACCGAGACCTGCGCCAGCACGGCGTAGACGACGAACATCACCGAAGGCGGGATGATCGGGCCGAGCATGCCGCCATAGGCGGTGAGGCCGGCGGCGAAGTCCTTGTCGTAGCCCTTGCGCTCCATCTCGGGGACCATGACCTGCGCCATGATCGCGACCTGGGCCGTCGCCGAGCCGAGGATCGAGGAAACGAACATGTTGGCGAGGATGTTGACATAGGCCAGGCCGCCCTTGAGCGAGCCGACGAAGGCCATGGCGAGGTCGACGATGCGGCGGGTGATACCGCCGCCATTCATGATCTCGCCGATCAGGATGAAGAGCGGGATCGCGATCAGCCCGTAGCTGTCGACGCCGCCGAACATTTGCAGCGGGTAATTCGGCAGCAACTGCATGTTGCTCGTCGCCGCCATGTAAATGAGGGCGCCGAGGCACAGGCACAGCGCGATCGGCACGCCGGCCAGCATGATTCCGAAGAAGGCTCCAATCGTGATGGCCATCAGTTCACCACCCCGTCGGCATTGGCGGCCGTGAAGCCGGGCAGCTCCTGCCTGGCGACCAGGCCGAGATCCTCGAACAGGTTCGCCAGCGCATGCAGCGTCATGGTGGCGGCGAAGAGCGGCATGATCAGGTAGATTACCCAGGTCGGCCAGTTCAGGGTCTGGGTCCGCTCGGTGTAGATGAAGTTGAAGGACTGCCCGGCATATTCCCTGGCATCGAAGCCTGCCTGGGCGATGCCGACCGGATCAAGCCAGAGCCAGCACATCACCCCGAGGGCAATGCCGAACAGGATGACGCCGAGCGTTGCGATCACCCGGAAGATCGCCGCCCCCCGTTCCGAGAAGCGATCGGTCAGCATGGTCACCGCGAAATCGAGCCGCATTCGGGTCATCGCGGAGGCGCCGATGAAGGTCAGCCAGACGACGCTGTAAACCGCTGATTCGTCGATCCAGTAGATCGGATAGCCAGTATAGCGCGTGACGACGTTGAGCAGGATCAGCGCCGAGAGCAGGATCATCAGCGCCTGGATGGCGCGGTGCTCGACCCGGAGCAGGCCTCCGGACACAGCGACGATCGCCTCCGGCACGGCCATGGAGCGGCCTTTCGCCGCGACAGCTTCGTTGTTCATTCTTGCCTTCCCCTTGCCGCTTTGTAGATTGTATAAAATCTACATGTCAATGGCGTTCGGCATGGCGATCCACTACGGTGCAGTCGATGTCCCCTCCCCTGAAGCACCGCACCCTCGCCTCTGCGATCGTCGATCGGCTCCGCCAGGAGATCCTCGACGGCAGCTATCCGGCCGGCTCGCAATTGCGGCAGGACGCGCTGGCGCAGGCCTATGAGGTCAGCCGCATCCCGGTGCGCGAGGCGCTGTTCCAGCTAGAGGCGGAGGGATTCGTCCGGATCGTGCCGCACAAGGGTGCGATCGTCTCGGGGCTCTCGCTGGACGAGATCAATGACGTTTTCGAGCTGCGCAAGCTGCTGGAGCCGCGGCTGCTCGCGAGCTCAGTGCCGGCGCTGACGCCGGAGGATTTTGCTGCTGTCGCCGGAATGGAAGCCGCCTTCGAGAAGGCGATGACGGCGCGCGACATCAGCCGCTGGGGGCTCCTCAACGCCGATTTCCACATGGCGCTCTATGCCCGCGCGACGCAGCCGCGCACGCTCGCGATCGTGGCGGGGCTGCTGCAGACGAGCGACCGCTATACGCGGTTGCAATTGCAGCGCAGCTCCTCGATCGAGCGGGCGCGGACCGAGCACAACGAATTGATCCGACTCTGCCGCTCCGGGACGTTGAAGGAGGCCGGACGGTTGCTGGTCGACCATATCGAGCTGGTGCGGCGGGATCTGGTGGCGTTCCTGGAGGAGCGCGGGAAGGGGTAGCTGAGCGGCGCGCCAATGCAGGCGATGGCAGACAATACGTACGCGGGATCCCCTCTCCTGTAAGGAGAGGGGTAGGGGTGAGGTGTTCGGGAGCTGAATCGTCGGCCTGAACCCGACCGCGCAGTCGGCGCTCGCGGCACTGGTCAAACGACCTACACCTCACCCTGCCCTCTCCTTACAGGAGAGGGTTCCCCGCGCTCTTCAGAACCGTTTCGCCTACCTTCTCAGGTCAGCTTGCCGCGCGCCGCCACCGGCAATTCGCCGATCAGCTTGTCGCCGCGCACCGTCACCAGCCGATCGACCATGTTGACGACGACGCAGACATGGTTCGGCACCACCCGCACGACCTCGCCGACATTGGGCCGCTCGTTGCTGCCGGAGAGGTCGAGGAAACCGTGCTCCTCAGCGAATTGCGCGATCCTGGCCAGCGGGTATTCGAGGATGTAGCCGTGGCCATCGAGCCCGCCCTTGTCGCTGGTCAGCGTCTTCGAGCCGGAATCGAGGATGCCACGCTCCGGCCCGGCCCGGCTGACGACCGTCGCGTAGACGGTCAGCGCGCAGTCCTCCAGCTCCGCCACTCCGGCCGCGATCTGCATGCGGTCGTTGAAGATCGAGGTGCCGGAGCGATGCTCGGTCGAGCCCTTGAGCTTGCCGATGTTCGGGATGTTGGGCGAGCCACCGGTCGAGATGATGCCGGCTTCGAGCCCGGCCTCGCGCAGGCCGGCATTGGCGGTGTCGAGAAAGTCCTGCGTCGCCGGCCAGCCGGTCTCCGGCGGGTACATCAGGAAGCCGGCGAAGGTCAGGCCCTTGGAGGCGGCGATCTGCCTGGCGAGCTCCACCGCTTCGCCGGGGGTCTCGACGCCGGCGCGCTTGCGGCCGGTGTCGCACTCGACCACGACCTCGAGATTGCGCCCGGCGATCTCGGCGGCCTTGGGCAGGCCGGCGATGGTGACGGGATTGTCGGCGGCGACGATCATGCGAACGCGGCGCTGCAAAGCGCCGAGGCGCCCGAGCTTCTCCTCGCCCAGAATGTTGTAGCTGATCAGGATGTCGTCGATGCCGCCATCGGCCATGACCTCGGCCTCGCCGAGCTTCTGGCAGGTGATGCCGCGCGCGCCGGCCGCGACCTGCATGCGCGCCAGCTCGGGCGACTTATGCGTCTTGATGTGCGGGCGGTTGGCGACACCGGCGGCGTCGCAGGCAGCCTGGAGCCTGGCGATATTGGCCTCGACCTTGTCGAGGTCGATGACGACCGCCGGCGTGCCGTAGACGCGGGCGATTTCCTCTGCGAGCGCGGTCACGGCAGCACCCGGACGATGACTTCGATCTCGACGGTCATGTTGTTGGGCAGCGAGCCCATGCCGACGGCGGAGCGGGCATGGCGGCCATTATCGCCGAGCACGGCGACGAACAGGTCCGAGCAGCCATTGATGACCTTGGGATGCTGCGAGAAGTCGGGGGCGGCATTGACCATGCCCAGCAGCTTCACGACCTCGATCTTGTCGAGCGAGCCGGCTGCCTTCTTCATCGCCGCCAGCAGGCCGAGACCGGTCTGCTTGGCGTGCTCATAGGCCTCCTCGATCGAGACGTCGGCGCCGACCTTGCCGGTCGGATAGGTGCCGTCGGCACGCTTGGGGCCCTGGCCGGAGAGGTAGATGAAATCGCCGACGCGCTTGAAGCTGACATAGGTCGCGACCGGGGTCGGGACGTCGGGCAGGGTCAGGCCCAATTCCTTGAGCTTGTCATCGGCACTCATGCGTTTCTCCCATCGTCTTTCAAATCGCGGACCAGATAGCGGGCCGCATCGTCATAGCTCGCAAGCTTGCGGGCAAGGGCTTCGTCATGCGCCTCGCGAAAGCCCTGGCGACGCCAGAAGCCGGCCGAGTTGCCGACGGCGACCAGCGCCATGCGGACAAAGCCCGATGCGCGGGCATGCACTGCCAGCCAATCGACGCAGGCCGAGGCGGCACCACCGCCGCGTGCGCCCGGCAGCAGAGCGAGGTCGTGGATGTAGTAGGCATCGGCATCATCAGGCAGCGCGCCGAGCAGGCTGTCGAGCGCCGGCACCTGGCCGAGCCGCCAGGGATGGCTCAGCACATAGCCGCCGAGCCTCTCTGCGCCCGCCAGCACGAGGCAGCCGGCCGGATGGAGCGCGAGCCGCTCGGCGAAGACTGCTTCGCTCTCCGGATAATCCGGGTGCACCTCAGCCGCCACGGCCATGATGGCCGGCAGGTCGGCGGTGGCCATGGTGCGCCATGATGGTGAGGGCATGCTCATCGGAGCAACTATGCGTCATGCTCGGGCTTGCCCCGAGCATCTCGGGCTGGAGAAGGCTCCAATCGGCGCCCTCTTGTCACGAGATTCCCGGGTCTGGGCTTCGCTTCGCCCGAGAATGACGCCCGTGTCCTACGCCGCCTCGACCTTCTTGAACTTGTTGCTGCGCTTGGGGTGCCACCAGGCGCCCTTCAGCACCACGCCCTCGGAGACGATCTTGCGATCGCCCATCAGGTGCTCGCCGACGACGTCGACATAATCGAACTTGCCTTCCTTGACGGTGAGCACAGTCGCGTCGCCGAGCGAGCCGACCTTGAGCGAGCCGTATTCCGTCCGCTTCAGCGCCATCGCCGCATTCACGGTCGAGGCGGCGATGACGTTGTTCAGGCTCATGCCCATGCAGAGGAACTTCGACATGGTGGTGACCTGGTCATAGGCCGGGCCGTCGATGCAGAGCTTGTGCACGTCGGAAGAGATCACGTCGGGCTCGAAGCCGTTGGCGAGCATGGCGCGCGTCGTCTTGAACGAGAACGAGCCCTTGCCGTGGCCGATGTCGAAGATGACGCCGCGCTTGCGGGCCGCGAGCACCTCGGGCTTCACCGTGCCCTGCGCTGTCGCAGGCGCGTTCGGGAACGGGCGGAAGGCGTGGGTCAGCACGTCGCCGGGGCGCAGCATGCCGATCACCTCCTCATAGGATGGCGGCGGATGGTCGATATGGCACATCAGCGGCATGCCGACCTCGTTGGCGACCTGCAGCGCGATGTTGAGCGGCACCGTTCCGGAGGTGCCGGAGGCGTGCAGGCCGACGCGCACCTTGATGCCGACGATCAGGTCACGGTTCTTGTCGGCGACCTCGACGCAGTCGATCGGGTTCATCAGGCGCAGATCGCCGCTCTCGCCGACCATGACGCGATGGTCGAAGCCATAGATGCCGGCATGCGAGACGTGGAGATAGGCGAGGATGCGCGCTTGGCTCTTCTCGATCACATGCTTGCGGAAGCCCGGCCAGTTGCCGGGCCCGGCCGAGCCGGTGTCGACCGAGGTGGTGACGCCGGAGGCGCGGCAGAACTCGTCGGCGTCGATGCCGAGCGAGGTGCCGCCCCAATAGACATGGGTGTGCAGGTCGATCAGGCCCGGCGTGACGATGTAGCCGGAGACGTCACGGATCTCCTTGGCTCCCTTCAGGTCCTTGCCGAAACCCGAGACCTTCCCGCCGGTGAAGGCGACGTCGAGGATGCCGTCATGCTTCTGCGACGGGTCGATCACCCGTCCGCCCTTGAGGATGAGATCGTGAGTCATGACTGCTCCTTGGGGAAACCGGGCGGCGGATGCGTCGCATTCAGTCGAAGCTGGCCGTAGCGCCCAATTGGAAGAGGGTAAAGACCTCGTCGAAGTGATCGCGCAGGCCGGGGATGTAGAGCTGCGAGATGGTCGGATCCTGGATCGGAACGTATTTTGCGCCGCCGTCGCGGGAGTCGGCAGCCCCGAGATAAGCGGGCAGGCCACGCCCCTTATAGGCATCGAGGCGAACCTTGGGGCGAGCGATCACCAACGAACCGCAATCGCCCCATTCATAGGGAATCGCGAAGAAGAGCTTGGCGGCATAGGCGAGCCGCGACGAGCGGACCGTGTTGGCATAATCCTGGATCGTGCCCCGGCGCCGCGCGGCCTGCTTCACCTTGATGAAGACCTCGTAGTCGGCCCACCAGGGGCCTTCGGCTGCTGCTTTCCAATTGTTGGCGAAACGCGTCGAGTCGCAGAAACGGAAATAGTACTGCCCGACGTTCAGATGGACGCGCTGAACATGCGACATGCCGCCGTTCTGCGGCCCGCTCGACAGGCCGCGCGCGGATCTGTCGTGACGGATGATGTCAGCCTGATGGGCCGGGTTGTCAGAGACGAAGCAGGTCTTGTTGAAGGGTTCGGCGACCATGTCGGCACTCCTGTCGAAGCGCCGCATCCATCGACTCGACGAGCGGATGCGGCATCGGGGAGCCTTTGGCCTGATCAGACCCGGTTCCAGGCCGCGCCTCGGGAATGCGGCGCATGCGCCGGCAGCACTCACGCGATCACCGCGCCCTTGCGCTCGACGATCATGCCGTAGGTTTGCGGCTCGCGATGCCTGGCGAAGTTGAAGGTCGAGTTCTTGTAGCTGTTGCCGAGATCGAGATCGCAGCGGGCAACGACGAGTTCGTCCCCCTCGGTCACCGCCTGCGCCACCACCTCTCCCGTCGGGGCGATGATGCAGGAGCCGCCGATCTGGTCGACGCCGGCCTCCAAACCCGCCTTGGCGACGCCGACGACCCAGGTCGCGTTCTGATAGGCGCCGGCCTGCATGACCAGCTGGTTGTGGAAATTGCCGAGCCGGTCGTGCGCCGGCGCCGGCGGGTTGTGCTTGGGCGTGTTGTAGCCGAGCACGATCATCTCGACGCCTTGCAGCCCCATGACGCGATAGCTCTCGGGCCAGCGCCGGTCGTTGCAGATCATCATGCCGAGCCGGCCGCCCATGGTTTCCCAGACCGGCCAGCCGAGATTGCCGGTCTCGAAATAGCGCTTCTCGAGATTCTGGAAGACGGCGTCGGGGCGGTGCTCAGGATGCCCCGGCAGATGGATCTTGCGGTATTTGCCGACGATCCTGCCAGATTTGTCGACGATGATCGCGGTGTTGAAGCGGCGCTTGCGGCCGTCCTCGAAGGCCAGTTCCGGATAGCCGAGATGGAAGCCGATGCCGAGCCGCTCCGCTTCGGCGAAGAGTGGCGCCGTCTCGTTCGAGGGCATGGCGCTCTCGAAATACCCGTCGATCTCGGCCTCGTCCTCCATCCACCAATGCGGGAAGAAGGCGGTGAGCGCCGCTTCGGGATAGATGACGAGGTCGCAGCCATTCGACTTCGCCTGGCGCATCAGCTCCACCATCCGGGCAACGGCGGAGCCGCGGCTCTCCTCGCGCTGGATCGGCCCGAGCTGGGCTGCGCCGACGGTCAGGATACGAGGCATCGGAAGGCTCCTGCTGTACTTGTTCGTTGCTCGAGGATGCTGCCGGAGGCGAACACCGCTATCCCTGTGCGCCATTGCGCAGTTGCCCTTACGGCAATACCGTCGGGCGTTCCCTCTGGGCTCGGTCCGGACGCGCCGGCCGCGGCTGCCGGGGCAGCATCCAGCTTCGGATCAAGGCCATGGCCACGTTCAATGTCGTCCGCTTCCGCATCAAGCCCGGGCGTGAGGCCGAATTCCTCGACGCCCATCGCCAGGGCAAGGCCAACTGGCCGGGCCTCGCGCGTGGCCACATCATCAAGACCGGCGACCACACCTATTGCCTGATCGGCGAATGGGAGGACCTCGCCGCCTTGAAGGGCGCCCGCGACCAGATGATCGCGACGCTGGGCAGCTTCCGCGACACGCTCGAGGACCTTGGCGGTGGCTTCGGCGTCACCGACGCGGTGTCCGGGGACGTCGTCCTCGACCTGCGGGCCTAGCGTCCGGCCATCAGCGCCATTACCGAAGACGATCATGGCACCACGCGAGCGAATTGGCCGGCCAGCGGGCCAATTCGACGAACGGATCGGGCTTGGTACTGGCCCGATAGCCACGCATGCCATGACGTCGAACGCCTTCAGATGCTCTTGGCCAGCCTGGGATCGAGCGAGTCGCGCAGGCCGTCGCCAAGCAGGTTCACGGCGAGCACGGTGATCGACAGGAACAGCGCCGGGAAAAAGACGATGTGCGGCCGAACCTGCCAGAGCGCCCTGCCCTCGGCCATGATGTTGCCCCAGGACGGCGTCGCCGGCGGCACGCCGGCGCCGATGAAGGACAGGATCGCCTCGATGATCATGGCGCTGGCGCAGATATAGGTCGCCTGCACCGTCATCGGCGCGATCGTGTTGGGCAGGATGTGCTTGATGATGATGCGCGGCACACGGGCGCCGTTCGAGATCGCCGCCTCGACATAGGGCTGCTCGCGCAGGGAGAGGACAACGCTGCGCACCAGGCGGGCAACACGCGGAATCTCGGCGATGGTGATGGCGAGGATGACGTTGCCGACCGAGCCGCGCGTCAGCGCCATCAGCGCGATGGCGAGCAGGATCGGCGGGATCGACATCATGCCGTCGATGACGCGCATGACGATGCCGTCGGCCCAGCGCACGAAGCCGGAGAACAGCCCGATCGCAAGGCCCACGACCGAGGCCAGGATCGCGACAGAGAAGCCGACGATCAGCGAGACGCGGGCGCCATAGACGACGCGCGAATAGATGTCGCGGCCGAGCATGTCGGTGCCGAACCAGTAGAGCTCGGACGGCACACGGGTGCGCCGCGCCGTCGAGATCGCAGTCGGATCGACCGTAAAGAGCAGCGGCGCGAAGACGGCGATGACGATCATCGTCAGCAGCAGGAAGCCGCCGATCGCGACCGAAGGGTGCTTGCGCAGATAAGAGCGCTTGGGCGGCTTGACGCCCGCGCCGATGTCATCCGCCAGGGGCAGTGGGGCAGCTGGAGCGGTCAATAGCGTATCCTCGGGTCGACGAGGGTGTAGATCAGGTCGACGGCCAGGTTCACCAGCACGTAGACGAACGAGAAGATCAGCACGACGCCCTGGATGACCGGATAGTCGCGCCGCAGGATCGCATCGAGCGTCAGCCGGCCGAGGCCGGGAATGGCGAAGACGCTCTCGGTGACGACGGCGCCGCCGATCAGGAGCGCGACGCCGATGCCGATGATGGTGACGACCGGCACCGCCGCGTTCTTCAGCGAATGCAGGAAGAGCACGTCACGGTTGCTGACGCCCTTGGCCTGGGCGGTGCGGACATAGTCCTGCTGCAGCACCTCGAGCATGGTCGCGCGGGTGATGCGCGCGATCAGCGCGATATAGACCGTGCCCAGCGTGATCGAGGGCAGGATCAGGTTCTTGAACCAGGGCCAGATGCCCTGCGCGATCGGCGTGTAGCCCTGCACCGGCACCCAGTCGAGCTTGAGCGCGAAGACATAGGCGAGCAGGTAGCCGATCACGAAGACCGGCACCGAGAAGCCGAACACCGCAAAGCCGACCACGGCACGGTCGACCCAGGTGCCGGCCTTCCAGGCCGCGATGACGCCGAGCGGCACGGCGATCGAAACCGCCAGGATCAGCGTCAACACCATCAATGACAGCGTCGGCTCGATGCGCTGGCCGATCAACTGCGTCACCGGCAGCGAGGTGAAGATCGAGGTGCCGAGGTCGCCCTGCAGCACCCGGAAGAACCATTCGCCGAAGCGGACCAGATAGGGCCGGTCGAGGCCCAGGCTGGCGCGGATGCGCTCGACGTCGGCGGGTGAGGCCTGGTCGCCGGCGATCACGGCCGCCGGATCGCCTGGCGCGATGTAGAGGAGCGAGAAGACGAACAGCGCCACGAAAGCCATGACGGGGATCGTCGAGATAATGCGTCTGACGATGAAAGCGAGCATCGAACCCCTGAGTTGCCGCTGCTGGCGCCGGACTTTTCGGGATCGCGACCCCGAAAAGTCCGGCGGCTTGATTGGAGCCGCGCCCCGGGGTCAGCCGGGCCGCAGGCTTGCTCGGTCTCAGGCCTTGGACACGCCCCAGAAGAAGGGCAGCGGGCCGCTGGTCACACCGGTGACGTTCTTCCGCCAGGCCTGGTAGCCGAGATAGAAGCCGGTCGGCGCATAGACGACGTTCTCGACGGCGGCCTTGTTGAGGCGGTCCATCGCCGCCTTCTCCTCGGCCATGTCCTTGGCGTTGAACCAGTTGGTGACCTCGGTCTCGACCGCCGGCACGTCCGGCCAGCCGAACCAGGCCTTTTCGCCATTCGCCCGGATCGCCGTGTAGGAGGACGGGTTGAGGCAGTCTGCACCGGCATGCCAGGTGTGGAACATGCTCCAGCCGCCCTGGCTCGGCGGGGTCTTCTGGGCGCGGCGCGCGCCGACCGTGCCCCAGTCGGTGGCGACGAAGTCGACCTTCAGGCCGATGCTCTTCAGCAATTCGGCGGTAACGTCGCCCATCGCCTTGGTCGCCGACATGTCCTGCGCCACGACGCAGATCACCGGTTCGCCATTATAGCCGGACTCGGCGATAAGCTTCTTGGCGGCCGCAACGTTCTTCATCTTCAGCATGTCGCCGCCCGCCTCGGTATAGAGCGGCGTGCCGGGCGTGAAGAAGCCGGGCAGCGGCCTCCAGAGCTTGTCGTCGTCGCCGACGATCGAGCGCATGAAGTCTTCCTGGTTCATCGCCGTCAGCACCGCCTGGCGCACCTTCAGATTGTTGAAGGGCGGATGCAGGTGGTTCATGCGGAAGGCGCCGATATTGCCGAGCGGGTCGCCGATATCGACGTTGATGTCCTTGTGGCCCTTGAGCACAGGCACGAGGTCGGAGAGCGGGGTCTCCCACCAGTCGACCTCGCCGCTCTGCAGCGCCGCGGCTGCGGTCGCCGCGTCCGGGATGATCACCCATTCGACGCGGTCGACCAGGATGTTCTTGCCGCCGGCGAGCCAATCGGCCTTCTCGGAGCGCGGCACATAGTCGGCGAACTTCTCGAAGACCGCCTTGGCGCCCGGCACCCATTCATTGCGGGCGAACTTCATCGGCCCGGAGCCGACATATTCCGTGATCTGCGTGAACGGATCGGTCTTGGCGATGCGCTCGGGCATGATGAAGGAGCACGGCGCGTTGTTCTTGGCGAGCGCCAGCAGCATCTTCGGGAAGGGCTGCTTGAGCTTCCATGTCCAGGTGCGGTCGTCGACGGCGGAGAGCTCGTTCTCGATCGCCTTGATCATCAGACCCATCGGGTCGCGGGCCTGCCAGCGCTTCAGGCTCTGCACCACGTCCTTGGCGAGCACCGGCGTGCCGTCATGGAATTTGAGGCCGGAACGCAGCTTGAAGGTCCAGGTCAGGCCGTCGGAGGAGACCTCCTCGCCCTCGACCATCTGGCGCTGCGGCTGGAACTTCGAATCGATGCCGTAGAGCGTGTCCCAGACCAATGCCGCGGCATTGCGGACGACGTATTGCGTCCCCCAGATCGGGTCGAAATTGGCGAGGTTGGCCTGCGGCACGAAGCGCAGCGTCTTGGCTGCCGCGCCCTGCGAGAGCGCCGGCATGGCGAGGCCGCCGGTTGCTGCCAGAACGCCGGTCCCGGCGGCGGTCTTCAGAAAATTCCTGCGGTCCATCTTGTACTCTCCCCTGAAGCGGCGGCGGCCTCTGATCGGGCAACCTTGCCTAGAGTGTGGGCAGAAAAATCTGCACCTGACAACACGCTTGACGGGTCGCTACGACAAGAATTGGCCCTGCAGGGTTCGTGCCAGACGGAACCGGTTTGCGGCTCACGACATCGTTTGCAAGCAAACGACACGCAAAGCCGGGGGGCCGGCGCAGAAAATTGCGCCGATCCCCTTAAATCGATTTGATCGGCGCATCGACACGCGCGAAAGGACGCGCAGACTCGAAAGATGCAGCCGCCTGCATGACGAGCGCATCATTGCCGAAGGCCCCGACGATCTGCAGGCTCGCCGGCAATCCGGCCGAGGTCAGCCCACAGGGCACGGCGGCGGCCGGCTGCTGGGTGATGTTGAAGGGGTAGGTCAGCGGCGTCCAGCGCGTCCAGTCCTCGCCATAGCCGCCATGCTCGGGCGTGTTCCTGCCGACCGCGAAGGCCGGCAGCGGCAGCGTCGGCGTCAGCAGGAGATCGAAGCGCTCATGGAACTGCGCCATCTGATAGGCGAGCGCATTGCGCTGATATAGCAGGGCATCGACGTAGGCGGCGCTCTCGATCCGCTCGCCCATCTCGGCGACAGCGACGAGGCCGGGATCCATCTGTGCGCGCCCGGCCGCATCGGTGCTGCGCAAGGCCAGCGCCGCGCCGGCCGACCAGAGCGTCATCAGCGTTGCGATCGGATCGTCGAAGCCGGGGTCGACCTCCTCGACGGTCGCGCCCAGTTCGCGGAAGGTCAGCGCCGCCGCATGCGTCAGAGCCGCGATCTCCGGATCGACCAGCGCGTCACCGCCGAGACGGGGCGACCAGGCGATGCGCAGGCCGCGCACGCCGCGATCGAGCCCAGCCGTGAAATCGGGCGGGGCATCCTTGAAGGCGGTCATGTCGCGCGCATCGGGCCGGCCGATCGCATTCATGGCGAGAGCGGAATCGCGTACGGTGCGGGTCAGCGGGCCGAGATGGGCGAGGAAGCCCATCACCGAGGCGGGCCAGGCCGGCACGCGGCCATAGGTCGGCTTGAGACCGAAGACGCCGCAAAAGGCGGCCGGAATGCGGACCGAGCCGGCGCCATCGGTACCGAGATGAATGCAGCCGAGATTGAGCGCTGCGGCCACCGCCGCGCCCGATGAAGACCCGCCCGGGCCAGTCGAGATGTCCCAGGGATTGCGGGTGATGCCGGAGAAGGGCGAATCGCCGACGCCCTTCCAGCCATATTCCGGCATGGACGTCTTGCCGAGGAAGACGCAGCCGGCCTCGCGCAGCCGCGCCGCCGCCGGCGCGTCCTGCTGGAACGGCGCATCGGAAGCGAGAGCCGAGCCGCGCCGCATCGGCCAGCCGGCGACGCCGAGATTGTCCTTGATCGTCACCGGCACGCCATCGAGCGGGCCGAGCGCCTCGCCCTTCAGCCAGCGGCCCTCCGCAGCTTGCGCCATGGCGAGCGTCACGGGCTCGTCGCGGACGACGAAGGCGTTCACCTCCGGCTCGAAGCGCTCGATGCGGGCGAGCGCGTCCCTGGCGACCTCGACCGGCGAGAGTTCGCGCGCGGCATAGAGGTCGCCGAGCTCGGCGGCGGAGAGAGAGGCGATGCTGGTCATTGATCTACCCCGTCAGGCGTTGGCGGCGCGCCAGGCGGCGCTGAGCAGGACATTGGCGCCGGCGACCATGTCGTCGTCGCTGCTGAGCTCGGCCGGGTTGTGCGAGAGCCCGCCGATCGAGGGGATGAAGACCATCGCGGTCGGGCAGAGTCGCGACATCATCTGCGCGTCATGGCCGGCCCCCGAGATCATCCGGCGGATCGGCAGGCCGAACTCGGCGGCGCTCGCCTCGACGCTGGCGATCAGTTCCTCGGCGAAGGGCGTCGCCGGGAAGCGGGCGAGATCGCGGAAGCTGATGGCGATGTCGTCGCGAGCCGCCAATTCGGCGCAGAACTTGCGGACGGCAGCCTCGGCCTCGGCCAGCGGCGCATCGAGCGGGTTGCGCAAATCGAGCGTCATCACGACGGTCTCGGGCACGACGTTGACGTTGCCGGGCCAAGTGCGGATCACGCCTGAATTGGCGAGCTGGCCCGGGATCGTCTTGGTCAGTTCGTTGGCGAAGATGTTGATACGGGCAGCGGCGAGGCCGGGATCCTTGCGATAGCGCATCGGCGTGGTGCCGGCATGGCTCGGCCGGCCCGTCAGCGTCAGCTCGAGCCAGCAGATCCCCTGGATGCCGGTGACGGCGCCGAGGCCACCGCCCTCGCTCTCCAGGATCGGTCCCTGCTCGATATGCAGTTCGAGATAGGCATGCGCCGGCAGGAAGCCGGGCTGCTCCGGCCCGTGATAGCCGATGCGGTTCAGCTCCCTGCCGAGCACGGCGCCGTCGGCGTCCTTCTCGGCATGGGCGGCAGCGACGCTCATCCCGCCGGCCCAGACATAGGAGCCGAGCATGTCGGGATGGAAGCGGGCGCCTTCCTCATTGGTGAAGGCGATCACCGCCATGTCGCGCTTGGGCGTCACACCGGCATCGCGCAAGGCCGCCAGCACCTCGACGCCGCCGATCACGCCGAGCGCGCCATCGAAGCGACCGCCGGTGCCGACCGTATCGATATGCGAGCCCATGATCACCGCCGGCCCGTCCTCCTGGCCCTTGAGGATGCCGACGATATTGCCGATCGCATCGACGCGGACATCGAGGCCGAGCGCCTTCAGTTCGGCGACCAGCCAGTCCCGCCCCTGCTTGTCTTCATCCGTCAACGCAAGGCGCCGGCAGCCGCCTTCCGGCGTCGCCCCGATCTTCGACAGGGCCGCCAGCCGCGAGAGCAGGCGCTCCCCATCGATCCGCAGATTGGTGCTCATCGCGTCGGCTCTCCATAGGCGCTCTGTTCAGGCCCCCAGCAGGCCGGAACGGGCGCTCGCGCGCAAGAGGCAGATTGGGCGACACGACGCGGGCCGGCAGCGCGCCACGCGCAGGGCGCGGTCCAGCCCGGCGCGCCGAGGACTTTGAAGGAGCACTCTGCCCAGATAAAAGGCAATCATCATGTCGCAGATTGCCCTGCCTTATCGCTCGGGGAGCCCCTGGCTCACCGAGGTCAAAGCCATGCTGGCGCTGAGCTGGCCGATGGTGCTGACCAATGTCGCCCAGACGGCGATGACGGCGACCGACGTGATCATGATGGGCCATCTCGGCCCCGACTCGCTGGCCGCCGGCGCGCTCGCCTCGAATCTCTACATGGCCTTCCTGATCTTCGGCATCGGCGTGATGGCGGCGGTCGCGCCGATGGTCGCGATCGAGCTCGGGCGGAACCGGCATTCGGTGCGCGACGTGCGCCGCACCGTGCGCCAGGGCTTCTGGGTGGCGGCGACCATGGCCGGCCCGATGTGGCTCTGCCTCTGGCAAGCCGAGGCGATCCTGACGGCGATGGGCCAGAATCCGGCGCTGGCGAAAGCTGCCGCTTCCTATCTACACACGCTGCAGTGGGGGCTCCTGCCCTTCTACTTCTATCTTGCCTTGCGCGGATTCCTCGCAGCGCTGCAGCGGCCGTTCTGGGTCTTCGTGACCGTGCTCTTCGCGGTCGGCTTCAACGCCTTCGCCAACTGGGTGCTGATGTTCGGACGGCTCGGTTTCCCGGCGCTCGGCCTACCCGGCTCTGGGATGGCAACGGCGCTGGCTTCGACCCTGATGTTTGCCGGCCTCGCGCTGGTGGTCTCGCTCGACCGGCGCTTTCGGCGCTATCATCTGTTCGGCCGGTTCTGGCGGGCGGATTGGAGCCGTTATCGCGCCTTCTGGCGGATGGGCCTGCCGATCGGCACCACGGTCGGCTTCGAGGTCTGGATCTTCAATGGCGCCGCGTTCCTGATGGGATTGATCGGCCCGACCTCTCTCGCCGCCCATGCGATCGCGATCCAGATCGCCTCGCTGTGCTTCATGGTGCCAATGGGCATTGGCCAGGCCGGGACGGTCAGGGTCGGGCGCGCCTTCGGCGCCGGCGACAGCGAGGGCATCGCCCGGGCCGGCGCGACGGCGCTCGTGCTCGCGACCGCCTTCATGTGCTTCACCGCCCTGCTGATGTTGCTGATCCCGCACTGGCTCGTCGTTCCGTTCCTCGACGCCGGCAAGCCGCGCGCGGCCGAGGTGGCGCAACTCGCCATGGTGTTCCTGTTCTATGCGGCGATCTTCCAGATCGTCGACGGCATCCAGGTGGTCGGGGTCTCGATCCTGCGCGGCCTGCGCGACACGCGCGTGCCGATGCTGTTCGCAGGCCTCGGCTATTGGGGCATCGGCCTGCCGCTCTCGGCGGTGCTCGGCTTCCTGACGCCGCTCGCCGGCGTCGGCATCTGGATCGGGCTCGCGACCGGCCTTGCTATTGTCGCCGCCCTGATGCTGGCCCGCTGGTTCGCCCGCGAGCGGCTCGGCCTGACCAAGTCGGCCGGCCAGCCGGCCTCGTAACGACGCTGCGACGGCGGAGTAGCGATTCGTTAACTCCAGGTTGCATTTTCGCGCATTTTGTCAGACACTTCCTGCGACGATCCCTCATGCTGCCGCGCTGAAAAGGGACGAGTCGTGACGCCGCAAGATATCGCGCTGATCCGGTCGAACTTTGCGCAACTGCACCGGCGCAAGATCGAGACGGCCTGCCTCTTCTATGAGCGGCTCTTCACCACGATGCCCACCACACGCGCCATGTTCAAGACCAACATCGAGGCGCAGGCGGCGAAGCTGATCGAAACGCTGACGGTCGCGCTCGCCATGCTGAACGACCCGACGGGACTCAACGCCCTGCTCGCGCGGCTCGGCGAGCGCCATGTAGGCTACGGTGTCCGGCCGGCGCATTACGAGGCCGTCCGCGGTGCCCTGCTCTGGACGCTGGAGACCGCGTTGGGAGATGCCTTCACGGCGCAGGCGCGAGCAGCCTGGAGCGAGCTCTACGACCAGATGGCGGCGACTATGCTCGCCGCCGCTGCACCGAGCCAGCGCTCGGCCTGATCCGCCGCCGTCAGCGCGCCGCCTAGAACTCTTCCCATCCGGTCTCGTTTGCGCGCCCGTTTGCGGCCTTGCGGGTCTGGGCTGGAGCGCGCTGGGGCGCAGCGGCCTTGCTCTGGGCGAAGGCGGCCTCGGCGAGCTGGCGCAAACGCTCCGGCTCGGGCGCCTGGCCGCTGCTGCGATCGGTAGGGCCAGCAGCATGCGGCGCGATGCCGGCGGGGCGTGCGGGCGCGCGCATCGCAGGCATTGCAGCAGATCTGGCAGCGGGGCGCGTCCCGGGGCCGGCGAAGGCCGGCGCGGGCGCCATGGCGCCGTGTGTCGCTTTGCCAGTGCGGAAGCTCGCCACCAGCGTGTTGAGCTCGCCGATCCGGCCGCTGAGCGCCCCGGCCGAGGCGGCGCTCTGTTCGGCCAGCGCCGCATTGGCCTGCGTCATCTCGTCGAGATGGGCGACCGCCTGGCTCATCTCCTCGATGCCGTTCGCCTGCTCGCCCGCCGCCGCCGAGATCTCCTGGATCGTGCCGGTGACCTTCTGCGAGGCCGCCAGGATCGTCTCCAGCGACTCGCCGGCCCGGCGCACCAGCTTCACCCCGGCCTCGACCTCGGCATTGGAGGACGAGATCAGCGTCGAGATGTCCTTGGCCGCATCGCCCGAGCGCTGTGCCAGGGTGCGCACTTCCGAGGCGACGACCGCGAAGCCCTTGCCGGCATCGCCGGCCCGCGCCGCTTCGACCGCGGCGTTGAGGGCGAGCAGGTTGGTCTGGAAGGCGATGTCGTCGATGACGCGGATGATGTCGGAGATCTTCTTGGAGGCGTCCTCGATCCGGGCCATGGCGCTGACTGCCTCGCCCGCGATGGCGCCGCCGTCCTGCGCTGCCTTCATCGCCTCCTCGGCGACCGCCGCCGCCTGGCGCGCGCTCTGGGCTGAGGCCTTGACCGAAGCCGCCAGCTCCTCGGTCGTCGCGGCCGTCTCCTCGAGCGAGGAGGCCTGCTCCTCGGTGCGCTTGGAGAGGTCGTCGGCGCCCATATTGATCTCGCGGGCGGCGATGCCGACATCCGACGCCGTCACCTGGATCGTCGAGACCGTCTCGGAGAGGCGGGCGATCGTCTCGTTGACCGCGTCCTTGAGCTCGGCGAAGCGGCCACGATAGGCCGTCGGCACCTGGCGGGTGAGATCGCCCGCGGCGAGCGCCTGCAGGACGTCGACGAATTCGGTGGTGGCGCCGTCGACCACGGCGTTGATCTCATTGATGCCGGCGACCAGCTTCTGCATCTGCTCGTCGGCATCCTCGACCCGCAGCCGCGCCGAGAAATCGCCCGCCGCCGCTGCCGCGACAACCTCCCCGACATCCGACACCACAACCGACATCGCGTCGGCGGAGCGAATCCGGTCTGCCGCAGCAGCCCGCTCCTGCTCCTGCAAGAGCGCGACCTGCTCGGTGCTCTGGCGCAGGACCGCAACGGCCCGCGCCATGTCGCCGACCTCGTCCTGCCGCTTGGTATGCGGCACCGCGATCGCAGTCTCGCCGGCGGTGAGGCGGCTCATGCTCGCGCTGAGATCGAGCAGTGGACGCGTAATCGAACGCTGCGCGAACAGGAGCGCCGCCGCGACCGAGGCCAAGAGGGCGGCGAGCAGCACCGACGGGAGAATCCACTGAACCTGGCGCGTGAAGGCAGCCGCCTCTTCAGAGAGGCGGTTGCCGACATCTTCGTTGCGCTTGCCGAAGGCGACGAGGTGGTCGTTCAGCGCCTTGCGGTTGACACGGTTCTCGTCGTTGTTGCCCTGCTGGTTGGCAGCCGCGGTCGAAACCTCGCGACCGAGGCGAATCAGCTCGCCACGGAAGGTGATGAACTCCTCGACCGATTTCTGCAGCTTGAGCGCGGTCTCGCGCTCCTGCGCCGGCACCAGCGTGACCAGATCGGCAGCGAGCTTGCGCATCACCGGGAAGCGCGCCTCCTTCGGCTTGGCGAAGGCCTCCGCCTCCTTGGCGTCCTTCGACATGTAGATGCCGCGGGAATCCATCACGACTGCGAAGACTTGCGTGTTGAGCCGCTCGGTGAGCAATGCGATCTCGCCCTGAACGTCGGAACGCGCGTTGAGGTCGCCGGAACGTGACAGTGCGTAGAGGCTCAGGACTGCGGAAAGGATCGCACCGGCGGCGACGATCCCCAGCATCGCCAACACCTTGAAGCGGATCGATTTCATATTCTTGCTCGTACTCTTTTGCGCAGTCGAATTCTGACCGGCACTTAAACGTTCGGCATGACCAGGCACCGAAGCCCACAAGGCTTAAAAAGCTTTGCCGGTAGTGGTTAAAAGCCGTTTAAGACAACCCAGCTTCCCTTGGGAAACTGATGCAAAACACGGCAATTCCTCGCCTTTCAGCTGCATGCATGAGCAATTACCTACACAGGGTGGTGGCCCATCCGACATGCAAGGACGGCATGTCGCACTGTGGCATTCCAGCCACGCTCTGCGCCGGCCACAATTTCGCCACATGCTGTTCACCCCGGCGCCACGCGAGGCCATGAAGTGAGAAGGACCAGCCGACAAGAATTCACTGGAACTTGTCGGCAATTCGCTTGTTGTCGCTGCCAGCCGCCGCCCAATCCAAGAGCCGAGTCATGTCCGCCCACCTGCCCGACGCCTCCACCGCCTGTTCCCGCCGCCGCTTCCTGACGATGGTGTCGGCCTTCGTCCCCGTCGGCCTCGCCGGCTGTGTCAGCGGCCCGCAGCAGCCCTACGAAGCCCGGACGCCGGTTCACCAGAACGCCGCCTTCCTGTCGATGTATGACGAGCGGCCCGACGAGCGGCATCCGCTGCCGGCGACCGATATCGACGAGGTCGACACGCGCTTCCTGCGCCAGGAAGTCGACTACCGGACCCCCGAGCGGCCCGGCACGATCGTGGTCGACACCTCGGCCCGCTATCTCTACCTGGTCCGCGAGAACGGTCGCGCCATCCGCTACGGCATCGGCGTCGGCAAGCAGGGCATGTCCTGGCGCGGTCGCGCCACCGTCGCCCGCAAGGCCGAGTGGCCGCGCTGGACGCCGACCGCGGCGATGGTCGCCCGCGAGCCGGAGCGGAACGCCCGCTGGGCCGGCGGCATGGCTGGCGGCATCGAGAACCCGCTCGGCGCGCGCGCGCTCTATCTCTACCAGGGCAGCCAGGACACGCTGTACCGCATTCACGGCACCAGCGAGCCCTGGTCGATCGGCAAGGCCGTGTCGTCGGGCTGCATCCGCCTGTTCAACCAGGACATCATCGACCTCCACAGCCGCGTCCCGACCGGGACCCCCGTGGTCGTGCTGAACCGCAATCCGACCTCCGAGCCGCAGATCGACGAGACCGACGCGCCTCTGCCGCCGGACGACATCTGAACCTTGCTACCAGCCGGCTCGTTTCGGAAAGGGCGGCTCGCAGCCGCCCTTTTTCATGCCGCCGCGGCGCCGTCACGGTCCCTTCGCCAGATCGGGCTACTCCTCCAGCCCCGGGCGGCTGCGATTTGCCTCGACGCGGTTTTGCGCTACGCCCAGCCGGTCGGCAGCCCGCCGACGAGACGATGAGACCGCCAGATGCGCGTGACGATGATCGGTTCAGGCTATGTCGGCCTGGTCTCCGGAGCTTGCTTCGCCGATTTCGGCCATGAGGTGACCTGCGTCGACACCGACGCCGGCAAGATCGCCGCCCTGAAGCGTGGCGAGATCCCGATCTACGAACCCGGCCTCGACGACCTCGTCGCCAACAATGTCCGTGCCGGGCGGCTCTCCTTCACCACCGAGCTCGCCGGGCCGGTCGCGGCGGCCGATGCCGTCTTCATCGCGGTCGGCACGCCCTCGCGCCGCGGCGACGGCCATGCCGATCTGTCCTATGTCCACCAGGCGGCGCGCGACGTCGTCGCGGCGATCGACGGCTTCACGGTCGTCGTCACCAAGTCGACCGTGCCGGTCGGCACCGGAGACGAGGTCGAGCGGATCATGCGCGAGACCCGGCCCGATGCCGATTTCGCCGTGGTCTCCAATCCGGAATTCCTGCGCGAGGGTGCCGCGATCGCCGACTTCAAGCGCCCGGACCGGATCGTCATCGGCACGGAGGACGATCGCGCCCGCAAGGTGATGGAGGATATCTACCGGCCGCTCTATCTCAATGCGGCGCCGCTCCTGTTCACCGCGCGGCGGACCTCCGAGCTAATCAAATACGCCGGCAACGCCTTCCTCGCGACCAAGATCACCTTCATCAACGAGATGGCGGACCTGTGCGAGCGGGTCGGCGCCAATGTCCAGGAGGTGGCGCGCGGCATCGGCCTCGACAACCGCATCGGCGGCAAGTTCCTGCATGCCGGCCCCGGCTATGGCGGCTCCTGCTTCCCGAAGGATACGCTCGCGCTGATCAAGACGGCGCAGGACATGGAAAGCCCCTTGCGCCTGGTCGAGACGGTGGTCGCGGTCAACGACCAGCGCAAGCGCGCGATGGCGCGTAAGGTCATCGCCGCCTGCGGCGGCTCGGTCCGGGCCAAGCGCATCGCCATCCTCGGCCTCGCCTTCAAGCCGAACACCGACGACATGCGCGAGGCGCCCTCGCTCGCGATCGTGACGGCGCTGCTCGACGCCGGCGCCGAGATCGTCGCCTATGATCCCGAGGCGATGGCGAGCGCCAGGACGCTGATGCCCGAGATCGCCTACGCACCCGACGCCTATTCCTGCCTCGACGGGGCGGATGCGCTGGTGATCGTCACGGAATGGGACGCCTTCCGCGCCCTCGACCTCGATCGGGTCAAGGCTGCGCTGCGGCATCCCGTCGTCATCGACCTGCGCAACATCTACCGCTCCAGCGAGATGCACAAGCGCGGCTTCACCTATGTCAATGTCGGCAACGCCTGAAGCGCTTTCCCTGACGACGCGACAGAAAGGCGCCGGGCCGTCGCCTTGATAGCGTCATAAGCCGTCACCACCTTTCGGGGCGACAGGGCGACCGCCCTGTCCAACATGAGAGGAGATGACGATGACGCCGCAAGAACGCGACGTGATCGCCGGGATTTTCGATCGCCTGCGTCAGGCGGCCAACCAGCCCCGCGACCCCGAGGCTGAACGCTTCATCGCCGACAGGCTGCGCGAGCAGCCCTATGCAGTCTATGCGATGGCGCAATCGGTCTATGTGCAGGAACAGGCGCTCACCAGCCTGCAGGGCCAGATCGAGCAGTTGCAGGCCGAGGTCGAGCAATTGCGCAACCAGCCGCCCGCACCGGCCCCTGCCCCGGCGCAGCAGTCCGGCGGCTTCCTGTCGGGCATCTTCGGCGGCGGCGCGAGCCAGCCGGCCCGCTCCGGCTCGGTGCCGTCCTTCCCGCAGCGCGCCGCGCCGCAGCCGGCTTCGCCGCCCTGGGGCAGCCAGGCTGCAGCGCCGCAGCAAGGAATGGCCCCGCAGCAAGGCATGGGCGCGGCCCCGGCCCCCGGTTCCTGGCAGAACCAGGCGCCGCAGCAGCCTCCGGCCCGCGGCGGCGGCTTCATGGCGAGTGCGCTGACGACGGCAGCCGGCGTCGCCGGCGGCATGGTCGCCGGCAACATGCTGATGAACGCACTCGGCGGCAACAAGAGCGCGGCGAGCGAAGCCAAGCCGGCCGAAGCCAGCACCGCCCAGAACAAGGACGCCTCGCAGAACAGCGAGGCGGCGAAGGATACGCAGACGGCCGCCGACCAGCAGCCGGCCGCGGAGCCGCAGCAGGCCCAGCCGGAGCCAACCTATCAGGACGCCAGCTACGACGATGGCAGCTATGACGACGGCTCGGGCGGAGGCGGCGACGACGACTGGGCCTGAGCCCCGCACGCTCAGCTGAAACGACGAGGCCCGCCTGGCGACCGGCGGGCCTCTTGTTTTAGAGAACGGCAGGCGAGGTGCCGGTGGCGGCCGACAGCCGGGTTTTCAGGCCAGGGTCTCGGCGGCGAACACCTTCTGGACGATTTGCCAGCGCCCATTCAGGTAGAAGCACGACAACAGGTCGGTCACCTCGCGAGGTGGGATCCGCAGGCGCAGCTTGAGCAGCGCCATGTCACGGCTCATGGCGATGGAGAGGATCTGGTCGGCCCGCACGCTCCCGCCCTCCTGCGGAGACGTCAGGGTTCGGACCAGATCGAGCCAGGCGGCGATGGGAGTGACCACCACGCTATCGCCATCACCGCGCCGGGTGACAAGGGCGGCAGGGTCGAAGATGGTCGCGAAGCTGTCGGCATCCATTGCATAGGCAGCGTCGAAATAAGTTTTCGCCAGGGCGACCAATCCATCTATGTTTGCCACCGAGGGCGTGTCTTGCGACGTCATTATGATGTCCTTCAAAACCAGCATCCAGAACAATATAGCTCAGAGCAACCGTAATGTTTAACCCGTGCGCACTAATCAGCTTTGTAAGTTGAGCTAAGCAATCGAGATGACCATGAACATCTCTCTTTTGTCCGCCGGAGACTTCAACCAGCTCCGTGCTTTCGTGGCCGTCGCCGGTTCGCTGAACTTCAGCCGGGCGGCCGAGAATCTCGGCGTGTCATCCTCGGCGCTGAGCCAGATGGTCCGCGCGCTCGAGGAGCGGGTCGGGGTCAGCCTGTTCAACCGCACCACCCGCAGCGTCTCCCTGACCGAGGCGGGGGCCAAGCTGTTCGAACGGGTGCAGCCCGCCGTCGAGGAGCTGGCGGAGGCGCTGGGCGAGACCCGCGAGCGCCGTGCCCACCCCGTCGGCACCGTGCGGATGCACTGCTTTCGGGCGGCGGCAGACCTCTATTTGACGCCGATCCTGCGTGCCTTCAGCGATGCCTATCCGCAGGTCGTGCTCGACGTCACCCTCGACGATGCCGTCGTGAACATCGTGGCGGAGGGCTACGACGTCGCCATCCGGCTCGGGGAGGTGATCGACAAGGACCTCATCGCCGTGAAGCTCGGCCCGGAACTGCGCCAGACCGCGGTGGCCTCGCCCGACTATCTCGCCCGGCACGGCACACCGGCCCATCCGCGCGACCTTCTCGCCCATCGCTGTATCGGCTGGCGCTGGCCGGGCCAGAAGACGCCGTACAAATGGGAGTTCATGGAAAACGGCAAATGGTTCGAGGTCGCCGTCGATGGCCCGCTGATCTCCAACAGGAAGGACTTCGGGGTGCGAGCGGCGGTCGACGGGGTCGGCATCGCCTTCGCCAGCCAGCAATTGATTGCCCCCCACATCACTGAGGGCCGCCTCGTCCCGCTGCTCGAGGCATGGTCGGCGCCTTTCCCCGGCTACTACCTTTGCTATCCGGCCCAACGGCAAATGGCGCCACCGCTGCGCGCCGTGATCGACACCATCCGCGGCGGCCCGCGCCCGACTGGAGCCGGGGCAGCGGCGGTCGGCACGGCCATGGCGGCGATGCCGATGGCCCGGGCGGAGGCGACGACGACTGGGCCTGAGCGCCGCACGGCCTCCTGAAACGAAAAGGCCCGCCTGGCGACAGGCGGGCCTTTTTCCGTCGGGCAGTGTGCGGCCGGCCTCAGATCACGAAGACCTTGGCGCCGACCCGCACCCGCTCGTAGAGGTCGACAACATCCTCGTTGTTCATACGGATGCAGCCGGAGGAGACCGCCTGGCCGATCGTGTTCGGCTCGTTGGTGCCGTGGATGCGGTAGAGCGAGGAGCCGAGATACATGGCGCGGGCGCCGAGCGGATTCTCGGGGCCGCCCGCCATGAAGCGCGGCAGATCGGGCCGGCGCTTCAGCATCTCGGCCGGCGGCGTCCAGCTCGGCCATTCCGCCTTGCGGGTGACCGCCTTCATGCCGGCCCATTCGAAGCCAGGGCGGCCGACGCCGATGCCGTAGCGCAAGGCACGACCGCCGGGCTGGACCAGGAAGAGGAAGCGGCGCGGCGTGTCGATGACGATGGTGCCGGGCTTGTGCGGGCCGTCATAGGCGACCTCCTGCTTCTGGAAGCGCGGATCGAGGGTGCGCGCGATCGGCCGTTCGGCCGGGATCGGCTCGCCGAGCGCAGCAGAGCGGCGCTCGCGGCGCGGCTCCATCGGATCGCCCTGGATCGGCACCGGCGCCTCGTAGTCGGAGAGCCGGCGCATCGCCGGCTGCTGGCCGTAGGCGCCGCGCTGCGGCCGGTTGTAGACCGCCCCGCCCCGGCCATAGTCGGTCGGGTCCTGGCCGGTCATCATCATCTCGATGAAGCCGCCGCCATATTGGCCACGGCCAGCCGAATGCGTGACCATCGGATCGGCCGGGCGCCAATAGGTCTCGGCATTGGCCTCAGCCGACAGCAGCACGCCGCCGAGCACAACAAGGGGAACGAGATAGAGCGAACGCATGACGCAACTCTCTTTACGCAACAGGCAGGAAGCGTGAGGCGATGCGTTGAAATGAATGGTGAATCGTTGACTCTATCGGCCCCGGAACCGGCTCAATCGCTCAAATTCCCGAGGTTAACCTTAGCGATCCGCCAGCAAACGCGGTAAACGCCTGGTTCACACCCTCCGCTAGTGCCGGCTCCGGCTTTTGCGCATGGTGAGCCAGAGCCGCAGCAACGTCCGGCAACGGACCACGTCGAAGGCGAGCATCAGCCCGCCATAGACGGCGAGGCCAAGCGTGCCCTGCAGCAGCAGTTCGGGCAGAGGAGAGAGCCGGCCGGAGAGCGGCCAGACGACGATCGCCATGGCGACGACCGCCGCGATGACGATGCCGATCTCCCGCCAGTTCGGGGAGACCGGGAGCGAGCGCAGGCCCACCCAGCCGGTGATGGCGAGAACCACGAGGAAGCTGAGGGTCTGGCCGAGCGCATAGCGTTCCGGGCCGAGCGCGCCGGCGGCGAAGACCAGAGCGAGGTTGACGAGGAGGCCTGCGAGGGCCGCCAGCGTCACCACCCCCGTGCGCTTGCCGAGCAGGAAGACCGGGTAGATGCCGGCGGCGAAGATCGCGAGCGCGACGAGGCCGGGCAGCAATAGCCGCAGATAGCCGGAAAAATGGCCATGGAACTTCGCCGGCACCAGCAAGGCCTCGAACGCCGGCAAGACCAGGAAGAGGCCCGCGGCCACCGGCAGCGACACCATCAGCACGATCACCAGATTGGCAGCGATGCGCTTCTGCGCCGCGCGCTCACCCTTGGTTTCGTCGAGCCGCAGCACCTCGCGCAGCATGACGATCTCCAGCGTCGAGGCAAGCATGCCGAACAGGCGCAAGCCCATATCGGCGGCGAGCGAGAAATAGCCAGCCTCGGCGAAGCCGTTGCTGTCGGCGAGCAGCGAGCGATTGAGCAGCGGGATCAGCGAATAGATCGCATTCGCGCCGACGATCGGCAGCGCATAGCGCGCAAAGTCGAGCGCGAGGTCGCGCCGCGCCGCCGACCAGGAGAGCGGCGCGTCCGCCAGCGCCCGCCGCACCGCCAGCAGGGCCGCCATGGCGCTGAGGACGCCACCGAACATCACGACCGTCGCGTCGCGCGTCCACCAGGCGCCGCCGACCATCAGCAGCAAGGCGAGCACGTTCTTGATGATGATCAGGCGGGCATAGGCCGCATCGAGGAAACGGGCCCGGGCGATGGCGCCGTGATAATCGAACAGGCCGGCGCAGATGCCGCCCAGCACCGAGCCGGCGACGAGCATGACCGGCAGGCCGAAATCGACGCCGGCGACGACCGCCGCGACCAGGATGCCGCACAGGGCGAGCGTGATCCCCGCGCTCAGCACATCGAGGGTCGCCCTGATCTGCGGCTGTTCCTCCCGGCTCTTCTGCGAGTAGAAACGGACGGCCGAGAGCCTGATCCAGTCGAGCAGCGCGGTATTGAGCAGCACGAGCATCGCCGCGCCGATGGCGTAGCGGCCGAATTCGGCGGGGCCGAGGAAATAGGCGATGAGCAGTCCGAGGACGAAGTTCAGCCCGGCATTGATCACGAAGGGCAGGAGTACGGTCATGACGCCATCGCGAAGGGGCAAGCCGACTCAGCACCGGCCGCGCATGACTGCGCTGATCCCGCCTAACCGCCAAACCGCGCCTGTCCAAGCGGAAACTGGCACGACCTCGTTCTGCGCCTTGGCGACGGGCTGAGCCGATGCCCGGCGATCCGATGTTCTATCTCGTCGGCTGGACCACCACCCTGCTGATGGGCATCGGCAAGGGCGCCTTCGGCGGCGGTCTCGCCATCCTCGGCGTGCCGCTGCTGGCGCTCGTCGTCGATCCGCTGCAGGGCGCGATCATGGTGGCGGTGCTGATCGCCGCGATGGACCTCTTCGCCATCGGCAGCTTCGGCGTCTCGACCTGGTCGAAGCCGGACCTCGCCTGGCTGATCCCCGGCCTGATCATCGGCATCGCGATCGGCTATGCCGTGTTCCTGATCGTCGATGCCCGCATCGTCACGCTGATCATCGGCGTCATCACGCTCGCCTTCACGGCGCACTGGTTCCTGCGCGGCCGTACCGCGCCGGCCGGGCAGCTACCTGTCTCGCCGCCATTGGCCCTGCTGGCCGGCACGGCCTCGGGCTTCACCACCTTCGTCGCCCATGCCGGCGGCCCGCCGGTCGCGATGTACCTCCTGGCGCGTGGGCTTTCCAAGACCGCCTTCGTCGGCACGACCATCGCCTTCTTCATGCTCGGCAACCTGCTGAAGCTGCCGCCCTATCTGGCGCTCGGCCTGAAGCAGCCGCAGGCGCTCTGGGCCGCCCTCGCCTTGCTGCCGGCGGCGCCAATCGGCGTCTGGATCGGCCGCTGGCTGCATGAGCGGCTCGACCAGAAGCGGCTGTTCTTCGCCTGCTATCTGCTGCTTGCCGCAGCCGCACTGAAGCTGACGACTGACGCCGCGCTCGCATTGCTGCGATAACGGCATGGCAGGCGCGCGAGCCGCCCATCTTTGCAGCAGGCCGGATTGGCCCTAAGCGATCGATCATGACCGCCCTGCCCGCCCTTCGCGACGCCACCGATGCCGATTCGGAGCCGCTCGCCGCCCTGATCGCCGCGACCTTTGCCGAATACCCGAACTGCTTCTTCGACTGGTCGGAGTTCCCCGAGCTGCGTCGCCCGGCCAGCCACTATGCGCAGAAGGGTGGCAAGCTCTGGGTAGCGGATGGCCCGGATGGGCGTATTGCTGGCTCGATCGCCGTCGTGCCCGTGCCCGACCAGAACGCGGTCGAGCTGTTCAAGGTCTATGCCGATCCGAGCCAACGCGGCAGCGGGCTGGCGCAGGCGCTGTTCGCCCGCACCCTCGCCTTCGCTGAAGCCGGCGGCTATGGCGAGATGATGCTGTGGTCGGACAGCAAGTTCGCCCGCGGCCACCGCTTCTACGAGAAGCTCGGCTTCGTGCGCTGGCCGGGTGAGCGCTATCTCGCCGACATCTCCTCGACCTGGGAATATCATTTCCGCAAGCCGCTCGCCCCGGCGCAGCCATGAACCTCAACACCGCGCTGCGGGCGGTTCTCGGCATCGCTCTGCTCACCGCGATGGACGCGGTGATCAAGGCGCAGATGCAGCAGCACCCGTTCCTGCTGGCGCTGTTCATGCGCTTCGCGGCGGGCGCCGTCTGCGCGATCATCGTCGTCACGGTGCTGCGGCCGGCGCGGCCGACGCGGACGAGCCTGATCGGCAACAGCATCCGCATACCGCTGGTCATCGTCACCGCCGGCAGCTTCTTCTATTCGATCTCGGTGCTACCGCTGGCGGAGGCGCTGACCCTCTCCTTCCTCGCCCCGGTCTTCGTCGCGCTGCTCGGGGCACTGATCCTGAAGGAACGGCTCGACGGGCGCATCCTGCAGGCGCTCGGCTTCGGCCTCGCCGGCATGCTGGTGATGGTCTGGCCGCGCCTGCAGGGCGGCGTCACCGGCGCCGAGCTCGGCGTCGCCGCCGCGCTGGTCTCGGCGGTCTCCTATGCCTTCAACCTGATCCTGCTGCGCACGATCGCGGTGAAAGAGCACCCGGCGATCATCGTGCTGTTCCAGAACGCCGGACCGGCGCTCTGCCTGGCCTGGCCGGCTTATTACGTCTTCCAGCCGATGAGCGGTGGCGACCTGCTCGCCTATCTCGCAGGCGGCGCGCTCGGCGTCGCCGGGCATCTGTCGCTGACTTCGGCCTTCGCCCGCGCCCCCGCCTCGCGGCTGGCGCCGATCGAGTACACGGCGCTGGTCTGGGCGAGCCTGCTCGGCTGGTTCGTCTTCAACGAGGTGCCGCTCTGGACGACCTATGCCGGTGCATTGCTGATCGTCGCCGGCGCCTTCGCGGTCAGTCGGCGCTGATCTCCGCCGCAAATTCGCCGGCTTGGTCGGCTTCTGCACGGGAGAATGCGAGGGGAGAGACCGCCCGCCATGCTTGCCTTCCGTTCCAACGGCGATTGACTCGGGGATGCAGCGCGCCGACACCGCTGCTCGCGTCCTGCGCGAACCCGGCCTTCCTGCCGCGCTCTGCTTCCATCTCCTGTTCGGTCTCCTCCTCGCCATCCGAGCGATCAGCAGCTTCACGCCGCCGATCGAGACGAGCGTCGAGGTCGAGCTGGTCGCGCCGGAGGCGCTGACGCCTCCCGTCCCGGCCCAGGCGCCCGCTCCTCCTACAGCCGAGGTCCCGTCACCTCCGCAGCCAGCTCCCACCACCACCCCGCCTGAGAGGCCCGCCACCCCGCCCGTTCCACCGCCGGCCGAACCGCCAGCGATGATCACGGCCCGAACGCTGCATTCCGAAAGCGTGCTGGCGAATCCGCGCAGTCGCGGGGCGCGGGAGGCGCTGAAGACGCTCGAGGCGAGCGAGCGCGTCGAGCAGCTCTGCAATCTCGAGGCGATGAGTCAGATCCATGCCTGGAAAGCGGAATTCGAGCCCGACCGCGTCGTCGCCTACGCCATGGCTAGCACGAAGCTGACGAAGAGCGCCCTGGAGGCAGAGGGCGCCGCCTTCCGCAGCCGCAAGCAATGGTATGGCCTGCACTTCCGCTGCGAGATGGCAGCGAACGGCAAGGTCGCCGGCTTCCAGTTCCGCGTCGGCGAGGCGATCCCGCGCAGCGAATGGGCGGCACACGACCTGCCGCCCGAGCATTAGCGGCCTCAGGCCGGCTTGCCGCAATACGCTTCCAGCCGATAACCGTCTGGATCGACGACGAAGGCTGCGTAGTAATCGGGGCCGTAGGACTCGCGCAGGCCCGGCTTGCCATTATCGGTGCCGCCGGCCGCCAGCGCCGCCGCATGGAAGGCGTCGACGCTCTGGCGCGTCGGTGCGACGAAGCAGAAATGCAGGTTGGAGTCGCGGTCCGGTGGCACCGGCGCCGAGACCGCGCCGATCCAGAGCCCGACACCGTCCTTGCCATAGCCGAGCGAGCTTTCGTCAGCACTGAGACAGCCATAGCCGAGCGCACCCAGCGCCGCGTCGTAGAAGCGTTTCGTACGAGGAAGCTCGCGAACGCCGATGGAGATGTGATCGAACATGATGGTCGTCCTCCTTGTCGCCAGGCCCTGATGCACGTCACCCGGCCAGCGTCGATGGCGCTGCTGTCATGATCGGGCTCCGTCTGGACCAAGTTGGTGTCCAGCTAGACCCGGAGCCTCGGGCCTCGCTTGGGAAAAACTGCTAAACTTACGAACCATGACAGCGACCGCTCATCTCCTGGCGTCGGGCCCCGGCTGGCGGGTCAGCGACATCGTCTGCACGGCCGGCCCGGACGACCGCGCCTTCGAGGAAGCGCACCCGCAGCACTGCATCGCCATCGTCCGCAGCGGCTCGTTCCGCTATCGCTCGACACAGGGCAGCGCTGTGCTGGCGCCGGGCTCGCTACTGCTCGGCAATCGCGGCGCCTGCTTCGAATGCGGCCATGAGCATGCGGCCG
This sequence comes from Allobosea sp. P4_H5, assembly GCF_056400825.1. Taxonomy (NCBI): domain Bacteria; kingdom Pseudomonadati; phylum Pseudomonadota; class Alphaproteobacteria; order Hyphomicrobiales; family Alloboseaceae; genus Allobosea; species Allobosea sp. P4_H5. The sequence continues at coordinate 369,921 of NZ_JBFUKM010000004.1, read as the reverse complement.
GCGACCGCTGTCTCGCCTTCCAGTTCGAACCGGCCTGGCTCGAAGGCATCGTCGCGGCCGTGCCGGGCGCCCGGCAAATCGGTTTCGCACAGGCGCATCTACCGGCCCTCGCGCCGCTCGCCGGTGTCGTCGCCGAAGCGGAAATCGCCTTGGACGAGCCCGGGAGGCTGGAGGAAACCGCGCTGCGCCTCGCCGGCGCGGTGGCGAGCGTGCTGTCAGGGGCAAAGCCCGGGATCGAGACGCCGAGCGCTCGCGACCAACGCCGGATCACGCGGGCGCTGCGCCATATCGAGGCGCATTGCGAAGACGCTCTCTCGATCGATGAACTGGCGCGGCAGGCGGCGATGAGCCCCTATCATTTCCTGCGCACCTTCCGGGCGCTGATCGGGATGACGCCGCATCAATATGTGCTGCGCACCCGCCTGCACAGGGCGGCCTTGCTGCTGCGCCGGACGAAGCTGCCGGTCGCGGGCATCGCCTTCGATTGCGGCTTCGGCGACCTCTCGACCTTCAATCGCCGCTTCAAGCGGGTGATGGGCGAGAGCCCGGGCAACTATCGCGGCGAGTAAGCGGCGCTCAGCGCTTTGCCCAGCGGTGATAGGTCAAAGCGAGGGCGATGCAATGCGCCAGCGGCTCGGCCGGCGGCTCGCGCTCGACAGCGAAGATCAGCGCCCGGTTACCGTCGTAGCTGAACTGCTCGGAGTAATGGCGCCGATACGTCTCGATCAGGCTGGTCTGGCAGTGGACATAGAGCGCGTAGTGGGTCGACGAGCCTTTCAGTGCGTCGATCCGCACAGTCGTCCCGGTCCTCGGCCGCCTGGGCAGCCAGGCAGGCTCGCCCCATTTCAGCGTCTCCATGAGCGGCCCTATGTCGGGATTTCCGGCGGCGGCCTCGAGGATCATCTGGCGCAGGCGCAGCATGGGCAGCCGAAGTGGCTCCGGCAGCGATCGAAACCTCGCTTCGACGGCCGCGTCGGTAAATGGCGCAAATGTCACGAGCCGCTCCTGCCACCGGCAGGTGCGGCGCCCGATCAGCGCCCCGCACCCGCCTTCGCACCGAAGATCATGCAGGTCTCCGTCCCGTGCGCCAGCAATTTGCCTTGCGCGTCGATCAGCTTGCCCTCGCTGGTCGCGACCGAACCGCCACGATGGATCAGCTTGCCCTCGCAGCGCACCGGGCCGCTGGCGGGCATGACCGGGCGGACATAGTTCAGTTTCATCTCCAGCGTGGTGTAGCCCTCGCCGACCCGCAGCGTCGAGTGCACGGCGCAGGCCATGGCGGAATCGAGGATCGTCGCGATCCAGCCGCCGTGGATCGTTCCCAGCGGGTTGAAGAAGCGCGGCGAGGGCGTGCCGACGAAGACCGCCCTGCCCTCCTCGACCTCGACGAGGTCGAAATCCATGGTGTCGGCGAAAGGTGGGCCGGGATGGCGTCCCTCGACGATCCCGCGCAGGAAGGATGTGCCGTCCTCCGCCAGCAGGACATCACGGCTGACGACACCGACCTGGCGGGACATGACTGCGCTCCATCTCTATCGTGTAGATGCACGATAGAGATGGAATTGGATGGCGGTCAAGCCAGCCGGTGTGGGGTCAGCCGACTTCCCTCGCGGCCCGTCTAATCGTCCTGAGACTGTCGCGCGTCTCGCTCCAGCGCTCTTGGCCGAGCCCGCCCTCGATCTTGTCCTGCGCCGCGCGCCAATAAGGGATCGCCGCCTCGATCGCGGCGCGGCCCTTCTCGGTCACGGCATAGGTCAGCGCCCTGCCCTTGCAGTCGACCGGTTCGATCAGCTTCTCGGCAGCGAGGAGCTGGAGGTTGCGGGTCAGCGACGTCCGCTCCAGCGCAAAGCGGTCGGCAAGCTCGGTGACCGAGCGCCAGGCGCCGGTCGAGAGGGCCGAGAGCAGCACGAACTGGGTGATCTTCAGGCCGCTCGGACGCATTGCCTCGTCATAGGCGCGGGTCACGGCCCGTGCGGTCATGCGCACATGCAACACCACGCAGGAGCGGGCGATGTCGTCGAGATGGAGATCGGGCACTGGCGTCGTCATCTCGCCACGATAGCCGGTTTAAGGTCCCACCGCAGCAGCGCAGATGGCGGCCGGTCGTCGCGTTCACCTTTTGCGCAGCGCTTTCCTTGACTCCGGCAGACCCCGCGCCTATCTCCGCGACGTCGGTTAGCACTCATTTGGTGAGACTGCTAACAGACCCCTTTCACGGGCCAAACTCGAGCCCGTCCAGAATAAGACCGAGAGGAAGACAGAACCATGAAGTTCCGTCCGCTGCATGACCGCGTTGTGGTCCGTCGCCTTGATGGCGAAGAGAAGACCAAGGGTGGCATCATCATCCCCGATACCGCCAAGGAAAAGCCCCAGGAGGGCGAGGTCGTCGCCGTCGGCGCTGGTGCCCGCGACGACGCCGGCAAGCTGGTTGCGCTCGATGTCAAGAAGGGCGATCGCGTCCTCTTCGGCAAGTGGAGTGGCACCGAGGTCAAGATCGACGGCCAGGATCTCCTGATCATGAAGGAATCCGACATCATGGGCATCGTCGGCTGAGCAGCCAGACGCCCACCCGTCCGTAGAGTTCAATCAGGAGTAGTCTCATGGCTGCCAAAGAAGTTCGCTTTTCCACCGACGCCCGCGACAAGATGCTGCGCGGCGTGGACATCCTCGCCAATGCCGTAAAGGTCACGCTGGGTCCGAAGGGCCGCAACGTCGTGATCGAGAAGTCGTTCGGCGCCCCGCGCATCACCAAGGACGGCGTCACCGTCGCCAAGGAGATCGAGCTCGCCGACAAGTTCGAGAACATGGGCGCTCAGATGGTCCGCGAAGTCGCTTCGCGCCAAAACGACCATGCCGGCGACGGCACCACCACCGCCACCGTGCTCGCCCAGGCGATCGTCCGTGAGGGCGCCAAGTCGGTTGCGGCCGGCATGAACCCGATGGACCTGAAGCGCGGCATCGACCTGGCCGTCGAGGCCATCGTCGCCGACCTCAAGAAGAACTCCAAGAAGGTCACCTCGAACGCGGAAGTCGCGCAGGTCGGCACCATCTCGGCGAACGGCGACGAGTCGGTCGGCAAGATGATCTCGACCGCCATGCAGAAGGTCGGCAACGAGGGTGTCATCACCGTCGAGGAAGCCAAGACCGCCGAGACCGAGCTCGACGTCGTCGAGGGCATGCAGTTCGACCGTGGCTATCTCTCGCCCTACTTCATCACCAACGCCGAGAAGATGGTCGCCGAGCTCGAGGACCCCTACATCCTCATCTTCGAGAAGAAGCTGTCGTCGCTCCAGGCGATGCTGCCGATCCTCGAGGCCGTCGTGCAGACCGGCAAGCCGCTCCTGATCATCGCCGAGGACGTCGAGGGCGAGGCTCTCGCCACGCTCGTCGTCAACAAGCTCCGTGGCGGCCTGAAGGTCGCGGCCGTCAAGGCTCCGGGCTTCGGTGACCGCCGCAAGGCCATGCTCGAGGACATCTCGATCCTGACCGCCGGTCAGATGATCTCGGAAGACCTCGGCATCAAGCTCGAGACCGTGACGCTCAACATGCTCGGCCGCGCCAAGAAGGTGCGCATCGAGAAGGAGAACACCACGATCATCGACGGCGCCGGCAAGAAGAAGGACATTGAGGGCCGCGTTGCGCAGATCAAGGCGCAGATCGAGGAGACCACCTCGGACTACGACCGTGAGAAGCTCCAGGAGCGTCTGGCCAAGCTCGCCGGCGGCGTCGCGGTCATCCGCGTCGGTGGCGCGACCGAGGTCGAGGTCAAGGAGAAGAAGGACCGCGTCGACGATGCCCTGAACGCCACCCGCGCTGCGGTGGAAGAAGGCATCCTGCCGGGCGGCGGCGTCGCCCTCCTGCGTGCGCTGTCCTCGGTCAAGGGCATCAAGACCCAGAACGACGACCAGAAGACCGGCGTCGAGATCGTCCGCAAGGCGATCGCTGCTCCGGCTCGCCAGATCGTCGACAACGCCGGCGGTGACGGCGCGGTCGTGATCGGCAAGCTGCTGGAGTCGAAGGACTACGCCTGGGGCTACAACGCCCAGACCGGCGAGTATGGCGACCTGGTCAAGGCCGGCATCATCGACCCGACCAAGGTCGTGCGCACGGCGATCCAGGACGCGGCTTCGATCGCCGGCCTGCTGATCACCACCGAGGCGATGATCGCCGAGGCGCCGAAGAAGGACGCCCCGATGCCCCCGATGGGCGGCGGCGGCATGGGCGGCATGGACTTCTGAGGAAGTCCAGACGCCCAAGACCTTGAGTGCCGAAACCGGGCAAGCCCGGTTTCGGTGGCGGCATGGACTTCTGATAAGAAGCCCAGCCCTCGCCTTTTGCGAGAACCATGGAGGCCCGGCGCAAGCCGGGCCTTTCTCGTTTGCCGGCGCGTCGCGCAAACGACATCGCCTCGTAATCACGTTGACGCCGCCTGCTGATCGGATGGGTTTCCTTCGGAGACCTAGTCATGATCACCCGCCGCCTGTTCCTTGCCGGCTCCGCTTCGAGCCTCGCACTACCTGCCCTCGCCCAGCAGGACTGGCGGCAGGCGATCAAGGAAGTGCGTTTCGGCGTATCCTCGGCCGAGAACGAGGCGGCGGCGGTCGCACGCAACCAGCCCGTGGTCGACTATCTTGCGCAGAAGCTCGGCGTGCCGGTGAAGCTCTACCGGGTCAGCGACTATGCCGGACTGGTCGAGGCGATGCGCGCCGATCAGCTCGAATTCGCCCGCTTCGGGCCGGCGGTCTATTCGCTCGGCCGGCGCGTGCTCGGCGACAAGCTGCAGCCGCTGTTCCGCGATGTCGATAACAACGGCCAGGAAGGCTACTACTCGGTCGTGGTCGTGCGTGCCGACAGCCCCTATCGGACGATCGCCGACCTCAAGGGCAAGAGCTTCGCCTTCGCCGATCCGAACTCGACCTCGGGCTTTGCCTTCCCCGCCTATTTCCTGCGCAAGCAGAGTTTCGATCCGCAGGCGCATTTCGGCGGCACGGTCTTCTCCGGCGGCCACGATAATTCGGTTCTGGCGCTGGTGCGCGGCCAGTTCGACGGCGTCGCGACCTATCAGGTCAACGAAAACTCCGGCGTCGTGCAGCGGCTGGCGCTGCGCGGCATGATCCCTGCCGATGCGACGCGGGTGATCTGGACTTCCCCGCTCATCCCGGCGAGCCCGTTCTCGACACGGGCGAACCTGCCCCCTGCTCTCAAGGATGCGTTCGTCGCAGCCATGATGACGATGAAGGACGAGGCCCCGGAGGTGTTCAGGGCCTTCACTGACGGGCAAGTGTCGCGCTATGCGCCGGCGAAGCACGAGGACTATCTCGACGTCATCGCCGTAACGGATGAACTGGAAGCGCGGCGCAAGCAGAAGCCGGGCGGCTGAACCCCGGTTCGGCAACGAGCCGCTTTGCACAGCTACGAGCGCCCGCAGGCTTGCGTCGACTTTGGTTGTAGGTCCTAGATCGCGACTGGTGCGGCATCCTGCCGCGCTCATGCTTTCGGGGGTCCTTTTCATGAACAACCCTGCCCTGGGCGATGCCGCCAAACTGGTCGGCCGCATCCTGCTCGCCCTGATGTTCGTGCTCGCCGGCTGGTCCAAGATCAGCGGCTATGCCGGTACGCAAGGCTACATGGCCTCGGCCGGCGTGCCCGGTATCCTGCTGCCGCTCGTCATCATCGTCGAGTTGCTCGGCGGCCTGATGATCGTCATCGGCTTCAAGACCCGCCTCGTCGCCCTTGTCCTGTGCGCCTTCACCCTCGCCGCCACAGTGCTGTTCCACATGAACTGGGCGCAGCCGATGCAGCAGCTCCTGTTCATGAAGAACCTGTCGGTCGCCGGCGGCTTCCTCGTGCTGTTCGCGGCCGGCGCAGGCGCCTATTCGGTCGACAGGGAGTGAGGCCCATCACAAAACGCTGAAAAAGCGCGGCCCGGTCTTGAGCCGGGCCTTTTTTGTGCGCAGGGCTGATCTACAACGCTTTCTCCTAAGCAGTGCGTCTCCCGCGCTGATTCCCCGACAAGGACGATGCCATGCGCCTGTTGAGTTTCGCCGTCGCCGCGCTTGCCGTGATCGCGCTCGTGGTCGGCCAGCAAAGCGGCAGCCACGGCATCCTCGGCCTCGGCGCCGTCGGCCTGCTGCTGGCATTCGCCACCTTCCGGGCAACCGAGATCAGCACCTTCCTGAAGATCTTCTCGGTCATCTTCGCGGTGGAATACGTGGCGACCGGTGCCGGCGCGGTGCTGGCGCAAACCGGGCTCTGGCCGGCCAGCTGGCAGGCGATCGCACCGCCGGCGAGCCTGCCGACGACGATCGCCGTCTTCGGCATCCTCGTCTACGGGATCTCGTTCATCCCGGCGATCCGGCGCATCGCCCGGCTGGCTTCGCCCTATTTCGAGGCGCCGGAAGCGACCACGGCACAGCTCTGGCCCGTGAAGCCCTTCTCGATCGGCACGGGCCGGCTCGGCATCGCGCTGCTGGTCTTCCTCGTGGTGCTCAACCAGATCCAGGTCGGCATCTCGCTGCGCCTCTCCTTCTTCAATCGCGATTTCTACAATGCGATCCAGGAGAAGGACGCGGCGACCTTCTGGTACCAGCTGATCTACGTCTTCAGCGTCTGGGCGGCGATCTTCGTCATCTCCAACCTGATCGAGATGGTTGCCAACTACACGCTCCTGATCCGCTGGCGCCGCTGGATGGCGGAGAGCTTCAGTGCGGCCTGGCTGCGCAACGCCAATCACTACCGGGTCTCGCTCGCCCACACCGCCGACAACCCCGACCAGCGTATCGCCGAAGACACGCGCGCCTTCGTCAACCAGACCTACAGCTTCGCCCTGCCACTGCTGACGCAGGTGTCGACGCTGGTCTCGTTCTCGATCATCCTCTGGTCGATCCCGGTCGCCAGCGTCGTGCCAGGGACCGAGATCAGCATTCCCGGCTTCATCTTCTGGATGGCGCTGATCTATTCGGTCGCCGCGACCTGGATCGCCCATCTCATCGGCCGGCCGATGATCGGCCTGGAGTTCGAGCAGGAGAAGCGCGAGGCGAATTTCCGCTACTCGCTGGCCCGGCTGCGCGAATATTCCGAACAGATCGCCCTAATGCGCGGCGAGACCTCCGAGCAACGCCACCTCACCGAACGTTTCGGTGACATCGTCCAGAACTTTTACCGGCTGGTCTGGGCGCGGGTGCGGCTGACGACCTTCACCCTGTCCTTCGCGCAGGCCAATGTCGTCGTGCCCTACATCCTGCTCGCGCCACATTATTTCTCGGGCAAGATCACGCTCGGCATCATGACCCAGGTCGCCTCGGCCTTCGACCGGGTGCAGACGGCGATGTCGTTCTTCATCGACCGCTACCAGTCGATCGCCTCCTATGTCGCCTCGATCAACCGTCTCACCACCTTCGAGGCTGCGATCGCCCAGGCGGAAGCGCAGGGAGCCGGCGGCGCAGACGCCGGGATCGACATCGCGCAGAAGACCGGCAAGGACACGACGATCGAGACGCTGTCGCTCACCCTGCCAAACAGCAAGCAGATCGTGAACGCGTCCGATCTGACCCTGCCGGCCGGGCATTCGACGCTGGTCGTCGGCCCCTCCGGCTCCGGCAAGTCGACCCTGTTCCGGGCGCTCGCCGGCATCTGGCCGTTCGGCAAGGGCAAGGTCACGACGCCCGCCGGCCAGAACATGCTGCTATTGCCGCAGCGGCCCTACCTGCCGCAAGGCTCCCTGCGGGCAGTGCTGTCCTATCCGGCCGAGCCCAACGCCTTCAGCGATGCCGACATCCAGGCGGCAATGGAGAAGGTCAAGCTCGGCCATCTCGCCGAGCGGCTCGACGAGGTCGACCTCTGGGGCCAGCGCCTCTCCGGCGGCGAGCAGCAGCGGCTGGCGGTCGCCCGCGCACTGCTCGCCAAGCCCGACTGGCTCTTCCTCGACGAGGCGACCGCCTCGCTCGACGAGACGCTCGAGAACGAGATCTATGCGATGATCCGGCGCGAACTGCCGCAGACCAGCATCGTCTCGATCGGCCACCGCTCGACACTGCGCGCTTTGCATGACGGGCTGGTCGCGATGGAGAAGAACGCCGACGGCACCTTCAGCCCGAAGGCGAAGGTCATGGCAGAGGCGAAGTGATCAATTAGAGGGACAGGCAACACCCAACCGTCATTCCGGGGCAGGCCGAAGGCCTGAGCCCGGAATCAAGAACTGATGCCCTGCTCGGAGAAAGCTATCCACTCTCGCGCTTTTGCCACAACCGGCATCGGTTCTGGGTTCCGGGTTCGCCGCTGCGCGGCGCCCCGGAATGACGCCGGAGCGCTGCCTCAGATCCCGCGGTCGAAGCGGATCTCGCCGGCACCCGTCTTGAGGACGAGGCGGCCCTCGACCATGTCCCATTGTTTGGCGGTGCGCAGCGCCATCAGATAGCTGCGCTCGAAATCCGCGGCGCTCTTGTCGCAGGCCGCCTTGGTCACCGCGATCGGGCCGACGGCGAAGGCCTGCTGCCGCAGCGGATAGGCCGAGGCCGAAAAAGTGTTGCAGCCGGCAAAGCCGGTGCCGCGCAGATTGGAGTCGACCTTCAGCGTCGCCCGGAAGCCGTTGATCGGCTTGCCGTTCATCTGGATCGCTGTCCAGGAGGCGTCGAGCGGGAAGTTCTTCTCCTGTTTCGGCGGCGGAGCCTCCCCTCCCGGCTGCTCACTACGAGACGGCATCTGCTGGCGACGCTGGGCGAGCGCATCGCTCACCAGCACCGGCGACAGGGAGAGAACGAGGGCGGCCAGGAGGCCAAGGCGCGACTGCGTATTCAACTGGTCCAGACCCCGATTGGAAAGAGCGACAGCTCGTAGGAGAACCCGATACTTTCCACTGCACCGATCGTGGTGGCGAGCGCAAGTCTCGATCGCACCGCTTTTGGTACGACTTGCACCGAAATCGCCTCGCCCGGCTGAATTACCCGGACATTGCGTCGGGAATCCGGCGGGTCAGATCCGCGCCAGCAGCCGCTCGATCAGCGGGTTGGAGCGGCGGAAGACATAATCGAGCGCCCGTACGGTGATGTCGTCGGCGCCGGCCTTGCTCAGTTCCTCGACCAGCGGGAACACCGCCTTGCGCGGGCAGTGCAAGGTGACGACGCCGTCGCCGCCGGCCGTGCCGAAGGGCAGGCGCGCGCCGAACCGGTGCGCGATCTCGCCGAGCCGCTGCGGCGAGACGGCGTTGAGCACGGCGCGGACCTCGCGCAGCGAGCGCGCCTCCTCCTCCGCCGCGATGCGCGACAGGATGGCGCCCGCCGCTTCCCGCGCCTGCTTGCCCCAGGGTGCGCGCACGGACGCCACGAGATTGGCCTCCGAGGCCAGGATCACGCCGTCGTCCAGCACCTTCAACGCGTTCGCAGAGAGCGTCGCGCCGGTGGTGGTAATGTCGACGACGATCTCGGCGGTGCCGGCCGCCGGGGCGCCCTCGGTCGCGCCGAGGCTCTCGACGATACGGTAGTCAGCGAGGCCGTGGCCGGCGAAGAAGCGGCGGGTGAGGTTCACATATTTGGTGGCGACGCGCAGCTTGCGGCCGGTGCGGGCACGCATGGTCGCGGCGACGTCGTCGAGATCGGCCATGGTGCGCACATCGATCCAGGCCTGCGGCACGGCGACGACGACATTGGCCTGGCCGAAGCCGAGCGGCGCCAGCAGCACCATGCTGGCATCGGCATCGGCGACCTGCTCGCGCACCAGATCCTCGCCGGTGATGCCGAGATGGGCGGCGCCGGAAGAGAGCTGCGCGACGATCTCGGAGGCCGAGAGATAAGCGACCTCGGCCCCGCCGAGCCCGGCGATCTGGCCGCGATATTCGCGCTGGCCGCGTGCCTGCACGAAGGAGAGGCCGGCACGGCCGAAGAAGGCGGTGGCGTTCTCCTGCAGCCTGCCCTTGGAGGGAACGGCGAGGACCAAAGGCGCGTCGTTGATCGGGTCTTGCGTCATTATCTCCGCCCCGCTCATGCCTTGCCTCCCGCGAGACGATCGAGCCAGAGCGAGGCGCCGACGGCCGGCACCGGCGCAGGCGCACCGAGACGCTGGAGCACGCCATCATAGCGGCCGCCGCCAGCAATCGGCTTCAAATCCGGCCGGGCCGGGTCGTGCAATTCGAAGATGAAGCCGGTGTAGTAATCGAGATTGCGGGCGAAGCCGGCCGAGAACGAGATGCTGGCGACATCGACACCGCGCGCGGCGAGGAAGCCGGTGCGCTCGTCGAAAGCGTCGAGCGCGGCCGACAGATCGAGTCCAGCCTCGCCGGCGAGTTTGCGCAGGGCGGCGGAGGCGCCGTCCGGATCGCCGCCGATCGCCAGCGCATGCGCGATAACGCCGCTCGCCTCGCCATTGACCGGGTTGTCGCGCTCGGCCGCCCGCGCCAGGAAGCGCTCGGCAATGTCGCCAGCCGAGCGGCCACCGACGGTCGAGATGCCCGCAATCGAGAGCACGTCCTGGACGAAAGCGCGCGCGGCCTTGGGATCCTGCCCTTCCAGCGCCTTGAGCAAGCCGGCATGAGCGTGCTCGACCTCGTTTACCGGCGGCTCGAGCGCGGCGACGGCGTCGGCGCCCTTGCCCTGCGCGACGGAGCGCATCAGCCGGCGACGGGCAGCTTGCGGCACGCCGAGCCGATCGAGCAGCGCGGTGAGCAATGCGACATCGCCCATCAGCAGGCGCGGTCGGGCCAGGCCGAGCGCGGCGGCGGACTCGACCGTGAGCGCCATGATCTCGGCATCGGCAGCAGCAAAGTCGGTGCGGCCGAAGGATTCGAGGCCGGCCTGGGCGAATTCGCTTGGCTCGTTCGCGCCACGCATGCGGAAGACCGGGCCGGCATAGGCGTAGGAGGCCGGCTCGCTGGCATGGGCAGCGATATGGGCCAGCGCGACAGGGATGGTGTATTCGGGCCGCAGGCACCATTCGCGCCCGTCATCGTCCTGCGTCAGGAAGATGCGGCGGCGGATATCCTCGCCGGAGAGGTCGAGGAAGGGTTCGACGGGCTGCAGGATCGCCGGCTCGGCGCGCCGATAGCCCTCGCGCTCGAACGGCGCGATCACGGTCTCGAGCTTTGAGCGCATGGCCGGCACTTTACAAAAACCCTGTTGCGGCGTCGTCCTAGCAGGGACGCCCGCGATTTTCGACGGTTTTTAGGGAATTGGGTGAACGGGAATCAGGCGTAGCGCCCCAGGACCCGCTTCACCCCCTCGACCAGCTCACCCGCCGGCACGGAAAACTGCGCCTGCGCCTGCCGCTCCTTGTGCTCGGCCGAGTCCTTCAAATCGCGACCGGCAGCGGCGAGTTCGGCGCCGAGGATCAGGTCCTTGATCACCACCGTGCCGGCTTCGCGCTCGGACGAGCCCTGGATCACCGCACAGACCGCACCGCGCCGGTCGGCATATTTCATCTGGGCGTTGAAGCCGGACGAGCCGAGATAGAGGTCGGCCCGGCAGAGCGGTTTGCCATCCTGGACCGTCGCCTGCCGGAGCTGCGCCACGAAAGCCTGATAGGCCGGCATGAACTCCGGCGATTTGTTGTCCATCGCCGTGACGACGACGAGCGGCAATTCGTTCTTCTGGTCGACGATCGGCGATTTCACTGCCTTCAGCGCCGAATAGAGTCGGGAGACGCCGATCGAGAAGCCCGTCGCCGGCACGGGCTCCGGCCGGAAGCGACCGACGAGCCCGTCATAGCGCCCGCCGCCCGCGACCGAGCCGAAGCGCACGACCTGCCCGTCCTCATTGGTGACCGGGAAGGTCAGCTCCACCTCGTAGACCGGGCCGGTATAGTATTCGAGGCCGCGGACGATCGAGGGGTCGATGATGACGCGGCCGAGATAACCCGCCGCGGTGACCAGTTCCCTGATCTGTTCGAGCTCCTCGATCCCGGCCACGCCGTTCTCGGCGCCCTCGACCAGCTTGCGCAGTTCCGCAACCGCCTCGGCAGACAGCTCGGCGGACTTGGCGCTGTCGGAGGCCGTCGACTTGCCGAGATCGGCGAGTCGCTGGCCGACGGCGAGATAGCGGAGAATCGTCTCGGCCTGCGCCTCGGACAAGCCCGCGCCCTTGGTGAAGTCACCACTCTCGTCCTTGCGCCCGTCACGGAGCAGCTTGCGGATTTCGTCGAGCGGGAACTTGTCGGCCTTGTCGATCGCACGCAGCACCGTCAGGCGCGTGCCCTGCTCGATACCGGCAGCGTCCATCACGCCGTCGAGCACCTTGCGGTTGTTGACCTTGACGACATAGTCGCCGCGCTTGATGCCGAGCTTCTCCATCGTGTCGGCGGCGAGCATGCAGATCTCGGCATCGCCAGCGACCGTGCCGCTGCCTACGATATCGGCATCGAACTGCATGAACTGGCGGAAGCGCCCCGGGCCCGGCTTCTCGTTGCGGAAGACATAGCCGACGCGATAGCTGCGATAGGGCTTCGGCAGCGCGTCGAAATTCTCGGCGACATAGCGGGCGAGCGGCGCGGTCAGGTCGTAGCGCAGCGACAGCCACTGCTCGTCATCGTCCTGGAAGGAGAAGACGCCCTCGTTCGGCCGGTCCTGGTCCGGCAGGAACTTGCCGAGCGCGTCGGTGTACTCGACGAAAGGCGTCTCGACGGGATCGAAGCCATAAAGCGAGAAGCTCTCGCGGATCACGGCGAGCATGCGCTCGGTGGCGGCGACATCGGCCGGGCCGCGATCGACGAAACCGCGCGGCTGGCGGGCCTTCAGCTTGGCAGGGGCGGACTTGTCGGCGGACATGGGTACGTATCTCGGATGCTGGAAGCGCTGGAAATCGTTGGACAGCGGGTTAGCCCGCTGAGCTGCCAGGGGCAAGCACGGCGGCGCAATCCGGCTCGGCGTGGACGGCTAAAGCGCCAATCCTTCATCCCAATACGGCGTCGCCCCGTAAAGCTCGGCGAGATAGTCGACGAAGGCACGCACCTTGTGCTCCATGTGCCGGCGGCTCGGATAGACCGCGTAGACGGCGACGCGCTTGCCGACCGAATAGGCCGGCAGCACCCGCGCCAGGGCGCCTGATTTCAGCTCCGGCCCGACATCCCAGGTCGAGCGCAGGGCGATGCCGACGCCGGCCAGCAGAGCCTCGCGCACGACTTCGCTGGAATTGGTCCGCAGCTGGCCGTTGATCTTGACCGTCACCTGGCCTTCCGGCCCATCGAGACGCCATTGGTCGGCATTATGGGCAATGAGGGTATGGCGCGAGAGGTCCTCGATCGTTCCGGGCGTGCCGTGGGCGGAGAGATAGCCCGGCGTCGCGCACAGCACGCGGTGGTTCGGCGCCAGCCGCTTCGCCACCAGGCTGGAATCGCGCAGGTCGGCGATCCGGATCGCGACGTCGAAGCCATCCGCGACGATGTCGACGAAGGCGTCGCTGAGGATCAGCTCGACATTCACCGCCGGATTGCCATCGAGGAAGGGCTTGAGATGCGGTGCGACATGCATCCGCCCGAACGAGGTCGGCGCCGAGACGCGAAGGGTGCCGCGGGCTTGCCCTGCGCCGCTGGCGACCCAGGCCTCCGCCTCCTCGATCGAGCCGAGGATCGAGACGACGCGCTCATAGAAGCCCTGGCCGGCCTCGGTCAGCGAGAGTTGCCGGGTGGTGCGTTGGAGCAGGCGCACGCCGAGACGATCCTCCAGGCGACGTATGCGCTTGGAGATGACGGCCGGCGAGAGGTTGAGTTCGCGCGCGGCGGCGGACATGCTCTTGGCGGTGACGACATGGGCGAAGACGTCGAGGTCGCCGAACCGGTCCATGCGTCCCCAACCTTTTCTGTTTTGGAAATAATCATGCACGTTACTCCCGCTGCGTCCCGTGTGGAAGTATTCTAGAGTCGTGCCGAGGCGCCCTGCCCCATCCTGCGAGGCGCGGCCCTCGGCCGCCCAGCGTGACGGGTACTGGCGAGGGACGGAGGACGGAGTTTCATGAGTGCGATCGCCTTTCCGGTGCCCGATGCCGGCATCCTCGCCCGCCGCGACGCCATCCTCGCCGGCCTCGCCGGCTTGGTCGCGCCGGATGCGCTGATCACCTCCGAGGACGAGCGGCGCCCCTACGAGACCGACGCGCTGACCGCCTATCGCCGCATGCCGCTCGCGGTCGTGCTGCCATCGACCACGCGGGAGGTCGCTGCGGTGCTGTGCTATTGCTCTGAAGCTGGCGTTCCGGTGGTGCCGCGCGGCGCCGGCACCTCGCTCGCCGGCGGCGCGATCCCGCAGGAGGATGCCGTGGTGATCGGCGTCTCCAAGATGAACCGGATCCTGGAGATCGACTATGCCAACCGGGTGGCGAAGGTGCAGGCCGGCGTCACCAACCTCGCCGTCACCGGCGCCGTCTCGGCCGACGGCTTCTTCTACGCCCCCGATCCGTCCTCACAGCTCGCCTGCTCGATCGGCGGCAATATCGGGATGAACTCGGGTGGCGCCCATTGCCTGAAATACGGCGTCACCACCAATAATGTACTGGGGGTCACGCTGGTCATGTTGGATGGCAGCATCGTCGAGATCGGCGGCGCCCATCTCGACGCCCCCGGCTACGACCTGCTCGGCTTGATCGTCGGCTCCGAGGGCCAGCTCGGCATCGTCACCGAGGCGACGGTCCGCATCCTGCGCCAGGCCGAAGGCGCGCGCCCTGTGCTGTTCGGCTTCCCGACCAGCGTCGAGGCTGGCGCGGCGGTGGCCGCCATCATCGGCGCCGGCATCATCCCGGTGGCGATGGAGTTCATGGACAAGCCGGCGATCGAGATCTGCGAGGCCTTCGCCCATGCCGGCTATCCGATGGATTGCGGCGCGCTGCTGATCATCGAGGTCGAGGGCTCGGAAGCGGAGATGGACGCCCAGCTCGCCCGCATCGTCGCGATCGCCAGGGAGCACGGCGTCGGCACGGTCAAGGAGAGCAAGTCGGCGATGGAGACGGCGGCGATCTGGAAGGGCCGCAAATCCGCCTTCGGCGCGACCGGCCGCATCGCCGACTATATCTGCATGGACGGCACGATCCCGACCGGGCAATTGCCCTTCGTGCTCGAGCGCATGGACGAGATCATCAAGGGCTATGGCCTGCGCGTCGCCAATGTCTTCCATGCCGGCGACGGCAATCTCCACCCGCTGATCCTCTACAACTGCAACGACCCGGTCGAGGCGCAGAAGGCCGAGGACGCCGGCAACGACATCCTCAGGCTCTGCGTCGAGGTCGGCGGCTGCCTGACCGGCGAGCACGGCGTCGGCATCGAGAAGCGCGACCTGATGACAGTGCAGTTCAATGAGGTCGATCTGCACCAGCAGCAGCGGGTCAGGGCGGTGTTCGATCCGCGCTGGCTGATGAACCCGGCGAAAGTGTTCCCCCTCGAAGGGCGGATCGCAGCGTGATCTCTGTCATTCCGGGACGCAGCGCAGCAGCGGGCCCGGAACCCAGAACCGATGGTGGAGATATGAGAGGCTCGACGCTGCAGCGCTCAATTTGTTCAATGGCATCGGTTCTGGATTCCGGGCTCTTCGCTGCGCGAAGCCCCGGAAAGACGGCGGAGGATGGCCTTGCCGTTCCCCGTTTATCTGCTGGCGAGCGGGCAGCATGGAACGCTCTATCTCGGCGTAACGCGAGACCTCGCTCGCCGCGTGCACGAGCACAAGAGCAAGATCCTCCCTGGCTTCTCGCGGAGATACGGCGTCGACCAGTTGGTCTGGTACGAGGAATATCCAACCGCAGTGGAGGCCATCGAGCGCGAAAAGGACATGAAGAAGTGGCGTCGCGACTGGAAGGTCAGATTGATCGAGGAGCAGAACCCGCTTTGGGCCGATCTTTATCCATTGCTGGCGCGATGGACCTCGTCCGTCTTTCCGGGGCTTCGCGAAGCGAAGAGCCCGGAACCCAGAACCGATGGCGGATATCGGCAAGGCTCAACCATCCCGGAGACCTTTTGATCCGCGGCATCGGTTCTGGGTTCCGGGCTCGGGCCTTCGGCCCGCCCCGGACAGACGGCGGAGGCCTTTGATGCTCCACACTCCCACCACAGAGGCGCAAGCCTGCGCCGTCGTTGCCTCGATCGTCGAGGCGCGCGTTCCGCTCGCCATCCGCGGCGGCGGCACCCGCGCCGGCCTCGGCCGGCCGGACAACGCCGTCAGCACGATCTCCAGCGCCGAGCTCACCGGCATCACCCTGTACGAGCCCTCCGAGATGGTGATCGGCGCAAAAGCCGGCACGCCGCTGAAGCTGATCGAGGAGACGCTGGCAAGCCGCGGCCAGATGCTGCCCTTCGAGCCGATGGACCACCGCGCTTTGTTCGGCACGGAAGGCGAGCCGACGATCGGCGCGATCGCGGCCGGCAACATCTCCGGCCCACGGCGGATCAATGCTGGGGCCGCTCGCGACTCCCTAATCGGTATCAAGCTGATCAACGGCCGCGGCGAGCTGGTGAAATCCGGTGGGCGGGTGATGAAGAACGTCACCGGCCTCGACCTGGTCAAGCTCGTCTCCGGCAGCTTCGGCACGCTCGGCTTCCTGACCGAAGTCACCTTCCGCGTGCTGCCGCGGCCGGAGCGCGTGGTGACGCTGATCTGGGAGGACCTCGGCGACGAGGCGGCGGTGGCGCTGCTCTCGGGCGCGCTCGGCTCCCCCTTCGACCCCATGGCCGCAGCGCATCTGCCGGCCGGGCTCGGCGCGGAGCACGCACGCACCCTGCTCAGGCTGGAGAATTTTTCAGCTTCGATCAGCTATCGCGCCGCCGAGCTTGCGCGCCTGCTCAAAGGCTACGGCCGGCCCCAACTGATCGAGGGCCGCGCCTCGGACGCGCTCTGGCGTGAGGTGCGCGACGCCGCCTTCTTCGCCGGCACGCTGGAGGCCGTCTGGCGGCTTTCGCTCGCACCGACCAACGGGCCAAAAGCGACCGCCGCGATCGCGCGCATGGTACCCGGCGCGCGCTGGTTCTACGATTGGGGCGGCGGCCTGGTCTGGCTCGCCGTGCCGGCCGACGGCGATGCCGGAGCGGCAGCGATCCGCACCGCTCTGAAGCCGCTCGGCGGCCATGCGACGCTGGTGCGAGCGCCCGATGCGGTGCGGGCGGCGGTTCCCGTCTTCGAGCCGCTCTCCGAACCGCTGATGCGGGTGACGGCGGGCATCAAGAAGAGCTTCGATCCGGAGGGCGTGTTCGAGCCCGGCCGGATGTATGCGGGGGTGTGAGATGGCGTATCGTCACTATGGCGGCCGCAACCTGTCCTCTCCCCCCTTGTGGGGGAGAGTTAGAGAGGGGGGTATGCCGCGCTCGACCGCTGACCAGCCTTCCTCTCACCGGAAAGCCCCCTCGATGCCCCCCTCCCAACCCTCCCCCACAAGGGGGGAGGGCTTGGCGTCGCGTATCCGAGCCTGACCGATGCAGACCAATTTCACGCCCGAGCTTCTCGCCTCCGACCCGCGTCTTCCGGCCTCCGAGAAGATTCTGCGGACCTGCGTGCATTGCGGGTTCTGCACCGCGACCTGCCCGACCTATCTCCTGCTCGGCGACGAGCTCGATTCTCCGCGCGGGCGCATCTACCAGATCAAGGACATGCTGGAGAGCGGCAAGCCGGCGACGCCGGACGTGGTCAAGCATGTCGACCGCTGCCTCTCCTGCCTCTCCTGCATGACGACCTGCCCCTCGGGCGTGCACTACATGCACCTGGTCGACCATGCCCGCGCCCATATCGAGGAGACCTATGAGCGGCCCGTCGCCGACCGGACGCTGCGGGCGATCCTGTCGGCGATCCTGCCCTATCCCGGACGCTTCCGCCTCGCCATGCTGGCGGCGCGGCTTGGCAAGCCGTTGGCCGGAGCGCTCGGGGCCCTGCCCGTCATCGGCGCGCGGCTGAAGGCGATGCTGGCGCTGGCGCCCTGGAGCCTGCCCGACCGCTCGACGATGGAGGGGCCGGCATCGTTTCCGGCAGAAGGAGAGCGGCGCAGGCGCGTTGCCATCCTGTCAGGTTGCGCCCAGCCGGTGCTCGATCCCGGCATCAACGAGGCAACGATCCGCCTGCTCACCCGCCACGGTGTCGAGGTGGTGCTGCCCAAGGGCGAGGGCTGCTGCGGCGCGCTCGTCCACCATATGGGCCGCGAGCATGATGCGCTCGCCTTCGCCCGCGCCAATATCGACGCCTGGATGGCCGAGATCGAGGGCGAAGGGCTGGATGCGATCCTGATCACGGCGTCCGGCTGCGGCACGACAATCAAGGATTACGGCTTCATGTTCCGCGACGACGCGGCCTATGCGGAGAAGGCGGCGAAGGTCGCGGGCCTCGCCAAGGACGTGACCGAGTTCGTCGAGACGCTGGAGATCGCGCCGGTCCGGAGTTTCGATCTCATCGTCGCCTATCACTCGGCCTGCTCGATGCAGCACGGCCAGCAGCTCAAGGACGGGCCGAAGCGCCTGCTGGCGCGCGCCGGCTTCCGGGTGAAGGAGGTGCCGGAGGGCCATATCTGCTGCGGCTCGGCCGGCGTCTACAACATCCTCCAGCCGGAGATCGCCGGGCAGTTGCGCGAGCGCAAGGTCGGCAACATCCAGCGCACCAAGCCCGACCTCGTCGCCACCGGCAATATCGGCTGCATCACCCAGATCGCGAAGGGGTTTGCCGATCGCGGCGCGACGACGCCGATCCTGCACACCGCCGAACTGCTCGACTGGGCAACCGGTGGACCCTTGCCGGAGAAGCTGGCCAAGGCTGGAATCGGGGAGGCTATTCCGGCTGGCGTCGTCGCGGCCGAATGACCGGACCGCGCCTGCTGCAGAGGCGAGCACACCGTCTTTCCGGGGCAGGCCGCAGGCCTGAGCCCGGAACCCAGAGCCGATGCCATCTCCGGAAAAGCGCGTCGACCGCAGCGCCGGAATCACGATCGGCATCGGTTCTGGGTTCCGGGCTCGCCGCTTCGCGGCGCCCCGGAATGACGCATGGCTGCCCGATCGCACCGGCAATTGTCAGGACGGGCCAGATCGCCGATCCTCCGGCGCCATCAGGGAGGATCGCCATGACATTCGGCTTCATCGAGGGTTTTCGCGTCGAGGTGCTCGACCCGCGCTTCCATCGGATCGTGCCCGGCTCGGCCCGGATGGAGCGGCTATGGACCGGGGCGCGCTGGTCGGAAGGCCCGGCCTGGTTCCCGGCGCACCAGACGCTGGTCTGGTCCGATATCCCCAACAACCGGATGCTGCGCTACGACGCCCTCACCGGCGAGGTCGGCACCTTCCGCCAGCCGGCGCGCAACTCGAACGGCAATACCGTCGACCGCCAGGGCCGGCTCGTGACCTGCGAGCATGGCGGGCGGCAGGTGACGCGCACCGAGCATGACGGCTCGATCACCGTGCTGGCGAGCCATTATCAAGGCAAGCGGCTTAATTCGCCGAACGACGTGGTGGTGAAGTCGGACGGCTCGATCTGGTTCACAGATCCCGATTACGGCATCCTCACCGACTATGAAGGCGACAAGGCGCAGAGCGAGATCGGCCGCTGCAATGTCTATCGCATCGATCCGCAGAGCGGCGAGATCGCCATCGTCGCCGATGATTTCGTCAAGCCGAACGGCCTCGCCTTCTCGCCCGACGAAAGCGCGCTCTACATCGCCGACACCGGTGCGAGCCATGATCCGGAGAATGGGCCGCGCCATATCCGCAAGGTCGCGGTGACCGGCGAAGGCAAGACGCTCGGCGCCTCCTCGGTCTTCGCGACCTGCACGGCCGGGCTGTTCGACGGCTTCCGCTTCGACGTCGAAGGCCGGCTCTGGAGCAGCGCCGCCGACGGCGTCCATGTCTACGCCCCCGACGGCACGCTGATCGGCAAGGTGCTGGTGCCGGAGGTGGTCGCCAATCTCTGCTTCGGCGGCCCCAAGCGGAACCGGCTGTTCATCTGCGGGACCACATCGCTCTATTCGCTGATGACCCACACCAACGGTGTGGGCTGAGCGCCGACGAGGGCCATAGTCGCCCAACCGAAGGTTCCAGATGGCACGGCTTTTGCCGAGATACCGCACCACTCCTCACACCGGTGCGCGCAATGCTCAAACGCTTGGCGGGGTCCGCCCTCATCGCCTTTTTCCTGACCAGTCCCGCGTTGGCCCAGACGGTCGTCCGCTACGGAATCTCGATGGCGGACATACCGTTGACCTCCGGCCAGCCCGATCGCGGTGCGGGCGCCTATAAATTCACGGGCTATACGCTCTACGATCCGCTGGTCGCCTGGGAGATGAATATCGGCGACCGGCCGGGCAAGCTGGTTCCAGGGCTCGCCACGGGCTGGAAGGTCGATCCTGCCGATCCGATGAAATGGCTGTTCACGCTGCGCGAGGGCGTGAAATTCCATGACGGCAGCGCCTTCGACGCCGACGCCGTCGTCTGGAATCTCGACAAGGTGCTCGACGAGAAGGCGGCGCATTACGATCGGCGCCAGGCGGCGCAAGTCAAGCCGCGCCTGCCCTCGATCGCGAGCTGGCGCAAGGTCGACGCCAAGACGGTCGAGATCACCACCAAGACGGTCGACTCCTTCTTTCCCTACCAGATGCTCTGGTTCCTGGTGTCGAGCCCGGCGCAATACGAGAAGCTCGGCCGGGACTGGGACAAGTTCGCTCGCGAGCCCTCCGGCACAGGCCCGTTCAAGCTGACCCGGCTGGTGCCGCGCGAACTCGCCGAGCTCAGCAAGAACGCGGATTACTGGAACAAGGACCGGCTGGCCAAGGTCGACAAGCTGGTGCTCGTCCCGATGCCGGAGGTGCTGGCGCGGACCAATGCTCTGATCGCGGGCCAGGTCGACCTGATCGAGACGCCGGCTCCCGACACCGTGCCGCAGCTGAAGCGGGCCGGCATGCGCATCGTCGAGAACGTCACACCGCATGTCTGGAACTATCATCTCAGCGTGCTTCCCGGCTCGCCCTGGACCGATATTCGGCTGCGCAAGGCGATGAACCTGGCGATCGACCGCAACGGCGTGGTGGCGCTGATGAACGGCCTCGCCAAGCCTGCCGTCGGCCAGGTCGATCCGGCGAGCCCGTGGTTCGGAAAGCCGGGCTTCGAGATCAAGTACGATCCGGAAGCAGCCAAGAAGTTGCTGGCGGAAGCTGGTTACTCGCCCGCCAAACCGCTGAAGGCGACCTTCGTGATCGCACAGGGCGGCACCGGCCAGATGCTGTCGCTGCCAATGAACGAGTTCATCCAGCAGAACCTGAAGGAGGTCGGCATCGAGATCGACTTCAAGGTGGTCGAGCTCGAACTTTTGTACACCCACTGGCGTAAGGGCGCGAAGGACGAGATCAACGCGGGCATCAGCTCCAACAACATCGCCTATGTCACCTCCGATCCGCTCTATGCGATCATCCGGTTCTTCCACTCGAACCAGGCAGCACCGGTCGGCGTGAACTGGAGTGGCTATGCGAGTCCCATGGTCGACGGGCTGCTCGACGAGGCGATGAAGACCTTCGACGTCGCCCGGCAGGACGCGTTGCTGGCCAGGGCGCATGCGCAGATCGTCGACGACGCGGTTCTAGTCTGGGTCGTGCACGACACCAACCCGCATGTGCTCTCGCCGAAGATCAAACAGTTCGTGCTGGCCCAGCACTGGTTCCAGGACCTGACCACGATCAGCCTGGACTGACCCCTACCCCGGAGCCGGCCTTGGCAGGCTCCGGGCCGCTGCTATGGCGCAGGAGGCTTCTCCGGCTGCACCCAGCCGACGAGGAAGGGCATCAGTAGCCCGAGCAGCATGAAGCGCGTCAGGTGGTGCGCGCCGACATAGAGCGGGTCGAGCCCCATGGCAAAGGCGAGCATCGCCATCGCCTCGAGCCCGCCCGGCGCGAAGGCGGCCATGGCGCTGGCATAGGGCACGCCGGCGAGCCAGGCCGCCGGCCAGGCGAAGGCGAAAGCCACCGCCATCGAGACGACGAAGCCGCCGATCGCGAGGGGGAAGAGCGCCGCGATCTCGCCCCGCTTCAGGTTGGAGACGCGCCCGCCCATGGCGGCGCCGAGCATGATCATCACCGCAATCGCGATCTCCGGCGGCATGGTGCCGTGGACGAGGCCGGTGCCGTGCAGAACGGCGCTCGCCAGCGTCGCGCCGAGGATGAAGGGCGCGGTAACGCCGATGCGCTCGAAGATCAGCCCGGTGACCAACCCGCTGCCGAGCAGCAGCGCCATGTCGCCGACGCTCGCGATCGCGACCGGAGGCGGGAGGGAGAGTGGGGTGCCGCCGCTGCTCAGCTTCATGATGCTGGGCAGCACCGCGACCAGGACGAGGATGCGGAAGAGCTGGATCGCGGCGATGCGGCCGATATTGGCCCCCTTGTCCTGCGCCACCGAGATCACGGCTGAGAGCGCGCCGGGCGCGGCGGCGAGAAGCGAATCGATCCAGCTCCAGCGCGCGACGAAGCGCAGATAGGCGCCGGTCGCCAGCATGATGGCGAGGAGGCCGACCACGAGGACCAGCAGCGAGCCGGGATAGCGCGCCGTCGCGGCGAGCGCCTCGGGCGTCGCGGCCGAGCCGATCAGCGCGCCGGACATCACCATGGTCGAATCGAACCAGGGGCGGCGAAGGTCCGGCAGCGGCCGGGTGATGCCGAAGATCGAGACCACCAGCATCGAGCCCGAGAGCCAGGCCGCCGGAACCCCCAGCAAGGTAAAAAGCGTACCGCCGACCGCCGCGCAGGCGATCACCGCCGCTTCACGCGACAAGGTGCGCAGATGGTAGGGGACGTAGCTCGGGACAGGCATGACGCTCGCGATGCGCCGTCAGGACGCATCGGGCATCAATGAAGGCGGCTGACGCTCAGGTCAAACGCCCCTGGCGCAAGCGGGGCATGACGGTCTGGTCTACTGCCTCGGAAGCCCTCCCCCCGCTTGCGGTGGGGAGGGTTGGGTGGGGGGCAGTACCGCTCGGCACTGGACTGAAAGAAGAGCCCAGCCCTGCTTTCCGGCCCCCCATCCCTAACCCTTCCCCACCGCAAGCGGGGGGAAGGGAAACCGCGGTCAGTCCGCCAGCGCTTTCTGCAGCCGCGCCACTGCCTCGACGAGGTCAGAAGCCTTGCGGGCGAAGCAGAAGCGCAAGCCGGTCTCGCCGCCGGGACCGAAGGCGGTGCCCGGCGCCAGGCCGACATTGGCCGTATCGACCAGTTCGATCGCCAGTTTGCGGGAATCGGTCCAGCCGTCGACGCTGAAGAACTGGTAGAAGGCGCCGTCCGGCGCCTGCAAATTAACGCGGTTGGTCGCCTTCAAGCCCTCGGCAACGATGCGGCGGCCTTCGGTGGCGCGGGCGATCTGCTCGGCGACGAAGGGCTCGCCCTGCTCCAGTGCCGCGATGGCGGCGCGCTGGACGAAGACCGGCGAGCCGGAGGTCGAATACTGGATCAGGTTCTCGACGATCTGGCCGAAAGCGGGCGGCACCTCGATCCAGCCGACGCGCCAGCCGGTCATCGCCCAGTTCTTCGAGAAGGTCTGGACGAAGAGGATGCGGTCCTCCTGCTCCATCACATCGTGGAAGGAGGCTGCGCGCGGCGAGCCGTCATAGACGAAGCGGGCATAGATCTCGTCGGCGATGATCCAGATGCCATGTTTGCGGGCGATGGCGAGGATGGCGGCGAGCTCGTCACGTGTCGCGGTCCAGCCGGTCGGGTTGGCCGGCGAGTTGATGACGAAGGCGCGAGTGCGAGGCGAAATCGCCGCTTCGAGCTTTTCGAGGTCGAGCGTGAAGCGCCCGTCCTTGAACTGCATCGGCACGCAGACCGGGTTGGCGCCGGCAATGCCCATGGCGGCAGCGAAGTTCGGCCAGGCCGGGGTCGGGATGATCAGCTCGTCGCCGACGCCGGCGATCAGCCGAACCGCGATCTGGACCGACTGCATGCCGGAGCCGGTGACGTAGAAGCGGTCCATGTTGAAGGGGCGGCCATAGAGCGCGCTGTGATAGCGCGCCAGCGCCTCGCGCAGCTCCGGAATGCCGCGCTGCCAGGTGTAGAAGGTCTCTCCGTCGGCCAGCGACTTGTTGGCGGCGCGGACGATGAAGTCCGGCGTGGGCAGATCGCCCTCGCCGACCCAGAGCGGAATCAGCCCTGGCTTGAGCCGGCCGTGATTGACGACCTCGACAATGCCGCTCTCGGGAGCATTACGCGCCTCGGGGCGCAAATCGGCGATCAGGCTGGTGCCGGCCGGTGCGTGCATGTTCATGAGCGATCCTTCAGGCGATCCGTCGCGAGCAACATGCAGGCCAATCTAACGCAGAACGCGTCGCGGCGGCATGAATTGACGAGATCGACCCGATCGGTCGCGGTGATGGATCGCGAGGCGTGCCGACGACCCGGCACGCCTCGAAAAGTGCGTCAGGCCTTCTGCTTCAGCAGGTCGCGGATCTCGCCGAGCAGCACGACATCCTGCGCCGGGGCCGGCGGTTCGGCCGGAGCAGCGGCGGCTTCCTTGCGCTTGAGCCGGTTGATGCCCTTGACGACCATGAACAGCACGAAGGCGATGATCATGAAGTTGACGGCGATGGTCAGGAAGCTGCCATAGGCAAGCACGGCGCCCTGCTTCTTGGCATCGACCAGGACCGGTGCGGTGACGGCGCTGTTGAGGCCGATGAAGTAGTTGGAGAAGTCGACGCTGCCGATGGCGCCGATCAGCGGCATGATGATGTCGCCGACGAGCGATTCGACGATCTTGCCGAAGGCCGCGCCGATGATCACGCCGATGGCGAGATCGACGACATTGCCCTTCAGGGCAAACTCCTTGAATTCCTTGATCATAGCGCGCCTTTCCGAATGCTTGGCCAGTCTTCGGCATCACGCTGCGCAATGCCGCCCCCGTGCGCACGCTAGACCAGCGACACCCGTGGCGGAAGCAGGCTTCCGGCCGTTTTCCTCGGCATTTTCTCTCGGAAAAGGCCGATTCCGAGCTGCGATCATCCACTATGCGAAGATCGCGCGACGACGAACGCTGCGGCAGCGATCCGGTCCTGCCGCAACGCCTCCCTCAGAAGCCTTCGAGCACGATCTTGCCCTTGGCCTTGCCGCTTTCGAGCAAGGCATGGGCGCGCCTGAGGTTGGCCGCATCGATCTTGCCGAAATGCTCCCCGAGCGTGGTCTTGAGCTTGCCGGCGTCGACCATGGCGCTGACCTCGTTCAGCAGCAGATGCTGAGCCTCGATATCGGCAGTGCCGAAGATGGAGCGCGTGAACATCAGCTCCCAGTGCAGCGAGACGCTCTTGCGCTTGAGTTTCATCACGTCGATCGGCGCGGGATCGTCGATCAGGCCGAAGCGGCCCTGGGGCGCGATCAGCTCGACGATCTCGTCGAAATGCCGGTCGGTCTGCGTGGTCGAGAAGACGAAGGCCGGCGCTCCGATGCCGAGCCCGGCGACCTGGGCGGCCAGAGGCCTGGTGTGATCGACGACATGGTCGGCGCCGAGCTCCCTGACCCAGCTTACCGTCTCCGGCCGCGAGGCGGTCGCGATCACCGTAACATCGCTGAGCCGCTTGGCGAGCTGGATCGCGATCGAGCCGACGCCGCCGGCACCGCCGATGATCAGCAGCGCATTTGCCGCGCCCGGTACCGCGCGGCGGATGTCGAGCCGGTCGAACAGCGCCTCCCAGGCGGTGATCGCGGTCAGCGGCAGCGCCGCCGCCTCCGCGACCGAGAGGGAGGACGGCCGGCGTCCGACGATGCGCTCATCGACCAGATGGTATTCGGCATTGGTGCCGGAGCGGCCGATGGCACCGGCGTAGAAGACCTTGTCTCCCGGCTTGAACAGCTTCGCATCCGGTCCGACCGCCTCGACGGTGCCGGCGGCGTCCCAGCCGAGCACCTTCACGCCACCGTCCTCGGGTTGCGAGCGCAGGCGCATCTTGGTGTCGACCGGATTGACCGAGACCGCCTCGACCCTGACGAGCAGATCACGGCCGGCCGCCTCCGGCTTGTCGAGGGTGAGGTCGAGCAGCGCCTCGGGATGCTCGATCGGATGGGATGCGCGGTAGCCGACGGCCTTCATCGGAAAATCTCCTGTTGCAGGCCGAGAAATACGGATAGGCTCAGGAGCTGCAATACGCACAAATTGGACCAGTAGTATCACAATGGATACTGTCGGATGTTGAAGACGAAGAAGCGCTACGACTGCGCCGCCGGCTGCCCGGTCGAAGTGACGCTCGACCTGATCGACGGCAAGTGGAAGGGCGTGATCGTCTACCACCTGCTCTCCGGCACGCTGCGCTTCAACGAGATCCGCCGGAAGCTGCCGAGCGCGACGCAGCGCATGCTGACCCGGCAATTGCGCGAGCTGGAAGAGTGTGGGCTCGTCCTGCGCACGGTCTATGCGCAGGTTCCTCCGCGGGTCGACTATGCCCTGACCGAGGAAGGCCGTTCGCTCGAGCAGATCGTCCGCGCCATGCATGCCTGGGGCGAGCGCCGGCTGGAACGGCTGGCGCAGATACCGGCAGCCGCCTGAGGACGGGCCGAAAGGCCGATGGCGGCGGCGGCGCTGCGGCGATAGATTTGCCGGCGATCGCAGTCGCAAGGAGGTGGGATGCTCCCGGCCTGGTCCGTCGTCCTGAGCGCGCTCGGCTATCTCTGCGTGCTGTTCGCGATCGCCCATCTCGCGGACACCGCTGGGCGCCGCCTGATGAGCGGGCGGGCGCGCACGACGATCTATGCGCTGGCGCTGGGCGTCTACTGCACCTCCTGGACCTTCTACGGTTCGGTCGGCTTCGCCAACCGGGCTGGCTTCGACTTCCTCGGCATCTATGTCGGCCCGGCTTTGGTAATCGGGCTCGGGCACCGCTTCGTCGCCCGCATCGTCGCCATCGCCAAATCGCAGAACATCACCTCGATCGCCGATTTCGTCGGCGCGCGCTATGGCAAGAGCGAGCGGGTCGCGGCACTGGTCTGCATCGTCGCGGTGGTCGGCGCCCTGCCCTATATCGCCCTGCAATTGAAGGCGGTGGCGAACTCGCTCTCGGTGTTCTTCGCCGCGGCCGGCGGGCCGCCGCCGATGACCGACATACCGGTGCTGAGCGACCTTGCCTTCCTCGTCGCGCTGGTGCTCGCCGGGTTCGCCTGCGCCTTCGGCACCCGCCATATCGACGCGACCGAGCACCAGGACGGGCTGGTGCTGGCGATCGCGGCGGAGTCGCTGGTCAAGCTCGTCGCGTTCCTCGCGCTCGGCGTCTTCGTCGTCTACGGCCTGTTCGACGGGGCCGGCGATCTCTTCGCCCAGGCGGCGCGGGCCGCGGGCGATACGCCGCCGATCTGGGAGCGGACATCGAGCTGGCCGATGTTCCTGACGCTGACGGCGCTATCTTCCTGCGCCGCGCTGCTGCTGGCGCGGCAGTTCCATATGGCGATCGTCGAGAATCGCGACGTCCGCGATGTGCGCCGCGCTGCCTGGATGTTCCCGCTCTATCTCGTGCTGATCAACCTGTTCGTGCTGCCGCTGGCGGCGGCGGGCGAGGTCCTGCTGCCGGGGTCAGGCATCGACCGCGACATGACCGTGCTGCTGCTGCCGCTGGAGAAACAGGCCGGCCTGATCGCCCTCTTCGTCTTCATCGGCGGGCTCTCGGCGGGCACCGCGATGGTGATCGTCGCCTCGGTCGCGCTGGCGATCATGATCTCGAACCATCTCGTCACGCCGCTGCTGCTGCGCGGGCGCGGCGTCAGCGTCGATCCCGAGCGCGCCGCGGCGCTGATCGAGGGCGGCGAAGGCCGCAGCGGCCCGACCGGTGGCGATCTCGGCTCGCAGGTCGTGCATATCAGGCGAGGCGCCATCGTCGCCGTGATCCTGCTCGGCTATGCCTATTATCGCGCCGCCGGCGAGGCGGCGCTGGTCTCGATCGGCCTGCTCTCCTTCGCCGCCACGGCGCAGATCGCACCGGCCTTCTTCGGCGGGCTGATCTGGCGCCGCGGCACCGCGCTCGGTGCCGCAGCCGGCCTGTCGGCTGGCCTGCTGACATGGCTCTACACGCTGCTGATCCCGAGCCTTGCCAATCCGGGCGGCTACTGGGCGGACATCGTCGCGCACGGGCCGCTCGGTATCACCGCCCTGCGGCCGGAGGCGCTGCTCGGTCTGTCGTTGCCGGCCCTGCCGCATGGCGTGCTCTGGAGCCTCGGCATCAATCTCGCCTGCTATCTCGGCTTCTCGATGCTGCGGCCGGCGAGTGCGATGGAGCGGCTGCAGGCCAACGCCTTCGTCGAGTCGGACCGGGCGACCATGGCCCAGTCCTTCTCGCTCTGGCGTTCCAGCGTCACCGAAGCCGAGCTGCAATCGACGATCGGGCGTTATCTCGGCCAGGAGCGGACGCAGCGCGCCTTCGAGGGCTTCGCCCATTCGCGCGGTGAGGTGCTGACCGGGACGCACGAGGCCGACATCCACATGCTGCGCTTCGGCGAGCACCTGCTCTCCTCCGCGATCGGCGCCGCCTCATCCCGCCTTGTGCTGTCGTTGCTGCTGAAGCGGCGCAATCTCTCGACCGAGGCCGCCTTCAAGCTGCTCGACGACGCTTCGGCGGCCCTGCAATACAATCGCGACATCCTCCAGAACGGCCTCGACCATGCCGGCCAGGGCATCACCGTGCTCGACCGCGACCTCAGGCTGCTCGCCTGGAACAAGGCCTTCATCCAGCTCTACGACCTGCCGCCCTCGTTGGTGCGCTTCGGCACCGGGCTCGACGAGATCGTCCGCTACAACGCCCAGCGCGGCGCCTATGGCGCCGGCCGGCACGACGAATTGATGGCGGCGCGGCTGGAGAGCTTCGTCAACGACCGCGAACCGGTCCGGCTCAAGCTCTACCCCTCGAAGAATGTCATCGAGATCCGCTCGAACCCGCTGCCCGATGGCGGCATCGTCACCACCTATACCGACATCACCGACGCGGTCGCAGCCGAGGAGGAGCTTGAGCGGACCAACGAGACCCTGGAAAGGCGCGTCGCCGAGCGCACCGAGGAGATCAGGCACGTCAACACCGAATTGCAGCGCGCCAAGGCCGAGG
The DNA here is from genome assembly GCF_056400825.1 of Allobosea sp. P4_H5. Taxonomy (NCBI): domain Bacteria; kingdom Pseudomonadati; phylum Pseudomonadota; class Alphaproteobacteria; order Hyphomicrobiales; family Alloboseaceae; genus Allobosea; species Allobosea sp. P4_H5. Next base: position 340,961 of record NZ_JBFUKM010000004.1, on the reverse strand, counting down.
CCGACGAGGCCAACGCCTCGAAGACACGTTTCCTCGCCGCCGCCAGCCACGACATCTTGCAGCCTTTGAATGCAGCCCGCCTTTACGCGTCCGCCCTGGTCGAGCGCGATCGCAGCAGTGCGCAGCCCGACCTCGCGGAGAACATCGACGCCTCGCTCGACGCGGTCGAGGAGATCCTGACCGCCTTGCTCGAGATATCCAGGCTCGACGGGGGCGCGCTCAAGCCGGAGATCAGCGCCTTCCGCCTCGACGAGCTGATGCGCCAGCTCCAGCGCGAATTCGAGCCGAGCGCCCAGGAAAAGGGGCTCCAGCTCGTCTTCGTGACGACCGCTGTGGCCGTCCGCTCCGATCGGCGCCTGCTGCGCCGCCTGCTCCAGAACCTCGTCTCCAACGCGATCAAATACACGCCGAATGGCAAGGTGCTGGTCGGCTGCCGCCGGCGCGACGGACAGGTCGCGATCGAGGTGCTCGACACCGGGCTCGGCATTCCCGCAAGCAAGCAGAAGACCGTGTTCCGCGAGTTCCAGCGCCTCGACCAGGGCGCCAAGGTGGCGCGCGGCCTCGGCCTCGGCCTCTCGATCGTCGAGCGGATCGCGCGCACCCTCGACCACAAGCTCGCCCTCGCCTCGACGCCGGGGCGCGGCACGCGCTTCTCGATCCAGGTGCCGCGGGCCGCACCGCTGCCGGCGATGGCGACGACGGCCGCCGCGCGCGGCACGCCATCGAGCAGCCAGCTCGCGGGCCTCAAGCTGCTCGCCATCGACAACGAGCCGGCGATTCTCGACGGCATGCGGCTCTTGCTTGGCGGTTGGGGCTGCAAGGTCGAGACCGCTGGCGATCTGGATGAAGCGTCCTCCGTCATCGCGGCCAGCGGCGTACCGGACGTGCTGATCGCCGACTACCATCTCGACCATGGCGAGAACGGCATCGCGCTGATCTCGGCGCTGCGACAGAGCGTCGGCGGGCTGCCGGCGATCCTGCTGACGGCGGACCGCTCGCCGGAGGTGCGTGAGGAGGCCGCGGCGCTCGACATCCATGTGCTGAACAAGCCGCTCAAGCCAGGCGCGCTGCGAGCGCTGCTGGCGCAATGGCGCGCGACGAGGCTGGCGGCGGAGTAGCTTACCCTGCGGCTACTCCGGCACAGGCTCTGCAGCGCCTTGCCCTGTCGCCCCCGCCTGCCGCAATGCCTCTTCGGCTGCAAGGAAGGCGGCAACTTCCGGGCTCGGCTCCGGGCTTTCGGCGGTGACGCCCATCTCGGCAAAGAGGCGCTCGGCCGGCACATAGGCCCTGCCCTTGCGATCATAGAGCGCCGCCCGCACGAGCGCGACCGCGGCGACGATCTCGCTGCCGTCGCGCCCGTCCGCCAGGACACGGTGCTGGATCACGACCCAACCCTCGCTCCAGCAGAGCAATCGCGTCTCCAGCCTCAGTGCGCGGAACAGGCGGACCTCGCGGCGGAAACGGATCGTGCCGCAATTGACCACCGGCACCCAGCCATGGCGCAGGATCGCGCGCCAGAGGCCGCTGCGCAGCATCAGGTCGGCGCGGCCGAGATCCATCAGCCCCCAATAGCGCGCATTGTTCATGTGCAAGCTGGTGTCGAGGTCATGGGGCCAAACCCGGAAAGGCAGGATCGAGGCCTCGAAAGGCGGCTTCAGCTTCGGCTGGAAGGGCCGCGTCAGCAGCAGCCAGATCAGGCGGAACCAGAGATTCATGACGGCGTCCCGGATGGAATAGTTCAGTTGTAAACTATTTTACCGCCACGGCCAGACCCGCCTGTCCGGTGGATTTGAACGCGCCGCTCCACCTCGCCCCAGACTGGAAAAATGCGAATGCTGCGCCGCACGATCCTGCGGCTCAAGACGCCGCGACAGCGCCGCCATGCGGATTTGGCGGGATCGCGCGCAAGATCATGCTTGCCAAGTGCGCTTTTTGCGCAGAAGCATCTGCGCTTTCCGGTGACCACGTCAGACGGTACCGGCCCACGGGACGACGCTCCAGCGATGCAGATCGAACTCGATTCCCGCGACAAGACGATCCTGCGCATCCTCCAGAAGGATGGCCGGATCACCAATTCGGACCTCGCCGACAAGGTCCACCTCTCGCCCTCCGCCTGCCTGCGCCGCGTGCGCCAGCTCGAGGAGAGCGGGCTGATCCGCGGCTATGTGATGATGCTCGACGAGCGCATCGCCGGCTTCCCTGGCACCGCCTTCGTCTTCGTCACGCTCGACCAGCAGGGCCGCGCCTCGCTGGAGAGTTTCGAGAAGGCCGTGCAGGACCTGCCCGAAATCCTCGAATGCCACCTGCTCGCCGGCGCGCACGATTATCTCATGCGGGTGATCTACCGCGACAGCGCCGATTTCGAGCGCATCCACACCGACATCATCACGCAATTGCCGGGCGTCACCCGGGTACAGTCGACACTGACGCTGCGCACGATCAAGAAGACTTCAGCCCTGCCGATGTGAGCGCAAACCATCGCCCCAATGGAACAAGACGACGATGGCTTACAAGGTCTGGAAGGTGAACGGATACCTGAAGGAGGGAAGGCATGTCCTCGCACCTATCGCGGTCGGCGGTAAGGGCTTCCCAACCTTTCGATTGCCAGTTGCAACAATCATCGACGATCTAGATGGCCTTGAAGTGTTCACGCGGCGCATGCTCAACGAAGAACCAGCTCGAACGGTTGACGAAGAAGAGACAGCCGAAGCAATTCGGCAGGTGTTCCACGCTCTTCGTATCCGTTCCTGGAAAGCGATGTACAGAGATTGTACTGCCTATAGCATCGTGAGAGTCGAATCCGGTATCGTGTTTTCTCGATTGCAACGCGACCCCAAATATGGAGGCTTTGTCGGTGACGACCGCTACCCGCGTGTGCCGGTTGAGCTTACGACATCTGGGCAGCTTGGCTCCCTGATCAGGCATGCGTTTTACTCGTGATGAACAACGCCGGCTTGCCCCAACCGCGCTGAGCGCCGATAACGGCCGCCCAACAGGAATCGCGCCCGTGACCGACGCCAAGACCAATGCCGATGTCGCCGGGCTGCCCTTCGAGGCGGCCCTGAAGGAGCTCGAGGGCATCGTCGCCCGGCTCGAGCGCGGCGACGTGGCGCTGGAAGAATCGATCGACATCTACACCCGCGGCGAGGCGCTGAAGGCGCGCTGCGATGCTCTCCTGAAGCAGGCCGAGGCCCGCATCGAGAAGATCACGCTCGGCGCCGACGGCAAGCCGACCGGCACCCAGCCGCTCGACGTCGGGAACTAGGCCGGTGGACTGATCGCAGCCGCTTCGCCGAGGACGGTCTCGATCAGCCGCGCGACATGCTGGACGGCGGCGTCGCCCTCGCTGCGGCGATGCCAGGCGAGGTGCAGCGGAAAACCCTCGACCGCGACCGGCGGCTCGAAGGTGACGAAGCGATCGGCCTCCTCCGGCGGCAAGATCCGGCTCGGCAGCAGCGCGATCAGCTCGGAGCTCAGCAGCAAGGGCGGCACGCTGAGGAAGCTCGGCACCACCAGGCCGATATGGCGCTTGCGACCGAGCCGGGCGAGCGCCTCGTCAAGCGGGCCATGCGTCTCGCCGCGGCCCGAGACCAGCACATGCGGAAAGGCGAGCCAGCGATCGAGATCGAAGCCGGCTGCCGCCGGATGATCCCGGCGCATCGCCACGACATAGCGCTCCCGCAGCAGTTCCGTTCGCGTGAAGTCGGCCTCGATCGTCGGGAAGACCGAGATGGCGAGGTCGGCCCGTCCCTGCGCCAGGGCCTCCAGCGTTGCCTGCGCACCCTGCCAGGGCAGGATGGCGAGTGTCAGGCCCGGCGCGGTCTGTCTCAACTGCTCATAGACGCGGCCCGTCACCAGCGCCGGCGGCAGCTCTGCCGTCATGAGCCGGACAGTTTGCGTCAGGCTTTTCAGATCGGGCTCGGGTGCGTCCAGCAGCGCGCCGACCTGGCCGAGGATATCGCGCAGCGGCTGGCGCAGCGCCTGCGCCTTGGCCGTCAATCGCATCCGGCCCCTGCCCCGCAGCAACAGCGGATCGCCGAAGAGATGGCGGCAACGTTCCAGTGCACTCGATGCCGCTGGCTGCGACAGGCCGACCCGCTCGGCCGCGCGCGAGACATGCGCCTCGTCGAGCAGGGCGTCGAGCACGACGAGCAGGTTGAGGTCGATCGCCCGTAAATTCATGAGATCGATAATACGATATATCGATCATTCAGTGGAGTGATTTCTAGGGCCAACGCATTCTCCTTCCGAACCGAAGGAGGTCGCCATGACGCAGACATTGATCCTGCTCTTCCACCCCGATTATCAGAGCTCGCGCGCCAACCGGGCGCTTGCGGACGCGGCTGGCAGCTGGCCCGGCACAGATGTCGTCGACATGCAGGCGCTTTATCCGGATGGGCAGATCGACGGCGACGTGGAGGTCGCGCGGCTCCTGGCCGCCGAGCGCATCGTCCTGCAATTCCCCGTGCAATGGTATTCGACGCCGCCGCTGCTCAAGGCCTGGCAGGACGCGGTGCTGACCCGGATGTTCTACATTCATTACGAGGCCGAGGGTGCCAGGCTCGCCGGCCGGCCGCTCCTGATCGCCGCGACCGCGGGAAATGTTCCGGAAGCCTATACGCCGAGCGGGAGCAATCTGTTCTCGCTGCGCGAACTGCTGAAACCACTACAGGCGACAGCGCATCGCTGCGCCCTCGCCTGGCAGGAACCCTTCCTGATCTACAATGCGCGCCGGGCCGATGCCGAAGCGCTGGCGGCGGCGGCCGAGCACTATGTGGCGCGGCTCGCCCAGCTCGAAACCCGGCAGGCTGCCTGACCGGCCAGGAGAGCGATAGCGGGGCCGACTCAAAGCGCCGGCCCGCTCCATCCTACGGCTCTTCAGTCTTGTTCGTGCGGCGCACGAGCGCCATCAGGATCGCGGCGCCCAGCCCCGACTTCACCAGCGAGCCGAGCAGGAAGGGCGCGACGCCGACGATTAGCGCCTTCTCCGCGCCGATCAGGGCGGCGAGCCAGAGGCCGCCGAACAGCAGGCAGAGCGCGTGGCCGAACAGCATCGCGACGAAGGCGAAGGCCGGGCGGCTACCATTCCAGCCGCGTTCGGCCAGCCAGCCGACCAGGGCGACGACGAGAGGGAAGGAAGCGAGGTATCCGGCGGTCGGCCCCATGAAGGGGGCGAGGCCGCCGCTGCCATTGGCGAGCACGGGCAGGCCGAGCGCCGCCTCGCCGAGCCAGGCGAGAACGGTGAGCGCGCCGAGCCGCCAGCCATAGAGCGCGCCGATCAGGATCACCGCCAGCGTCTGCATGGTCATCGGCACCGGCAGCATCGGCACGCTGATCTGCGAGGCGATCGCCAGGACAAGCGTACCGAGCAGGACGGCGGCGGCCTTGATATGGGCCGGACGCGCCTGCAGCCCGAGCGGGCTGAAGCGAGCGTGCGTAACGTAGCTGAGGTCGCTCATGAGATCGTCTCCATCGATTCCATAATTATAGATAATTTCATAACTTGATCTATCGTAGAATCCACAGCCGCGTCGGGAATGCAAGCGCGTCCGGCGCGATCACCCGTGAGCGCACCGCTGCACAGCCCCGCTGCGATCCTGCCCGCCGACCGACCAGCCGGACTCAGCCCTGGATCGCGAAGACGTCCCGCGTTCCACCAGCAGCAGTCCGCACCGGCTTGGAGCCGATCCACTGGACATGGCGGGCGAGGATGGCGGCCGCCTCATCCACCTGCCCGGCGCGCAGCGCGGCGAGGATGGCGCGGTGATCGTGATCTGTGCGCGCTTCCCAGTCCGAGCGCCAGGCCGAGAACAGGAAGCGCGCGCTGGCGGCGTGGAGATCATCGATCGCCGCGAGCAGGCGCGGCATGGCGCAGGGCGTCACGATCAGGCGGTGGAAGCGCCGGTTCGCCTCCTCCCAGGCGCGGACATCCGGCGAGTTGTCGCCGGCGCGGGTCGCTTCCTCGGCCTCGTCGAGGATCGCGCGCGTCAGATGCGGGCCGGCATGGCGCAGCGCCAGCACCTCCAGCGCCGCACGCATCTCGGCGACCTCGCGGACCTCGCGCAGGTCGAAGGCGGCGACGCGCACGCCGCGGCGCGGCTCGCTGACGGCAAGCCCCTGTGCTTCCAGCCGCTGGAAGGCCTCACGCACCGGGACGTGGCTGGCGCCGAACTCGACCGCGACATGGTCCTGCCGCAGCCGCGCGCCCGGCTCGATCTGCCCGGAGATGATCCGCTCGGCGAGGATGCGGCTGATGCGGACCGGCAGGGTCTCTGATTTCTCTTTGGCCATGAATTATCGATAATTTCTTCGGTGCGTCGCGTCGAGCCCGTGCGGCCGGTTGTGCCCTTGCCGTACACAGCATCCGGGGCCAGTCTCCCCTCCTTCACAGGAGGACATCGCCATGTCGCAGCTGCCCGATCATGACCCGGTCGCGGGCGATACCCGCTCCTGCGAGGCGCTTGAACAGGTGATCGTGCCGCGCGCGCATGATCTCGGCGGCTTCTCCGTCCGCCGCGCTTTGCCCTCGATCGGGCGCAAGATGGTCGGCCCCTTCATCTTCTTCGACCAGATGGGCCCGGCCGAGTTTCTGCTCGGCGAAGGCATCGATGTCCGCCCGCATCCGCATATCGGACTTTCCACCGTCACCTATCTATTCGACGGCGAGATCATGCACCGCGATTCGCTCGGCACGGCGCTGCCGATCCGCCCCGGTGCGGTCAATCTGATGACGGCCGGCCGCGGCATCGTCCATTCCGAGCGCACCGCGCCGGAAGAGCGCCTGAAGGCGCCCAAGCTCTACGGCATCCAGACCTGGCTCGCTCTGCCGAAGACGCATGAGGAGGCCGCGCCTGAGTTCATCCATCACGCCGCGCCGGAGCTGCCGCGCATCGTCGGCGAGGGAAAACGCGTCAGCCTGATCATGGGCTCGGCCTTCGGCGAAACCTCACCGGTGAAGTTCCCCTGGGATACGCTCTATGCCGAGGCCGTGCTGGCACCGGGCGCGATCCTGCCGCTCGACCCCGACTATCACGAGCGCGCCGTCTACATCGTCACCGGCAAGATCGATATCGCCGGCGACGAGTTCGGCGCCGGCCAGCTGCTGATCTTCAAGCCGGGCGACCGGATCTCGATCCTCGGCGTCGACCAGAGCCGGCTGATGCTGATCGGCGGCGAGCCGATGGACGGGCCGCGCCATATCTGGTGGAACTTCGTGTCATCCTCGAAGGAGCGGATCGACCAGGCCAAGCAGGAATGGAAGACCGGCCGTTTCGACACCGTCCCCGGCGACGAGGAGGAGTTCATCCCGCTGCCGGAACGCTGAGCGCGCCGACATGCCCGCCGACAATTCCGATCGCTCATCCGGCACCGCGCCGGATGCGACGGATGGCGCGCGCTCCTCGCGCAAGCGGCTGGCCGGCTTTCTCTGGGCAACGCTCACGGTCTCGATCTTCGCCGGCTGGTTCGTGGTCACGCGCTTCAGCGTCACCCGTACCCTCAATGTCTGGGACCTGACCGCGTTGCGCTACGGCATCGGTGCGATCCTGCTGGCACCGGTGCTGCTGCGCGATCTGCCGCCGCGGGCCTGGCGCAACGGCTTCGTCTTCAGCGTCCTGTGGGGCGCCCCCTTCGCGGCGCTGGTCGCGCTCGGCGTGCAGATGACCTCGGCCGGGCGCGCCGCCTCGGTGACGCCGACCCTGATGCCGGTCTTCGCCGGGCTGCTCGGCTGGCTGCTGCTGCGCCAGCCTCCCGGCAGGATCAGGCTCGCTGGCTACGCCGCCATTGCCGCCGGACTCTGCGGCCTGGTCGTCACGGCCTCCAGCAGCGGGGCCACACCGAGCCTGCTCGGTCTCGGGTTCCTGGCGCTGGCAGCGGCGATGTGGGCCGGCTACACGCTGCTCCTGCGCGGCAGCGGCCTCAATCCGCTGCAGTCGGCAGCGCTGATCTGCTTCTGGTCGGGCCTGATCTTCGTGCCTCTCTACATCGCCCTCGGCATCGGCCATCTCGGGCAGGCGCCGACAGCCGAGATCGCAATCCAGGCCTTCTATCAGGGCGTGTTGATGAGCATCGTCGCGCTGATCAGCTTCAACCGCGCCGTGACGCTGCTCGGCGCTTCGGCCGCCGCGGCGATGATCGCGCTGGTGCCGGTCATCGCCTCGCTGCTCGCCATCATTGTCCTTGGCGAGGTTCCGACGGTGGCGGAAGGGATCTCGATCGCGTTCGTCGTCGCCGGTGTCCTGCTGGCGACGCGGCCGGCGCCAGCTCGCTGACGCGAGTAACGCTCCGTTGTTCCGGACATGCGAGAGAGTTCATCCCGGTCTCACGCGGATGATATGAACCCATCCCATGCGCATCCTGCTCCTCGGCGCCTATGGCTTCATCGGTCTGGCCATCGCACGTCGCCTTCAGCAGGCGGGACATGACATCGTCGGCTTCGGCCGCGACCTCGATCTGGGCCGACGGCTCGCGCCCGACCTCGCCTGGACGGGGACCGATCTGGCGACGCTTTCCGATGACGCGGCCTGGCAGCCCTATCTCGACGGCATCGACGCAGTCGTGAACGCTGCCGGCGCCCTGCAGGATGGCGCACGCGACAAGCTCGCTGCAAGCCAGGAGCGCGCCATTTCAGCTTTGATCACGGCCTGCGAAGCGCGCGGGATTCGCACCTTCATCCAAATATCCGCGCCAGGGGCCGACCTCACCGCGCAGACCGCCTTCCTGCGGACCAAAGGCGCGGCCGACGACGCCTTGCGACGCAGCACCCTCGACTGGACCATCCTGAAGCCCGGCCTCGTGATCGGCGCCAACGCCTACGGCAGCACGGCCTTGCTGCGGATGATCGCCGCCCTGCCGCTCGTGCAATTGCTCGCCTTCGGCACAAGCAGAGTGCAAGTCGTCGCGCTCGATGAGGTGGCGGACGCGGTTCGCAGCTGCTTGGCCGGAGAGATTCCGAAGCGCGCTACATTCGACCTCGTTGGGGCAGAGCCGCACACGTTGCGCGATCTTGTCCTGAAGCTGCGGCGCTGGCTTGGGCTGCCCGCGCCCATCGCGATATGCGACCTTCCCAAGCCGATCGCACACGGCTTGGCGCAATTCGCCGATCTCGCCGGCTGGTTCGGCTGGCGCTCGCCGCTCCGCAGCTCCGTGCTCGACGTCCTGTCCCGAGGTGTCGCGGGCGATCCCAAACCATGGCGCGCGGCGACCGGGCGCGATCTGGCCGAACTGGATGCCATCCTGAATCAGCTGCCCTCCACGCGCCAGGAACGGATTTTTGCCAGGAGCCAACTGGTCCTGCCGGCCCTCGTTTTGACCCTCGCCTTGTTCTGGCTGCTCTCGGGCTCGATCGGCCTGTGGCAGTGGCGCGAAGCGGTCACGGTCTTGCCCCCGTCGGTGTCGCGCGAGCTCGCCGCGAGCTTCGTGATCGTCGGCTCGCTGGCGGACATCGCGATCGGGATCGGCTTTCTGTTCCGGCGTTGGCTGATTCGCGCGGCGTTCGGCGCGGTCGTCGTATCGCTGGCCTACCTCGTGGCCGGAACCGTGCTGACACCCTGGCTCTGGGGTGACCCGCTGGGGCCATTCGTCAAGATTCTTCCTGCCACAGCCCTGGCCGTCGCAGTGACGACGATCGCTGGGGAGCGCTGATGGACTGGCTGCTGTTCCTGCGCTGGCTCCATGTCCTCGGTGCGACGGCCTTGCTCGGCACAGGCGCCGGCATCGCGTTCTTCATGGTGATGGCCCATCGGACGCGCGATCCAGCCCTGATCGCGCATGTTGCAGGCACCGTCGTGGTCGCAGATTGGCTCTTCACGGCATCGGCGGTGCTGTTGCAGCCGGTTACCGGCTACCTGCTGGCCCGCGAGATCGGCTGGCCGCTGTCCGAGGGCTGGATCGTGCTCTCGCTGGCGCTCTACGTCCTGACCGGCTGCTTCTGGCTGCCGGTGGTCTGGATTCAGCATCGGCTTCGCCAGCTCGCATCGGACGCTGCGAAGAATGCCGTGCCCTTGCCCGCGCGGTATTTCCAGCTTTACCGAATCTGGTTCGCTTGCGGCTTTCCAGCCTTCCTCTCCGTCCTGGCGATCATCTGGCTGATGCTGGCCCGCCCGTCTTTCACGCTGTGGTGAGCTCGCCGACCTCCTCACGCGAGTTCGGAGAGGTCGCGCAAGCGCGGCACTCGTGAAAAGCCGATCACGAGCAACTGGATCAGGAAGCCTGCGGTCGCGAGCTGCAGGCAGGCGGCGATGCCGAGATGCGTCGCCACGGAGGCTCCGATCGCGGCGCCCACCGGACGCGCGCCGAAGGTCGCGGTCATGATCAGGGCGGAGACGCGGCCGAGCATCGCATTGGGCGTGACCGCCTGGCGTAATGTCATCGTCGAGATCGTCCAGATGATCGGCCCGACGCCGAACAGGAAGAAGCTCGCCCCGACGAGATAGATGGAGGGAAGCCAGAGAGTCGCGAGCATCACGCCGGCCGCGCAGAGGCCCGCGAACGGCCCGAGCAGAATCAACGTCCCGAACGAGACCCGCCGGGAGATATGGGGCGCGAGCGCGGCGCCGACGATCATCCCCGCACCGTAGATGCCCAAGGAGATACCGACCTCGGTTGCGCTGAGGCCGAGATTCTGGACGGCATAGGCGACATAGACCGCCTGGAATATGAACCAGGAGACATTGAAGAAGACCGCCGTCATCAGGATCGGCCTGAGCAAATCGTGGCCGGCGACGAAACGCGCGCCTTCCTTGAGATCATGCAGCAGATCGCGCCGCGAGCCGGACGGCGCCTCGTCCTTCGGCAGGCCAGCCAGCAGGAGCGCGGCGAACATCGAGAGCCCGGCCGCCAGGCCATAAGCCGCCGATATGCCGATCCAGCCGACGAGCGCCCCGCCGAGCGCCGGTCCGCCGGCATAGGCAGCGCTGCGCGCCAGCTCCAGCCAGCGATTGGCGTCAGCGAGCCGCGCGCGCGGCACCACCGATGGAACGAAGGCCGGAGCGGCGACGCTGTAGCAGACCGTGCCGACGGCACCGAGCGCGCCGAGGACACCCAGCCAGGTCAGATTGAGGCTGCCCAGAGCGAGCAGCAGAGGGATCGCCAGCAGCGAAACCGCGCGCAGCGCCTCCGTGCCGACCATGAGCCGGCGCCGCGAGGCGCGATCGACCATCAGGCCGGCCGGAATCGACAGCAGGAGAAAGGGCAAGGTCTGCGCCGTCTGCAGCCAGCCGGTCTCGGCCGGCCCCGCCGCCAGCAGGAGGACCGCGGCCAGGGGCGCTGCGGCCAATGCGATCTGCTCCGAGAACTGGGCAAAGAGATTGGACCAGCCGATGCGGCGAAATGCCGTCGGCAGGGGCGTGATATCGGCCGGTTGCATGACCTGATGTCCTCGAAAGCAATGATGAGGACACTAAAAAGCCCTACCGGCGTGGGAACCACCCGTTTCGTGGGAAGGCAAGACGCTCGCGGTGATCACGGGTGGAACTTCCAACTCTGGTTTGCCAGCGCGCCACGCAGGCTCTATTTCCAGATCGTCCCAGCGAAGGATCAGACAGCTTCGTGCCCCGTCCTGCTACGCCGCTCCTCGATACGGTTCACAATCCCGCCGACATGCGGGCTCTTGACGACGCCCAGTTGCGCCAGCTCGCCGACGAGCTTCGGGCCGAGACGATCGACGCCGTCTCGGTCACCGGCGGCCATCTCGGCGCCGGCCTCGGCGTGGTCGAGCTCACAGTCGCGCTGCACCATGTCTTCGATACGCCGCGCGACCGGTTGATCTGGGATGTCGGCCACCAGGCCTATCCGCACAAGATCCTGACCGGCCGCCGCGCCGAGATCCGCACCTTGCGCCAGCCGGGCGGGCTCTCCGGCTTCACCAAGCGCGCGGAGAGCGAATACGACCCGTTCGGCGCCGCCCATTCCTCGACCTCGATCTCGGCCGGGCTCGGCATGGCGGTCGGCCGCGATCTCGCGGGCGGGCGCAACAACGTCATCGCCGTGATCGGCGACGGCGCCATGTCGGCCGGCATGGCCTATGAGGCGATGAACAATGCAGGCGCCACCGGTTCGCGGCTGATCGTCATCCTCAACGACAACGACATGTCGATCGCCCCGCCGGTCGGGGCGATGTCGGCCTATCTCGCCCGTCTCGTCTCCGGCCGGACCTATCGCTCGCTGCGCGAGGTCGCCAAGTACCTGGCCGAGAGGCTGCCGCGCTTCTTCCACGAAAAGGCAAAGCGCACCGAAGAATATGCCCGTGGCTTCTGGACCGGCGGCACCCTCTTCGAGGAGCTCGGCTTCTACTATGTCGGCCCGATCGACGGGCACAATCTCGACCACCTCCTGCCCGTGCTGCGCAATGTCCGCGATGCGCAGACGGGGCCGATCCTCGTCCATGTCGTGACGCAGAAGGGCAAGGGCTATGCCCCGGCCGAGGCCAGCGCCGACAAATACCATGGCGTCGTCAAGTTCGATCCGGTCACCGGCCAGCAGGCCAAGGCGCCCGCGAACGCGCCGAGCTACACCAATGTCTTCGCCAATGCCCTGATCAAGGCCGCGCGCGAGGACGAGAAGATCGTCGCAGTGACCGCCGCCATGCCGTCGGGTACCGGGCTCGACGCCTTCGGCAAGGAATTCCCGGGCCGCACCTTCGATGTCGGCATTGCCGAGCAGCATGCGGTGACTTTCGCCGCGGGCCTCGCCACCGAGGGCTTCAAGCCGTTCTGCGCGATCTATTCCACCTTCCTGCAGCGCGCCTACGACCAGGTCGTGCACGACGTCGCCATCCAGAAGTTGCCGGTGCGCTTCGCGCTCGACCGAGCCGGGCTGGTCGGCGCCGATGGAGCCACTCATGCGGGAGCCTTCGACGTCGCCTATCTCGCCTGCCTGCCCGACATGGTGGTGATGGCAGCCGCCGACGAGGCCGAGCTCACCCATATGGTCGCGACCGCGGCCGCCTATGACGACGGGCCAATCGCCTTCCGCTATCCGCGCGGCGAAGGCGTCGGGGTCGAGATGCCGCAGCATGGCGTTCCGCTCGAGATCGGCAAGGGCCGGATCGTCAAACAGGGGACGCAGGTCGCCCTGCTCTCACTCGGCACGCGCCTCGCCGAATGCCTTTCCGCCGCCGAGCAGCTCGGCCAGCGCGGGCTTTCGACCACGGTCGCCGATGCCCGCTTCGCCAAGCCGCTCGACGAGGAGATGATCCTGCGTCTGGCCCGCGAGCACGAGGTGCTGGTCACGGTCGAGGAAGGCTCGGTCGGCGGCTTCGGCAGCCATGTCCTGCAATTGCTGGCGCGCGAGGGTGCACTCGACCGCGGCCTGAAGATCCGCAGCCTGGTGCTGCCCGACATCTTCCAGGACCACAACAAGCCCGAGGTGATGTACGCGCAGGCCGGGCTCGACGCCGCCGGGATCGTGCGCACCGTCGAAAAAGCGCTAGGTCCCGCCAGCGCCATCCGCCGCGCCTGACGCATGACCGCCGGCCTGCCGCGCCGGGTCCGCGCCGACCTGCTGCTGGTCGAGCGCGGCCTGTTCGAGAGCCGGGCGCGGGCGCAGGCCGCCATTGCCGCGAGCCTCGTCAGCGCCGACGGCGTCGTGCTGCGAAAAGCCTCGGAGACGGTTCCGGATACCGCGTCGATCGAGGCGCAGGCGGCGCATCCTTACGTCTCACGCGGCGGGGTGAAGCTCGCCGCGGCACTCGACGCCTTCGGCTTCGATCCGGCCGGGCTGACCTGCCTCGATGTCGGCGCCTCGACCGGCGGCTTCAGCGACGTGCTGCTCCGGCGCGGAGCAGCACATGTCTACGCCGTCGATGTCGGCCAGGCGCAATTGCACGAGAGCCTGCACGGCCATCCGCGCCTGACCAGCCTGGAGAGCCAGGATATCCGCACGCTCGATCCCGGCCTGTTCGCTGAGGCGCCGGCGCTCGCTGTGATCGATGTCAGCTTCATCTCGCTGAAGCTGGTGCTGCCGGCCGCGGCGACACTGCTCGCTCCGAAAGCGCGGCTAGTCGCGCTGGTGAAGCCGCAATTCGAGACAAAGCGTTCGGCGCTGAAGAAGGGCGTTTTGCGCGACGAAGCGCTGCAGCAGCTGATCTGCACGGAGATCGCGGACATGGCTGCTGGCCTTGGTTTCGCCATCGCGGGACTCATCCCCTCCCCGATCGAGGGCGGCGACGGCAACCGCGAATTCCTGCTCGGCGGCGAGCGAACGGCCTAGCTCGCCATCACGGCGTCGACATCGGCCTGCACCGCATTTGGATCGATATAGGCCGCCTCGCCCCGGCCATTGGCGTTGATGAAGGCGGTGGCGCGCGCGATCAGGCGGCGCAGCGACAGGCTGGCGACGTCGACGATCAGCCCCGGATCCTCCTCCACCGGCATCTCGTCGAGCAGCGCCGTCGCGGTATAGATCAGGCGGTCCATGGCGGTGCAGAGTGCGTCGAAGCTCTGGGCCTCACGCGGCTCAAGCCCGCGATAGGCCGCCATCGCCTCGCCGGCACAACGCAGCGGCGAGGTGGCGAAATGCTCGACATAGCCGACGGCGCGCCAGGCCTTGAGATCGCCGACGATCTCGCGGTCGACGGGCACCATCTCCAGCAGCATCAGCGCCTCGCTGTGCCGGTTGAGGTAGTCGGTCGAAAGCTGCGGAGCTGTCCAGTCCGCCGCGGTCGGTGATGTCTCGGTCGCGGAAGCAGACATGAAAGGCCCCGAAGCGCCGCGACTATGCTGTGCCAACCGCAAACAAAGTCTTGATCCGGTCACGATAAGACGGAAGACATCCGACGATGTGTGGTCGCTATGCCATTACCTTGCCGCCAGAGGCGATGCGCGAGGCCTTCGCCTATCGCGAGCAGCCGAACTTCCCGCCGCGCTACAATATCGCGCCGACGCAACCCGTGCCGGTGGTGCGTCTCGACGAGGGCCGGCGCCAGTTCATCCTGATGCGCTGGGGCTTCATCCCGGGCTGGGTCAAGGATCCCAAGGACTATCCTTTGGTCATCAATGTCCGCAGCGAGAGCGCCAGCGAGAAGCCGTCCTTCCGCGCCGCCCTCACCCGCAGGCGCTGCCTGATGCCGGCGGATGGATTCTACGAATGGCATCGTCTCGGCGAGGGCCGCCAGCAGGAGAACCGGCCCTATCTCTTCCGCAAGCCGGATCAGGGCTTCTTCGCCTTCGCGGCGCTGTGGGAGACCTGGCACAGCCCCGATGGCTCCGAAATCGACACAGTTGCGATCGTCACCGGCCCGGCGAACGGGCAGATGGCAGCGATCCACCACCGCTCACCGGTCGTTGTGCCGCCCGAGGCGTTTGATGCCTGGCTCGATCCCTCGGCGGAGCCTGCGACCGTGCAGACGCTGATGCGGCCGCCGCCGGACGACCTCTTCGAGATGTTTCGGCTCGGCGCAGGCGTGAACAAGGTCGCCAATGATGGCCCGGAGATCCAGGAGCCGTTCGATCCGGCTTTGGAACCGGCACCGCCGGCCAAGCCCGCCATGCGTTCCCGTCGGGGCGGCCCCGACGATGCACAGGGCAGCCTGTTCTAGCGCAGTCGACCGCGGCGCGCTTACTCTGGTCCCAAACGAGACCAACAGAGGGAACGCACGAGATGGATGGCCGCCGCCCGACAATGAGCTCTCTGCACGGCATGGTCGCCGCTGCCCACCCGCTGGCGGCGCAGGCCGGCGCGCGCATCCTCAGCCAGGGCGGCAACGTCTTCGACGCAGTCGGCGCCGTCGCGGCGGCGCTCAACGTGGTCGAGCCGTTCATGTCGAGCCTCGCCGGCATGGGTTCGGCGATCATGTGGGTCGCGGCCGAGAAGCGCGTACGGGTGCTCGATTTCGTGCCGCCCGTGCCGGAGAGCTTCCCGATCGAACGCTTCACGCAGCGTTCCGATCTCGAGCGCGGGGCGCTCGCCGTTGCACCGCCGGGCAACCTCGCCGGCTGGTGCGAGCTCAACCGCGCCTATGGACGGCTGTCGCTGGAGCAGATTTTCGCGCCGGCGATCGCACTCGCGCAGGACGGCTTCCCGGTCGCCGAGTTCGGCGTGATCGAGTTCAACGAGCAGGCGCCGCTGCTGCGCGAACGACCCGATCTCTACGAGAATTGGGCGCGCAATTACCTGCGCGACGGCGGGACGAGCGTCACGCTCGGGCAGATCCTGCGCCAGCCGGAGCTGGCGGCGACCCTGCGCGACATCGCCGCCAAGGGGCCGGACCATCTCTACCAGGGCGCACTTGGCGAGACGATCACCAACCATCTCAAGGCGCAGGGCGGCACGCTGACCATGGCCGATCTCGCCAAGGTCGCCCCACGATGGCGCGAGCCGCTCGCCGCCGCCTATCGCGGCCGGCAGGTGCATGTGCCGCCGCCGGCTTGCGAAGGCTTCCAGCTCCTTTTGACCCTGCGCATCCTCGACGGCTTCGACCTCGGCAAGCTCGAACGCAATGGCGCCGAGCATCTCGACATCGTCTACCGCGCCATCCGCCTCGCCGCTGGTGTCCGGATCGCCCACAACAATCCGAGACCCGAGAAGCTCGCCGAGATTCTATCCGACGCCTTCGTCGAGCGGCTGCAGGCTCGGGTCCGGGACGGCAAGCCGATCGATGGCCCGACCGAGCAATGGATGCCGCAGGCGCCGGCGGGCGAAGACCCCGGCCACACCACCTCGTTCTCGATCGCCGATCGCGAGGGCAATCTGATCTGCGTGACGCAGAGCATCGGCAGCCCTTTCGGCAGCGGCGTCGTGGTGCCGGGTACCGGGCTCTGCCTCAACAATTTCCTCTATTGGGCCGACGTCCAGCCCGGCAGCCCGAACCGCTCGCTGCCCGGCTCGGAACTGCCGATGTGCATGTCGCCGACGCTCTCGACCAAGGACGGTGCGCCAGTGCTCGCGCTCGGCACGCCCGGCAGCTACGGCATCATGCAGACGCAGGTTCAGGCCATGGTCCAGCATGTCGATTTCGGACTGCCGCTGCAGCATGCGATCGAGGCGCCGCGCGCCCGGCTCTGGGATGGCCGCGAAGTCGAGATTGAAGACCGCGTTCCCGCCGGGACGATCGCGGCACTGGCCGAACGCGGGCACGGCATTTTCGCAGCCGAAAGCAGCTGGACGATGCGCGTCGGCGGCATGCAGGCGGTGTCGCGCGATCCGGCGACAGGCCGGCTCACTGGCGCCTGCGATCCGCGCCGCGACGGCTATGTCACGACGCCCTGAACTGCCACAGCGCTGGATCGAGCACGCTTGGTTGGGGGCGCCAAGGATGGAAGCATTTTGAGCACAGCCGTAGATGATCTGCATGCCTGGCTTACGGGCACATTGCTGCCGGGCTGGATCGCCCGCGCCTTCGACCCGGCACGGCCCGGTTTCGTCGAATATCTCGGGCCGGATGGAACGCCCGAGGCCAGTGATCTGCGCACGACGCTGGTCACGGCCCGGCTGACCTATGTCTTCAGCCATGCGCACCTGCTGGGGGTCTCAGGGGCGCTTGCCGCCACGCGCCACGGCCTCGCCTTCCTGACCAGCGCCTGCCGGGGCGCCGATGGGCGTTTCGTCCATTCCTGCACAGAGCGTGGCGAGGTCGTCGACGGCAAGACCGACTTCTACGATCTCGCCTTCGTCCTGTTCGCGCTCGGCTGGTTCGCGAAGGCGACCGGCGAGATGGATGTGCTCGCAATCGCCGGCGAGGTGATGGATGTCCTCGATGGCGAGCTGGCCCATCCGGCCGGCGGCTTTCACGAGGATACGCTGGGCACCCGGCCGCGGCGGCAGAACCCGCATATGCATCTGCTCGAGGCCTGCCATGCCCTCGCGGCGGTGTCGCACGCCCCGCGCTGGCTGGCGACGGCCGACCGGCTCGTGCAGCTGATGCGGCAGCGGATGCTGGACAGCAATGGCACGCTCGGCGAATTCTTCAGCGAGGACTGGGCGGCCTTCCCGGGCCCGCGCGGGCTGATCCGGGAGCCCGGCCATCACTTCGAATGGACCTGGCTGCTCTATCACCACGAGCGGCTGACCGGTTCGAGCGAGGCTCGCGAGACGGCCCGCAAGCTCCATGCGTTCGGGCAACGTCAGGTCGACGCCCCCGCCAATTCATCGCGGCTCGTCCTGAACGAGGTAGACCCGACAGGGCGTGTGCTGAACGGCGCTGCGCTGCTCTGGCCGCAGACCGAATACCTTAAGGCGCTGGTCGCGCGGATCGAATTCGAGGGCGATGCCGATGCCGCAGCACGGCTCGACCGGCATCTACACCTGATGTTCCGGCACTTCGTCGATCGCGAGAGCGGGATCTGGGTCAACCAGCTCGACGACCAAGGGCGGCCGATCAGCGAGCGGGTGCCGGTCCGCGTGCTCTATCACCTCGTGCTGGCGCTCGCCGAAGTCTGCCGCGTCACCAAACGCGGCTCTACCTCCTAGGCGCTCCCGCCCACGCTCAGGTCCTCGTCCGGCAGCGCAAAGACACCGCTATAGCGAAACAGCTCGCCGAACAGCGGATGCTTCAGCGTCATCCGCATGCTGAACCTGCGCTCGTCGATCGGCCGCTCCTCGATATAGCCGGTGCCGAGAAGAAGACCGACGGACAGCGGTAGATCATAGCCGAAGAGCCGCCAGACATAGCCTTCGTCGCGGAAGACCAGCGCCCCCTCCTCAGCCGTCACCCTGAGGCGCATGCCGACGCCGAAGCGGACGAATTCGATGACCTGGCCCGGCCCCACCTGCTGCATATGCGAGCGGAAATGGAACGGCTTGCGTTCGGCGAAATGGAACACCCGGTTCCAGTGCAATGTCCCGTCGCCCGGCCGAGCGGTGTAGTGGACTTCGATCGGCACATCGCGGCCACGATAGGGTACCAGCGCCCCGACGATCCGGGCAAAGGGCAACAACACCTTGGCGAAGGCACTGTGCTCGACCTCGTGCATCGTCCCTTTGACGCAGATGTAATCGTCACTGAACGGGCGCAGGAAGTAGTGACGCCGAATGACCTCGCCGAGCCGGTGCCAATCGTCGCCGAGCACCTCCTGGAAGACCGGCCGGCGCTCGCTCATGCGCTACAGCACCGAGCCGGGATTGAGCATGCCCTTGGGGTCGAGCGCCGCCTTCACCGTCCGCATCAGGTCGAGCTCGACCGGATCCTTGACGCCCGGCAGCAGCGAGCGCTTGAGGCGGCCGATGCCATGCTCGGCCGAGATCGAGCCCTTGAGCTCGGTGACGATGGCGTGCACCGCCTCATTCATCGCGCCCCAGCCGGCGAGATAGGCGGCCTTGTCGGCGCCGACCGGCTGGCTAACGTTGAAATGGATGTTGCCGTCGCCGAGATGGCCGAAGGGCACCGGCCGGCAGCCCGGCACCAGCGCCTCGACCGCGGCGATGGCGCGCTTCAGAAATTCCGGCGTCGCCTGGATCGGCACGGAAACGTCGTGCTTGATCGAGCCGCCCTCATGGGTCTGCACCTCCGAGAGCATCTCGCGCAGCTTCCAGAGATCGGCGCGCTGGCCGAGCGAACCGGCGAGCACGGCATCGGTGACGAGCCCCTCCTCCAGCGCCTCGCCAAGGAAAGCTTCGACAGCGTCGGTGAGCCCAGTTTCGACCTGGGCCGAGACCTCCATCAGCACGTACCAGGGCGACGGCTCGGAGAGCGGATCACGGGCGCCGCTGGCATGGCGGACGACGAAATCGAGGCCGATGCGCGGCATGATCTCGAAGGTGGTGAGCGTGCCGCCGGCGCTGGCCTTGGCCTTGTTCAGCAAAGCGAGCGCGGCTTCCGGATCGGGCACGGCAAGGAAGGCGGTGGCGCGCGCCGCCGGCAGCGGGAAGAGCTTCAGCACGGCGGCGGTGATGATGCCGAGCGTACCCTCCGAGCCGATGAAGAGGTTCTTGAGGTCGTAGCCGGTGTTGTCCTTGCGGAGCTGGCGCAAGCCGTTCCAGACGCGGCCATCGGCGAGGACGACCTCGAGGCCAAGGCAGAGCTCGCGGGCATTGCCATAGGCGATCACAGCCGTGCCGCCGGCATTGGACGAGAGATTGCCGCCGACCGTGCAGGAGCCTTCCGAGGCGAGCGAGAGCGGGAAGAGCCGCCCAGCCGCCTCGGCCGCCTCCTGCGCCTTCTGCAGGATGACGCCGGCCTCGACGGTCATGGTGTCGCCGGCGGCGTCGACCGAACGGATCTTGTCGAGCCGCTGCAGCGACAGGATGATCTCCCTGCCCTCTCCGACCGGGACCTGGCCGCCGACCATGCCGGTATTGCCGCCTTGCGCCACCACCGTTGCGCCGGTCTCGCTCGCCCACTTCATCACGGCCGAAACCTCGGCAACGGAGCCCGGCCGCACCACGGCCTGCGCCTTGCCGTGGAAGAGGCCACGCGGCTCTTTGAGATAAGGCACCATCGCGTCGGCCTCGGTGATGACGTTCTTGGCGCCGACGATGCCGGCCAGAGCTTCGATAACGGACGCGCTCATCCTGCCTCCGGAAACCTGATCATTTGCGGCCGGCGCTCTTTCGGAAGACGCCGACGAGTTCGATATGGGCGGAATAGCGGAACTGATCGACCGGCGTCACGCGCTCAAGCGCATAGCCGCCTGCGACCAAAAGCGCCGCATCGCGGGCGAAGCTGCCGACATCGCAGGAGACGTAAGCCACCAGCGGTACCTTCGACGCCGCAAGCCGCTTGACCTGCGCCTCCGCGCCGGCACGCGGCGGATCGAGCACGACGGCGTCGAACGCGTTGAGTTCGTGCTCCAGCAGCGGGCGGCGGAAGAGGTCGCGCTGCTCGACCGCGACCGGCTTCAGCCCTTGCGTATGGTTGGCGGCCCGGCTCAGCGCCTGGATCGCGGCCTTGTCGCTCTCGAAGGCGCAAACCTGCGCCTTCTCGGCGAGCCGGACGCTGAACGGGCCGCAGCCGGCGAAGAGATCGGCGATGCGTTTCGCCTTCGGGATCGCTTCCAGCACCAGGCGTGACAGGGTCGCCTCCCCCTCCGCGGTCGCCTGCAGGAAGCCGCCGGGTCCCGGCGTCACTGCCGCCTTGCCCATCAACTGGAAGGGCGCGCGGCGCTCGACGATGACCTCGCCATGCATGGCGAGGCGCGCTAGATCGAGCCGCTCGGCCGCTTCGGTGAGTTGTCGGCGCAAGCTGTCACCGGCCGGGCCGTGGCCGCGAATGTCGACATCGAGCCCGGCCTGCGAGGCGGTGAGCTGGATATCGAGCGGCTTGTTCGAGGAGCGCAGGCGGTTGGCCAGGAGCTGCGCCACGGCGGGCGCCCGCGCCAGGCCAGGGGCCAGGACCGGGCAAGCCTCGACCTCGATCAGATCATGGGTGCGTGCCGCCATGAAGCCGACCCGCATGCCATCGTCCTCGCGGCGGGCATGGAAGGTGACGCGCCTGCGGCCGGCGCCATGGGCATCGACCATAGCAGCGACCTCGGTTTCGAGCCCGGCACGAGACAGCGCCGTCACCACCTGCTGGCGCTTCCATTCGGCATAGAGCCCATCGCCCATATGCTGTGCGGCGCAGCCACCACAGCGGGTGAAGAGCGGGCAGATTGCGGCGATGCGCGAGGCCGAAGGCGTCAGGATCTCGACCACCTGCGCACGGTCGCCATCGCGCACGGCCCGCACACTCTCGCCCGGCAAGGCGAAAGGCACGAAGACCGGGTCGCCCGCCGTCTCGGCGACGCCGTCGCCGCGCTGGCCGAGCCGCGCGATCGTGAGCGTTTCATTCATGGCGAGGGCGGACATTGGGATGCTGTACTCGTGACCTTGTTGCGGGTTTGGCCTATCAGGTGGCGAGCGACAGGGAAATGGCTGGAGTTGCCTGACATGACTATCCGCAACGGCGTCGTCGAAGCGATCGGCAACACACCCCTGATCAAATTGAAGCGCGCCTCGCAGGAAACCGGCTGCGAGATCCTCGGCAAGGCCGAGTTCATGAACCCCGGCCAGTCGGTCAAGGACCGCGCCGCGCTCGCCATCATCCGCGATGCCGAGAAGAGCGGCGCACTCCGGCCCGGCGGCGTCATCGTCGAGGGCACGGCCGGCAATACCGGCATCGGCCTGGCGCTGGTCGGCAATGCGCTGGGCTACCGCTCGGTGATCGTCATCCCGGAGACGCAGAGCCAGGAAAAGAAGGACATGCTGCGGCTCGCCGGCGCGACGCTGGTCGAGGTGCCGGCCGTTGGCTACGTCAATCCGAACAATTATGTGAAGGTCTCCGGCCGCCTCGCCGAGGAGCTGGCCAGAACCGAGCCGAACGGCGCGATCTGGGCGAACCAGTTCGACAATGTCGCCAATCGCCAGGGCCATATCGAGACCACCGGCCCGGAGATCTGGCAGCAGACCGATGGCAAGGTCGACGGCTTCGTCAGCGCCGTCGGCACCGGCGGGACGCTCGCCGGCGTCGCCATCGCGCTCAAGGGCTTCAATCCCAAGATCCGCATCGCTCTCGCCGACCCGATGGGCGCAGCGCTCTACGCCTATTACACCACCGGCGAGCTCAAGGCCGAGGGCTCCTCGATCACCGAGGGCATCGGCCAGGGTCGGATCACCGCGAACATCGAAGGCGCTCCGATCGACGTCGCCTTCCAGATCCCGGACGAGGAGGCGATCCCGCTCTGCTTCCAGCTGCTGGAGGAAGAGGGCCTCTGCCTCGGCGGTTCCTCCGGCATCAACGTCGCCGGCGCGATCCGGCTGGCGAAGGAGATGGGCCCCGGCCACACCATCGTGACCATCCTCTGCGACTACGGCACGCGCTATCAGTCGAAGCTGTTCAACCCGGAGTTCCTGCGCTCGAAGAACCTGCCGGTGCCCGGCTGGCTCGAACGCGATGGCGGGCTGAAGGACGTGCTGGCCAAGGTGATGGCCTGATCTCGTGCTACTCGACCGGCGCACGCTTCAGGGCATCGCCGAGGGCAGCATCACCATCGTACTGCGGCGCTGGCGCCGACCGAGCGTCAGGATCGGCGGCAGGCTGCTGACGGCGATCGGCCAGCTCGCCATCGACGCGGTCGAGCCCGTTTCCGAGGCTGAGATCGACGACGACGTAGCGAAGGCGGCCGGCTTTGGCTCACGCGAGGACGCGCTCGCTGCGTTGGCCGGCCGCGACGGCAACCTCTACCTCATCCGCCTTCGTCTCGCCGGCCCCGATCCGCGCGAAGCCTTGCGCGAAGCCGATGACCTGACGGACGCCGAAGCGGAACAGTTGGTCCAGCGCCTCGACCGGCTTGATGCGCACAAGGTCTGGACGCGCGCCACGCTGGAGCTGATCGCGGCGCATCCCGGGCGACGCGCCGCCGAACTCGCGACCCTGCTCGGGCGCGAGATGCTGCCGTTCAAGCAGGATGTGCGCAAGCTAGGGGCACTCGGCCTGACCGAGAGTCTCGAGGTGGGCTACAGGCTGTCGCCGCGTGGCGAAGCCCTGCTGGCGAAGCTTCTGCCGCGCTGACGCCTCAAGCCGTCTGCGCGCCGGCGTCGATCGCCTCGATATCACCGGCGCGATCGTACTGCGCCTGATCGAGCATGCCCTGCCGCTTGGCGACGATGGTCGGCACCAGCGCCTGGCCGGCGACGTTCACCGCGGTGCGGCCCATGTCGAGGATCGGATCGATCGCCAGAAGCAGGCCCACACCAGCGAGCGGCAGGCCAAGCGTCGACAATGTCAGCGTCAGCATCACCGTCGCGCCGGTGAGGCCGGCAGTCGCGGCCGAGCCGATCACCGAGACGAAGGCGATCAGCACATATTCCTGGATGCCGAGCGGGACGCCATAGAACTGCGCGACGAAGATTGCCGAGATCGCCGGATAGATCGCGGCGCAGCCATCCATCTTGGTGGTCGCGCCGAGCGGCACGGCGAAGGCCGCGTATTCGCGGGGCACGCCGAGGCTCTTTTCGGTCACCGCCTCGGTCACCGGCAAGGTGCCGACCGAGGAACGCGAGACGAAGGCGAGCTGGATCGCCGGCCAGGCGCCCGCGAAGAAGCGCAGCGGCGAGAGCCCGTGAATGATCAGCAGCACCGGGTAGACGATCAGCAGCACGATCGCGAGGCCGAGATAAATCGCGAAGGCGTACCAGGAGAGCTGCTGCAGGGTCTGCCAGCCATATTGCGCCACGGCGTTGCCGAGCAGACCGATGGTGCCGATCGGCGTCAGGCGGATCACCCACCACAGGATCTTGCGCGTGATCGCAAGCAGCGACTCGTTGAAGGCAAGGAAGCTGTTGGCGCGCTCGCCGACCTTCAGCGCCGCGACGCCGACGACGATCGAGATCACCAGCAGCTGCAGCACGTTGAAGCCGAGCCGGGTGGTGGCCGCGCCGCCTTCGATCCGGGTCGAAGCCTGCAAGCCGAGCACGTTGGCGGGGACGAGGCCCTTCAGGAAGTCGAGCCAGGAGCCGACCGAGCCAGGCGCCTTGGCGCTGGCGGCGAGCACGCCGGAATTGATGCCAGGCTGGATGATCAGGCCGAGCGCGATGCCGATCAGCACGGCGATGAAAGCGGTCAGCGCGAACCAGAGCAGGGTCTGCCAGACCAAAGCAGCCGCATTCGAAAGCTGCCTGAGATTGCTGATCGAGGCGACGATCGCCGTGAAGATCAGCGGCGGCACCAGCGCCTGCAGCAGCTGCACGAAGATCGAGCCGGTCGTCGCCAGCGTGGTGGTCAGCCCGTTCGGCTGCCCGGCCGCGTCAGGTCCGATATTGCGGGCGATCCAGCCGAGCACGAGGCCGATCACCATGGCCGCCAGGACCTGGAAACCGAAGCTGGCATAAAATGGCTTGGGGCCGGCGGTCGCCGCGCCGGCTCGGGACGTCACTGTGGTCATGGCAGGAACTCGTCAATCGCCGCAGCGCGGCTGAAGATATCTGCCCGTTTTATAGGCGCTGTCGCAGCTTGCGGGAAGCTGAAGACTGCCATTTTGAGCCGGCGCGGCAGCGTAAATATTCTACACTATAGGGCATGCCAGGAATTTTCTTCTCTTAAGCAGGTCAATCGCATGCGGGCACCCAAGTCAGCGCAGCGGCCAGACCCAGAGGATCAACGGCACGGCGAGCAGGATCACCAGCGCCGAGAGCGGTGCGCCCAACCTGGCATAGTCGCCGAAACGATAGCCGCCCGGCCCCATCACCAGCGTGTTGCACTGGTGGCCGATCGGGGTGAGGAAGTCGCAGGCTGCGCCAATGGCGACCGCCATCAGGAAGGCGTCGGGATTGTAGCCGAGCGTCTTGGCGAAGCCGGCGCCGATCGGCGCCATCACCAGCACCGTCGCGGCATTGTTGAGGAAGGGCGTCACCGCCATGGCCGCGACCAGCATCAGCCCGACCGCGCCCCAGCCGGGCAGACCAGCGCCGATTTGCGCCAGCAGGCCCGCGAAGACATCGGTCGCGCCGGTGACGCGCAGGCTGTCGCTGACCGGGATCAGCGCCGCCAGCATCACCAGGATCGGCGCTTCGACCGACTCATAGGCATCGCGCAGGGTCAAGGCGCGGGTCACCAGCAGGAGCACCGCGGCAGCGAAGAAGGCTATCGCCACCGGCAGCAGACCGAGCGCAACGACTGTCACCGTCGCAGCGACGATCGATCCGGTGACGAAGCGGCGCCGCGTGCTGCCGAGCGCGAGGCTGCGCGCCGCCAGCGGCAGCAGGCCGAGCTCGCGCAGGCGCTCGGGCAAAAGGTCCTCGTCACCCTGCAGCAGCACGACGTCGCCGGCACGCAGGCGGATGTCGCGCAGGCGCTCGGTGAAGCGCTCGCCGGCACGGCTGATGCCGAGCAGGTTGATGTGGAAGCGCGCATGCAGGTCGATCTCGGCGGCGCTGATGCCTTCGAGCAGCGAGCCCTGCGTGACGATCGCCTCGCCGGTGCGGGCCGGGTCGAGCGAGCCTTCGCGCTGCGTCGAGCGATGTTGGCCGACGAGCTCAAGCCCGCCTTCGGCGACGACGCGCTCCAGTGCCTTGGGCTCGCCGCGCAGCAGCAGGATGTCGCCGGCGCGCAGACTGGCATCGGGCAGCGGCGCACGGCGACGCTCGCCATCGCGCAGGATCGCGACGACCTCGACCTCGCCATCGCCCGGCTTCCTGAGATCGGCGATCGTCTTGCCGACGAGCGGCCCCTTCTCTGGCAGGCGCGCCTCGGTGACGTAGTCCTTGATATCAAGCGCCTGGTCGAGCGAGCGCGAGCCCTGACGATCCTTCGGCAGTAACCGATAGGCAACGCTGAGGAAGGCGCAGCCGGCGAGCGCGATGCCGATGCCGACCGGGGTGAAATCGAACATGGCAAAGGGCTCGCCGCCGAGCTCCTGCCTGACCCGCGCGACAATGACATTGGGCGAGGTGCCGACCAGCGTGACGATGCCGCCAAGCAGCGAGGCGAAGGCCATCGGCATCAGGAAGACCGAGGGCGATTTCCCGTCCTTGCGCGCGAGCTGATAGGCGATCGGCAGCATCATCGCGAGCGCGCCGATGTTCTTGATGATCGCCGACATGGCGGCGACGACGAAGACGAGGACAGCGACCTGCGCCTGCGTCGAGCGCAGTGAGGGGGAGATGCGGGCGAGCGCGGTCTCGACCAGCCCGGAGCGCGCCACCGCGGCGCTGACGATCAGGGCGCTGGCGACGATGATGACGATGTCGTCGGAGAAGCCCTTGAAGGCCTCCCTGGCCGGCACGACGCCGAGCGCGACGCCCGCCAGCAGGGCCAGGAGCGCGACCACATCATAGCGCAGCTTGCCCCAGACGAAGGCCACCATCATCGCAGCGACCAGGGAGCAAGACAGAATCTGCGGCAGCGTCATGATAGGCAAGCTATCCGAAGGTGCGCCGCCCCGGCACGGTCAAAGCCATTTTTTCCAGCGGAAGAACATGTAGGGCAGCACGGCGAAGAGAACCATCAGGCCGACTGCCATGGGATAGCCGAGCTGCCATTCCAACTCCGGCATGGTCTTGAAGTTCATGCCGTAGATCGAGGCGATCAGGGTCGGCGGCATCAGCGCCACCGAGACGACCGAGAACAGCTTGATGATCTTGTTCTGCTCGATGCTGACCAGGCCCAGCGTCGCGTCGAGCATGAATTGCAGCTTGTTCGACAGGGAGGTGGCGTGCTCCTCGATCGCCTGGACGTCGCGCAAGGCTGAGCGCCACTCCGGATTGAAGCCGCCTGCCGTCTTCTTGGTGCGCTTGAAGTTGGCCGAGAGGTAGAGCAGCACACGCTCGACCGAGACCATGCTCTCGCGCACATTCGAGATGATGTGCTCGTACTGGCCGATCTTGCGCACGACCGCCTGATAGGCGCGCCCATGTTCGACATGGGCGCTGTCGCCGTCGAATATCTGACGCGAACGCAGATCGATGCGGTCACCGACGCCGCGCAGCACCTCGGCGGCGCGGTCGACGATAGCCTCGATCAGCCCCTCGATCACGCCGGCCGGCTCGAGTTCGCAGCCGCCGGGCTTGGTGACACGGTTCAGGAAGATGTTGAAGGCGCCCGGCTCGTCATAGCGCACCGTCACGAGCGCCTTCTCGGTCAGGATGAAGGTGATGTCCGCGAGCTTGGGAACATTGGTCTCGGACTGGCAGATGACCCGGGCCGTCATGTAGTGCGCCCCGTCCTCGGCATAGATGATCTCGGACGGTTCGAGATCGTGCATCTCCTCCTTGGTCGGGATCGAGATACCGAGATGCTGCTCGACCCTGGCATCCTCGGCCGGAGTCGGATTGAGCAGATCGATCCAGATCGAGCCGGGTGGAATCTCCTCATCGGCGGCGAGGGTCCCATGCGCGAGCTTGTCACCGCTCGTCTGGCAGATGCCGTGGATCAGGAGCATGGCCGGTCATCCGGAATCAGGCGCAGCGACGCTGCGGATTTGTGCGCACCAACTCCAAACGCCCTGCAGTGTCAAACCGATGACGGGACCATCCGTCCCCGCTTCAGGCCGTCTCCTGGGAGCCAAGCCCCCAGCCGCGGCTGTCGATGGCCGTCGGAGGCCGAGCGAACACGTAGCGAAAATTCTTGCCGGCCTGCCAGCCGATTCCGTAGTTGCTCTTGGGTCCCGTGGTGAACTTCTTTTCGCCCGTGCTGTAGTGATGGGTCTCCGGGCCATCCTGCCCCCATTCGCACAATGTGACGATGGCGGTTCCAGCTGCGGGCCCACCCGGCACGAAGCCTTTTATGTCGTGGATCAGCGCAACGTGCTTGTGCTTGCCTTCCGGCTTCACGGTGACGACGACATCGCCCTGCCGAATCTGTTCGATCCGCATCCGGCGCGTCGGCTTGGTGGCATAGTAGTCGAGATCGAACGACGGATTGAGGCCGTAATAGTTGCCGACATAGGCATTGCAGTCGATCGTCATGAACCGCGTGACGTATTGGGCCACCGTGCTGCACGCGGCCGGGCGGCCTGCGAGATCCTTGCCGGTTCCGATCCGTCCCGCCACGATCGCCAGGCGGATCGTATCGACGATCTCATCGGGACTGCCCTTGCCGCAGAAGGCCCGGACCGTGCTCATCTTGTAGAAGCCTTCATAAGCCGAAAGCTTCTTGTAGTCGGCCTGCAGGAAAAACCGGGACGGCAACCGGGCCTTGCGCTTGCCGTCGATCGCCATGTGCACCGCCGGCGTGAAGAAGGCGTTGTGCTCGGTCTGGCATTCGACTCCGTTGTTCCGGTTCTCGTTCGTCCAGTTCGAGCCCCAGCGCGTGAGCGGGGCCTTCTCCGGCAGGCCGGAGAGCGGGTTCGTCACGCTGAAATAGGTGTAGCGATCGAGATAAGCCTTGGGATCCATGCGACCCTCCCCAAGGGATCGCGCTCGGAAAGCACGCCCCGAAACGGATCGAGCTGCCGGAGCAAGCCTGCCGTTCGCCGGCAGCATAACCCCACGGGGCTCCTGAGCGAAGCGGATTTGACCTTACGTCATGGCGGCTCGCAAAGCCATGATGCCGCCCGACCTCACCATTCCGGCCACAGCGAAGCGGAGCGCCGGCATGACGGGAAAGCAAGTGACAATCCGGTCAGGTTACCGGCAGCCTGCTAGACGCCGCCCTTCACACCCTGCGGCGGCTTGATCTCCTCGGGCACGAAGAAGTCCGGCATCAGCGGCACCGACGGATCGACCCGGTAGGGCGTGAAGTCGGTGACGCCCTCGCCCGCCATAAAGTTGTCGTCGATCAGGAAGTTGCCCGAGAAGCTGCGCGAGGGCTTGTTGAAGACCATGTAGGCGGCATCGGCCAGCATCTCCGGCGTGCGGCTCGCCTGCACCATCTTGTCGCCACCGAGCAGGTTCTTCACCGCCGCGGTCGCGACCGTGGTGCGCGGCCAGAGCGCGTTGACGGCGATGCCCTTCGGCGCGAGCTCGCCGGCAAGGCCGAGCACGCACATGCTCATGCCGTATTTCGCCATGGTGTAGGCGAGGTGAGGCGCAAACCAGTGCATCTTCATGTCGAGCGGCGGCGACAGCATCAGGATGTGCGGGTTCTCCGCCTTCTCCAGATGCGGGATCGCGTATTTCGAGACCATGAAGGTGCCGCGCGTGTTGATCTGGTGCATCAGATCGTAGCGCTTCATGTCGGTCATCTGGGTGTTGGTCAGCGAGATCGCGCTGGCATTGTTCACGACGATGTCGAGGCCGCCGAAGGTCTCGGCGGTCTTGGCGATCGCCTCGGCGACGCTCTGCTCGTCGCGAACGTCGACCATCAGCGGCAGGCACTTTCCGCCTGCCGCCTCGATCTCGGCGGCAGCGGTGTAGATCGTGCCCTCCAGCTTGGGATGCGGCTCGGCCGTCTTGGCGGCGATGGTGACATTGGCGCCGTCGCGGGCCGCCTTGATGGCGATGGCAAGCCCGATGCCGCGCGATCCGCCGGTGATGAAGAGCGTCTTGCCCTTGAGCGACATGCTGGTCTCCTCCCTCATTCGTTCTGCAAAATGAACCGGCCCGGCTGGCTGCCGTCCGCATCGGTGAAGCCATAGGCGCGCGCCAGATCGGCGACATGCAGCACCTGGCCGGCATGGCGGCCGACATCCGGATCGGCCATCAGCGCCGCGACCGCACGCCCGGCATAGAGCGGCGTCTCGGTGGTCTCGTCGGCCATGCCGGCGTCGCGCACCCGCTCGGTCAGGACATGGCCGGGCGACAGGCCGAACGCGGTGACGCCGTAGGGCTTCAGCTCCTGCGCCATCGCCAGCGTCAGCCGGTTCATCGCCGCCTTGGACAAGTCGTAGAAGACATCGCCGAGATAGCCGCCGGCAGTGTCGAAGCTCACCGTGACGATCAGCCCCTGCCGCATCTGCACCATGGCGGGTGCGACGGCACGCGCCAGCAGCAATTGCGCATAGACGCCACTCTCGAAGCTCTGGCCCAGCCGGGCGACCGGGCGGCGCCAGAATGGCGCGCCGAAGGCGGAGCCATCCGAATAGCGCTCGCCGTCATAGCCTTCATTGCCGCCCCAGACCGCATCGACGACGCAATCGAGCCGGCCGAAACGGCGTAAGCACCAGGCGACGAGCTGATCGACCTCGCGCTCATTGGTGTGGTCGCAGCGATAGGGCTCGCCGCGGCCGCCGGCAGCCTCGACCTCGCGGGCGGTGTCCTCGAAGGTTTCCGAGCGCTGGTCGGTGCGTGGCCCCGCCTCGCTGGAGCGGCCGGTGACGATCACGCTGGCGCCGGCCTGGCCGAGTGCCCGGGCGATGCCGCGCCCGAGCCCGCGCGAGGCGCCGGCGACGAGGCAGACCTTGCCAGCGAGCGGCTTCAACGGGCTGTCATCGGCCATGGCGATACCGCTGGCGTAATGCGAGCGGCTCCGCTAGAAGCCCCTCCCCCGAACGGCGAGGACGATCATGGAAGCGAGCGAAGTCGCGGCCTGCTGGGAGGCCAATGCCGAAACCTGGACCCGGCATGCGCGCGCCGGCTACGACCTCTACCGGGACGCCCAGAACACCCCGGCCTTCTTCGCCAACCTGCCCGACATCGACGGCCTCGATGGCCTCGACATCGGCTGCGGCGAAGGTTCGAACACCCGCAAGCTCGCTGAGGCCGGTGCGAGCATCACCGCGATCGACATCGCCCCGACCTTCATCCGCCACGCGCAGGAAGCCGAAGCTGCGAGCCCGCTCGGGATCGACTACCGCGTCGCCGACGGCATGGCCCTGCCCTTCGCCGACGCCTCCTTCGATTTCGCCACCGCCTTCATGTCGTTGATGGACATGCCGCACCAAGACCGCGTGCTCGCCGAGGCCAAGCGGGTGCTGAAGCCCAGCGGCTTCCTGCAGTTCTCGATCCTGCATCCCTGCTTCGCCGCGCCCGGCCGCAAGGTCATGCGCGACGAGGCCGGCACCGTGCTCGGCATCGAGGTCCGCGAGTATTTCCGCGTCAGCGACGGCGAGATCGAGAGCTGGCGCTTCGGCGCCGCGCCGGCCGAGGAGAAGGCCAAGGTCGAGCCGTTCCGGGTGCCGCGCTTCCACCGTACGCTGAGCGACTGGATCAACCTCCTGGTCGCCACCGGCTTCCGGATCGAGCACATGCACGAGCCGGGAGTGGATGCGCAGACGGCCAAGGCCGTGCCCTATCTCGCCGACACCTACATCGCACCGCTCTTCCTGCACATGCGCGTGAGGAAGCCGGTTCGATAGATGAGGCGCGGCGGATAGCATCACGCCGCGAAGACCGCAGCCGAATCCTCGACCGCGCCGGCGCCCTCGGTCACCGCGAGCTCCAGCGCGGTGGCTTCACCGACATGGTGCTCGGCATAGAAGCGGGCGGTGGCGAGCGCCGCGGCGCCCTGGTCTTCGCCCTGCAGTGCCAGCGCCTTCTTCGCCAGGCCGGTACCGCCCTGGGCGAGCGCGAACAGCTTGAGATAGGGCGTCGCGCCAGCAAGCGCGCTCGCCTGGTCGATGCCCATCGTCGCCAGCATCCACTCGGTCGCGCGCTCGAGCGAGTCGACGGCGGCGCCCAGCCGCGCCGCGCTGTGGCCGAAGCCCGGCGTATTGGCCTCGCGCACAGCAGCGACCACGCCACGCATCTCGCCGATCAGCGCCTTGACCGCATCGCCATTGGAGAGCGGCAGCTTGCGCAGAACCAGATCGATCGCCTGGATGCCGTTGGTGCCCTCGTAGATCGTGGCGATCCGGGCATCGCGCAGATGTTGGGCGGCGCCGGTCTCCTCGACATAGCCCATGCCGCCATGGATCTGGACGCCGGTCGATGCGACCTCGACGCCGATATCGGTGGCGTAGGCCTTGGCGATCGGTGTGATGATCGCCGCCCGCTCGGCTGCCGCCTTGCGCTTGGCCTCGTCGGGCTCGCGATGCGAGCGGTCGAGCAAGGCGGCCAGCAGCAGCGAGAGCGTGCGCGCAGCCTGCGTCTTGGCGCGCATCTCCATCAGCATGCGGCGGATATCGGGATGGACGATGATCGGGCTCATCGGCGCACCCTTGGGTGCATCGAGCGCGGTGCCCTGCTTGCGCTCCTGCGCGAAGGCGAGCGCCTGCTGATAGGCGCGCTCGGCAATGGCGACGCCCTGCACCGCGACGTTGAGGCGGGCATTGTTCATCATCGTGAACATGCAGGCGAGGCCGCGATTCTCCTCGCCGATCAGCCAGCCGATCGCGCCGCCCTCGTCGCCATAGCTCATCGCGCAGGTCGGCGAGGCATGGATGCCGAGCTTGTGCTCGACGCCGGTGCAGCGGACATCATTGCGCTTGCCGAGCGAGCCGTCGGCATTGACCAGGAATTTCGGCACGAGGAAGAGCGAGATGCCGCGCGTGCCGGGAGGGGCATCGGGCAGGCGGGCGAGGACGAGATGGACGATATTGTCCGTCATCTCGTGATCGCCATAGGTGATGAAGATCTTCTGGCCGCTGATGCGATAAGTGCCGTCGCCGGCGCGCTCGGCCTTGGAGCGCAGTGCGTTGAGGTCCGAGCCCGCCTGCGGCTCCGTCAGGTTCATCGTGCCCATCCACTCGCCGGAAACGAGCTTGGCGAGATAGGTCTCCTTCAGATAATCGGAGCCATGGGCGTGCAGCGCCTCGATCGCGCCGACGGTCAGTAGCGGGCCGAGCGCGAAGGCGAAGGCAGCCGAATTCCACATCTCCGTGCAAGCGGATTGAATCAGCGTTGGCAAAGCCTGACCGCCATAGGCCTCCGGCCCCGGCAGCGCATTCCAGCCGCCTTGCGCCCAGGCGTGATAGGCTTCCTTCCAGCCCGGCGGCGTGACGACGACGCCATCCTTGAGCCTGGAGCCATGCCGGTCGCCGATGATGTTCAGGGGAGCGAGGATATCGCCGGCGAACTTCGCGGCTTCCTCAAGCACCGCCTCGGTGACGCCATCCGCGAGTTCCGGTGCCAGCCCCTCGTCGATCAGGGCGTCGAGCCCGGCGACATGGCGCATCGTCGCCAGGATATCCTCGACCGGAGCACGGTACGACATCGCTTACCTCCCTCGGCGCCCGCGGATTCCAGTCGGGCATTCTGCTCGTTGCGTTTGACGGCGATGTTAGCGACGAACTATGCCCGCCGCCACGCGCAAGCCGGCGCAGGTTCACGCATGCCACGTCGGCATTGTTATAGTTTACATATGAACTTTCAAGAGCGACCGTGACAGGACCTCGCCAGACCCAACGCCTTTCCGCCGACGAGGCCGGCATCGCCGCCGCCGCAGAGCTGCTGCGCGCCGGCAAGCTGGTCGCGCTGCCGACCGAGACGGTCTATGGGCTCGCCGCCGACGCCAGCGACGACCGCGCCGTCGCCTCGATCTATGCCGCCAAGGAGCGCCCGAGCTTCAACCCGTTGATCTCGCATCTGCCGGATGTCGAGGCGGCCCGTCGGCAGGGCCTGTTCGATGCGCCGGCATTGGCGCTGGCGAAGGCATTCTGGCCGGGGCCGCTGACACTGGTTGTGCCCGCCTCCAGCGGCTGCACGATCTGCAGCCTCGCCCGTGCCGGGCTCGACAGCGTGGCGCTCCGGGTGCCGTCGCATCCGGTGGCGCGCGCCGTGCTGCAGGCGGCGGGCCGGCCGATCGCCGCGCCCTCGGCCAATCGCTCCGGCCGGGTCAGCCCGACGCAGGCCGAGCATGTCCTCGCCGATCTCGACGGCCGCATCGACGCCGTGCTCGACGCCGGGCCGACGGCGGTCGGGGTCGAGTCCAGCATCGTCGCCTGCCTTGGCGGCGCCCCGCGGCTGCTGCGTCCAGGCGGCGTGCCGCGCGCGGCGCTGGAAGCAGCGATCGGGCAAGCCCTCGTCATCGTCGAGGAAGGCGGCGCAGCGCCGACCGCTCCCGGGCTGCTCGCCTCGCATTATGCGCCCCGCGCCGCCGTCAGGCTGAATGCGGAGGCGCCACGACCGGGCGAAGCCTGGCTCGGCTTCGGACAGGAACCGAACGCCGCACTGCCTGCGCTCACCTTCAACCTGAGCCCAACCGGCGACCTGACCGAGGCCGCCGCCAATCTCTTCGCCGCGATGCGCCGGCTCGACGATCAGCGCCCGGCGACGATCGCCGTGGCTCCGATCCCGATGCACGGCCTCGGCGAAGCGATCAACGACCGGCTGCGCCGCGCCGCCGCTCCGCGCTGAGATCCGGCCGTACCGCCTGCAACCGCTTGCAATTCCGCAAGATCTGGCAATGCTGCGCGCGGAGTTGCCGGAGAGTGACCATTGTCGATGTCGAAGCTCGCCTGGGATGATTTCCGCCTGATCAAGGCGATCGCCGATGCCGGGGGGCTGACCGGAGCGGCCGCAGCGCTCAACGTCAATCATTCCACGGTGTTCCGCCGGCTCGGCCAGATCGAGGAGCAACTCGGCCACGCCCTCTTCGAGCGGCGCAAGACCGGCTATGTCGCGACCTCGGCGGGCGAGGAGATGACGACGCTGGCCTCGCGCATCGATGACGACGTCACCGCTTTCGGGCGCAGGCTGGCGGGGCGCGACCTCGCTCCTTCCGGCGACTTGCGGGTCACCACCACCGATACACTCTATCTGCATGTGCTGCTGCCGATCTTCGCAGCGTTCCGGGCGGCGCATCCGCTGATCCGGCTCGACGTCGTCATGGCCAGCCAGACGCTCAACCTCTCGCGTCGCGATGCCGACGTCGCCATCCGCGCCAGCGATTCACCGGGCGAGACGCTGGTCGGCCGCCGCCTCGCCAATCTGAACTGGGCCGTCTACGCCCACGCCGGCGCGCCGGCGACCGAGGCCGAGGCGCATGAGCCGAAGCTGCTGTTC
Organism: Allobosea sp. P4_H5; assembly: GCF_056400825.1. NCBI lineage: Bacteria > Pseudomonadati > Pseudomonadota > Alphaproteobacteria > Hyphomicrobiales > Alloboseaceae > Allobosea > Allobosea sp. P4_H5. Next base: position 305,792 of record NZ_JBFUKM010000004.1, on the reverse strand, counting down.
CGGCGAGACTGGGTCGCGCTCGGCGACCCGCTCGGCTATGTCAAGGCCGCCCGCTACGTCCGCGACCATGTCCCGGCCGAGCGCATCGCGCTGCGTTCCTCGGCCGTTCTCGGGCTGACGGAAGCGGTCGAGCAGGGGATGGGCATCGGGCCCCTGCCCTGCTTCATCGCCGACCAGCGGCCGGGACTCGTGCGCCTGCTGCCACCGGACCCGGACTTTTCCACCGGGCTGTGGATCCTGACCCATCCCGACATCAGGCACGCGCCGCGCGTGCGCGCCTTCATGGATTTCGTTGGGGGAGAGCTGGCAAAGCGCAAGGCGCAGCTAGAGGGAGCGGGATAAGTAAGCCTCAGGCTATTTCTGAGCCAAGCCGCCTGTTACCTGCCGCTTAGGTTCGCCGGCGGCATTTTCTTGAGCGGATCCCCGGCCGATACTGCCTATATTAGAGAAAAACTGCGACGCCTGATTGCGAGCAAGTTTGATCCGTTCATCCTCAAAGCGTTTCAAAATCTCACGCATCTTCACCTCATCATCCGCTGTTACCAGTCGGGCCTCGGCGATAATTTCGCGCATCCGGAATCGCCCCATCTCGCGAAGCTCCCAGAGTTCTCGGATTTGGAACTGCGCCATCAAAGTCGTTACCAGCGCGGCAATCGCTGGCAGACTAGCTAAAAAAATCTTGTTACGGCCGCCTTCCCCATAGCCAATGGCGATAAGAAACGATGTCAACGCGGTCAAAATTAGTGCGGTAATCGAACCACCGATCCAAAGGTAATTCAGCATACTTTTTTGCCGATCGTACCAGCGCTCATCCTCTTTAAATTCTTGAATTAATTCGTATTTCCTACAATAGGCGTGCTCATATGGTGTCTTTGCGACGTCAGGTTTGCAGCCGGATTCCGGATTGAACGCAACCGTACGCTGCGGTTCCTGAGCAATAACAGCCTTGCTTTCCAACATCAGGCCAAGCAGCAACATCAGCAGCAGCCCGATTGCCGTCTTTCGCATTGTTACACCGAAAGGTATCGCCGCGCCTCATACGTGTATGACATATGTATAGCACCTGTGAAGCAAGAAACTCTGCGTCACCCCACCTCGACGACCACCCGGCCGCGGACCTTGCCGTCGAGCAGAGCGCGGCCGGTCTCGACGACGTCCTCCAGCGGGATGGTCGTCGTCATGGCCGCCAGCTTGCCGCGGTCGAGATCGCGCGCGAGACGGGCCCAGGCTTCGAGCCGGCGCGGCTTCGGGCACATCACCGAATCGATGCCGAGCAGGGCGACGCCGCGCAGGATGAAGGGCGCGACCGAGGCCGGCAGGTCCATGCCCTGCGCCAGGCCGCAGGCGGCGACCGCGCCGCCGTACTTGGTCATCGACAGCACATTGGCGAGCGTATGCGAGCCGACGGCGTCGACGCCGGCGATCCAGCGCTCCTTGCCGAGCGGGCGGCCGGAAGCGGAGAGTTCGTTCCGGTCGATGATCTCGGCGGCACCGAGGCCCTTGAGGTAATCCGCCTCCTCCGGCCGACCGGTCGAGGCGATCACATGCCAGCCGGCCTTGGCGAGCAGCGCGGTCGCGACCGAGCCGACGCCGCCGGCCGCGCCGGTGACGACGACGGGACCATCGGCGGGCTTCACGCCGTGGCGTTCCAGCGCAAGCAGGCTGAGCATGGCGGTGTAGCCGGCGGTGCCGATCGCCATCGCCTCGGCGGGGGTCATGCCGTCGGGCAGCGGCACCAGCCAGTCGCCCTTGACCCGGCTCTTCTGAGCATAGGCACCCAGATGCGTCTCGCCCGTGCCCCAGCCATTGAGGATGACGAGGTCGCCGGACTTGAAGTCGGGATGGCCGGAGGTCTCGACCCTCCCGGCGAAATCGATGCCGGGGATCATCGGCCAGCGGCGCACCACGGGGGCGCGGCCGGTGATGGCGAGGCCGTCCTTGTAGTTCAGCGTCGAATGGGTGACGCGGACGGTGACGTCGCCTTCCATCAGGTCCGCTTCGGCGAACTCGCCGAAGGCGATGCTGGTGCCGGCTTCGCCCTTATTGGCGATCAGGGCCTTGAAGGTCGACATGAACTCACTCCCGGGAAGGCAGCCCCTCAGCCCTCATCCTGAGGAGCGATCGTAGATCGCGTCTCGAAGGATGGTCCAGCTGGTTCCGGAACCTCCTGGAGCATCCTTCGAGACGCCGCTGCGCGGCTCCTCAGGATGAGGGCTGAGGATGGTTTCCGGCGAGCGGGCTCAGTTGAGCCCGCCCAGCCGCCGCCCGCAAGCGCGGCAACCGTGCAATCTTTGGTCAGGCCGGCTGCGGCACGGCGCGCGCCACCGGTTTCTCGACGATCGGCAGGTTGATCACGGCCGAGGCGAGACCGAGCGCGACCGAGAGCCACCAGACGATGGTGTAGGAGCCGAACTGCTCGTAGAGGATGCCGCCGAGCAACACGCCAAGGAAGCCGCCGACCTGATGCGAGAAGAAGGCAAAGCCGTAGAGCATCGCCATGTATTTGGTGCCGAACATCAGCATGACCAGCGCCGAGGTCGGCGGCACGGTCGAGAGCCAGAACACGCCGATGACGATGCCGAAAGCGATCGCGGTCATCGGGCTCGGCGGCAAGAGGATGAAGGCGGCGATCGCGACGGCGCGGCCGAGATAGATCCAGGCGAGCAGATGGCGCTTGGGCATGCGCGCCGTCAGCCAGCCGGATCCGAGCGAGCCGACCGCATTGGCGAGGCCGATCGCGGCCAGCGTCCAGCCGCCGACCCAGGCCGGCAGGCCGGTGTCCTTGAGATAGGCCGGCATGTGCACGGTGATGAAGGCGAGCTGGAAGCCGCAGGTGAAGAACCCCAGCACGAGCAGGACGTAAGAGCGGTGTTTGAAGGCCTCGGCCAGCGCCTGCGAAATGCTCTGGTTGGGGGCGGCGACGGCGCCGGGCGCTGCAGCAGGCTGCTTCGATCCCCGCATCGCCAGCATCACCGAGAGCGGCAGCACGGGCAGCAGGGTGAAGGCGAAGACGATCAGCGCCTGCTGCCAGCCCAGCGTCTCGATCAGGATGTTGCCGATCGGCGGAAAGAGGAACTGGCCGAAGGAACCGGCGGCGGTGCCGGCGCCGAAGGCGAGCGGCCGCCATTGCTCGGGCAGGAGCTTGCCGAAGGCGGCGAGGATCAGGTTGAACGAACAGGCTGAGAGACCGAAGCCGATCAGCACGCCGGCGCCGAGGTGCAGCTGCAGCGGCGTCGAGGCATAGGACATCGTCACCAGACCGGCGGCATAGAGCAACGCGCCGGCGCAGAGCACCCGCACCATGCCGAAGCGATCGGCGATCGCGCCGGCGAAGGGCGCGCCGAGGCCCCAGAGCAGGTTCTGGATCGCCAGCGCGAGGCTGAACGTGTCGCGCCCCCAGCCGTACTGGGAGATCATCGGGAGCTGGAACAGGCCGGCGCTGGCGCGCGGGCCGAAGCTGATCAGCGCGATCAGACAGCCGGCGGCGACAATGATCTCCGGCGCGTAGCCGCGCTTGGCGGTTGCGGTCATGACGGGCTCCGGAGCGAGAATCGTGTGTCTGCACGATAGGGTGTGCAGCCTGAGCATACCAACGCGATTCCGTTACGTTGCGCATCACAGGATTGCATGGAGATACGCCTCCGCTGCTGCCACGGGCTGGCCGCGTCCATGCGCCATAGGAGACCGAAACCGCCGATTGCAAGGAACCAGGCCATGACCGCAGCGAGCAACGACCGCCGTATCGACTATGTCGAATTCGTCGTCGCCGACATCCCGCGCGCCCGCGCCTTCTACGAGAAGGCCTTCGGCTGGACGATGACCGACTACGGCCCGGAATACTGCGCCTTCGCCGACGGCCGGCTGGAGGGCGGCTTCACCACCATCGGCACAGTGAAGCCCGGTGGCCCGCTTGTGATCCTCTACGCCGACGACCTCTCCATCGTGCAGAAGGGCATCGAGGCTGCGGGCGGCCGGATCGTCAAGCCGGCCTTCGATTTCCCCGGCGGCCGGCGCTTCCACTTCGCCGACCCGGATGGCTACGAGCTCGCGGTCTGGAGCAAGACCTGAACCACAGAATTCGCCGGCAAACAGCCGGTTTTCGTGCTAGGATCGCCTCCGCAATCGTGGAGGCGTCTTATGCGTGCCGTCATAGAGTTGCTGTCCGCCTACTCTTCCTGGCTGTCCCGGATGCTTCTGGTGACGCCGGAGTTCATCACCAAAGACCGCAGAGGCAACCTGCCGCCGCCATCCGGCGGCATCGGCGCCTATTGACGGTCGCTGCCCGCTTTTGACGGCGGGCAGCAAGAGCAGCTGGGCTATTTGCCCCAGCGCAAGGCGAGCGGATCGAGTTCGCGCGCGAGCTCGAGCAGACCTTCGCGCGTCTGCGGATGCAGCGGCGTCAGCGGGTGGCGCACGGCGTCCGACTTGATCACGCCGCCTTCCTTCATCACCGCCTTGGCCGAGCGCAGACCGCATTGGCGGTTCTCGTAGTTGATGATCGGCAGAACGCGGGCATAGAGCGCCGCCGCCTGCTTGCGATCGCCTGCCGCATGAGCCGCGAGGATCGGCTTGATCAGGTCGGGGATCATCGCCGAGGTCATCGTGCCGGTGGCGCCGGCATCCAGATCGGCCATCAGCGTGATCGCCTCCTCGCCGTCGAACGGGCCGACGATGGCGTCGCCGCCCGCCTCGATCAGCGAGCGCAGCTTGCCCGCCGTGCCCGGCACCTCGATCTTGAAGTAGCGGACGAGCGGCACCTCCTTGTTGAGCCTGATCATGAAAGGCACGGTCATGGTCACGCCCGAGAGCGGCGCGTCCTGCAGGATGATCGGGATGCCACAGGCGTCGGCCACGATCTTGAAGTGCTCGATCATGCCCTGCTCGTCGGCCTTGAGCAGCGCGCCGTGATAGGGCGGCATCATCATCAGCATCTTGGCGCCGGCGTCAGCCGCCGCCTTGGCGCGCTGCGCCGCGATGCGGGTCGAGAAATGCGAGGTGGTGACGCAGACCGGTACCCGGCCCGCGACCTGCTCGATCGAGAGCCGCATGACCTCGTCGCGCTCGGCGTCGGTCAGGAGGAACTGCTCGGAGAAATTGGCGAGGATGCAGATGCCGTCGACGCCCTGGTCGACCATCAGGTCCATGACCCGGCGATTGCCGTCATGGTCGAGATCGCCGTTCTCGTGGAAGATCGTCGGCGCGATCGGGATGATGCCCTTGTAGGGTTCGCTCATGGCTTGGCCTCGGCTGTTCGTGGCTGGAAGAGGGTGGGAGCTACTGCGCCTGCGGATGGCCGGCCTCGGCGAGTTCGTGTCGGTAGATCGCCAGATCCTCGGGCGAGAAGCAGCAGAAGATGACCTCGTCGAAGCCGGGCTTGGCCTTCTGTATCGCGGCCACCGTCGCCACGGCGATCTTCGCGGCGGCTGCGATCGGAAAGCTGTAGACGCCGGTGCTGATGCTCGGAAACGCGATGCTGCGCGCGCCTGCTGCAGCCGCGACCGCCAGAGAGCGGCGATAGCAGGAGGCGAGCAGTTCCGCCTCGCTCTGGCCGCCGCCCTGCCAGACTGGCCCAACCGTGTGGATGACGAAGCGCGCCGGCAGGCGATAGCCCTTCGTCAGCTTGGCATCGCCGGTCTGGCAGCCGCCCAGCCTGCGGCATTCCTGCAGGAGTTCCGGCCCCGCCGCACGATGGATCGCGCCGTCGACGCCACCACCGCCCAGCAACGCGTTGTTCGCAGCGTTGACGATCGCGTCGAGGGGAAGCGTCGTGATGTCGGCCTGGATGGCGCGCAGCCTTGCATCCGTCATCGGCGATCCGCCCTTGGCTCGGTTCTGGACGGGTCACCATAGCGTCGGCATCCGGGCTCCGGCAGTGCGTCTGGTTCAGGCCTTGGCCGCCCGCGCGGTCACGAGCTTGCGGATACCGCGCCTTGTCGAGCCGATGAGCGGGAAGAGCAGGAGCGCGAGGCCGATCGCCATCAGGCTCGCCACCAGGGCGTTCGACCAGAAGATCGAGAGCGAGCCCTGGCTGAAGATCATCGACTGGCGGAAGGCGTCCTCGGCCTTGTCGCCGATGACCATGGCCAGCACCAGGGGCGCGATCGGATAGTCGAGCTTCTTGAAGAGATAGCCGACGATGCCGAAGGCGAGCGCCAGCCAGATGTCGAACTCCTTGTTGCCGACGGTATAGGCGCCGATGAAGCAGACCACGACGATCACCGGGCCGATGATCGAGAACGGGATGCGCAGGATCGAGGCGAAGAGCGGGACGGTTGCTAGTACGACAATGACCGCGACGACGTTGCCGAGATACATCGAGGCGATCAGGCCCCAGACGAAGTCGGGCCGCTCGACGAAGAGCATCGGGCCGGGGTTGAGGCCCCAGATCATCAGCCCGCCCATCATCACCGCCGCGGTCGCGGAACCGGGAATGCCGAGCGCCAGCATCGGCAGCATGGCAGCGGAACCGGCGGCATGGTCGGCCGTCTCGGGCGAGATCACGCCCTCGGGCTCGCCCTTGCCGAACTTCTCCGGATTGCGCGAGGAGCGCTTGGCCATGGCGTAGCTCATGAAGGAGGCCGCGGTCGGGCCACCCGGGGTGATGCCCATCCAGATGCCGATGATGCTGGAGCGCAGCAGCGCCAGCCAGTAGCGCGGCAGCTTCAGAGCAGTGGCGAGCACGTCGCGGGGGCTGACCTTGGCCTTGACTCCATCGAAGCGCAGCCCCTCCTCCATGGTCTGCAGGAGCTCGCCGAGGCCGAACAGGCCAATCACCGCGATCAGGAAGCTGACGCCGGCGAGCAGCACGTCGAACTCATAGGTCAGGCGGACATTGCCGGAGACCGAGTCCATGCCGATCGAGGCGAAGGCGAAGCCCATCGCCATCGAGACGATCGTCTTCAGCGGCGAGGCGCCGCCGAGGCCGACGAAGCTGGCGAAGGTCATGAAATAAACGGCGAAATACTCCGGCGAGGAGAATTTCAGCGCAAAGCGCGCGACCCAGCCCGAGAGCAGCGTGATCAGGATGACGCCGGCCATGGCGCCGATGCCGGCCGAGAGGAAGGCGAAGGAGAGCGCTTCGGTCGCCCTGCCCTGCTTGGCCATCGGGTGGCCATCGAAGGTGGTGGCTACCGAAGAGGGTTCGCCGGGAATATTGAACAGGATCGAGGTGGTCGAGCCTCCAAAGAGCGCCCCCCAATAGAGCGAGGTCAACAGGATGATCGCCGAGACCGGATCCATGGTGAAGGTCAGCGGCAGCATCAGCGAGACGCCGTTCGGCGCGCCCAGGCCCGGCAGCACGCCGACGAGGATGCCGAGCAGCACGCCGGCCATCATCAGCATGATATGATGGGTCGTCAGCGCGACCTGGAAGCCGTGGAGGAGCGAGGCGAAGTTTTCCATGGAAACCGTCCGGCTCGCTGGTTCAGAGGCCGAGCATCGCTTCGACCGGCCCTTTGAGCAGGCCGACCTGGGCGAATTTCTCGAGGCCGAGATAGAAGAAGGCGGCGGTGCCGAAGGCCGTCGCGAGCGAAGGCAGCCAGCCATAGCGGCCCTGGAAGCGCATCGCGAAAACGAGATAGAGCAGCATCGCGACATACATGCCCAGCGTGACGCTCAGCACGACGAAGGCGAGCATCGGCAGGAAGAAGGAGAGCACGCGCTTGCCCTGCTCCTTGTCGAGGAAGGTCCCGGCGAGCGCAGCCGAGCCGCCCATGCGCCGGCCGATCGTCGTCACGATCGTGCCCGCGCTGGCGAGCGCGATCAGCAGGCCGCAATAGAACGGGAAGGCGCCGGGCTGCGGGCCGGATGAATCCCAGCCGAGACCGAATTCGCGGGCGCCGTTGACGATGATGAGGCCGAAGGCGAGCGTCGCCAGCGCTGTCGCGATCTCGGCCTGGAAACGGCTGATCATCGGCGCTCCTCCTCGATTTACAGGTGTTTCCAGATCCAGAACGGTCGTCCCGGGCGGAGCGAAGCGTAGACCCGGGACCCATTCCGGAACGGTTCAGGAATGGATCCCGGATCGGCGCCGCTTCGCGGCTTGTCCGGGATGACCGGAGATTGGCGAGATCAGTTGACGACCCAGCCCTCGCTCTTGAAGACCTTGGCGTTGGCGGCCTCGTCCTTGGCGACGAAGTCGGTGAGTTCCTTACCCTTCATGAAGCGGGCGGTCTGCGCGGTACGGGCGATGAACTCGGCCCATTCCGGGGTCTTGCTGACCTTCTCCATCACGTCGGCATAGAAGGCGACGGCGTCGGCCGGGACCTCGGCCGGCAGCCAGACGGTGCGCGGCATCTGGAAGGATTCGAGCGGCAAGCCGGCCTCCTTGCAGGTCGGGATGTCGCCCCAGCCCTTGCCGTCATGGACCGGGTCGCTCTTGGCGAGGCGAACCGGCGAGAAGACGCAGAGCGGCTTCACCTGGCCGGCCTTCCACTGGCCGATGTTCTCGTTGGGGTTGTTGGTGTTGGAATCGACATGGCCGCCGGCGAGCTGCGTCGCAGCCGCGCCGCCACCCTGGAAGGGTACGTAGATCCACTTGGCGCCGGTCGCCTCCTGGATCATCGCGGTCAGCGTCTGGTCGGTGTCCTTGGACTGGCTGCCGGCCATCTTCAGGCTGCCGGGCTTGGCCTTGGCCGCCTCGACATAGGCCTTGGCGTCGGCATAGGGCGCATCGCCCTTGACCCAGATCAGGAACTCGTCGAGCGCCAGTGCCGAGACCGGCGTCAGGTCGGAGAGCTTGTAGCCGAGCTTGGCGACATAGGGCAGCAGATAGGCGTTGTTGGTGCCGAAGACGACCTTGTGGGCGTCGCCCTTGCCGCCCTTGCCGTAGATATAGCCCTCGGCGCCGCTGCCGCCGCCCTTGTTGAGCACGACGATCGGCTGCTCGACCAGCTTGTGCTTGGTGATGATCGACTGGACGATGCGGGCGAAATTGTCGGTGCCGCCGCCGGGGCCCGAGGTCACCACGAACTCGATCGGCTTGGTCGGCTGCCAGGCTGCCGCCGGGGCCACCGCCGCGATGACGGAAGCGAGGGCGACGCCGGCCGCGATACAGAAACGTTTCATGCTGTCTCTCCCTGAATAGTCGTTGAAACGGAGCGGCTCTTTACGGCCGCTGGGCGATGGATCAGGCGGCCTTGCGCGCCGCCTTGCCCTCGCTCGCCATCTTGATCGCGAGCGACAATGCCGCGCGGGTGGCGCCGAGATTGGCGATACCCTTGCCGGCGATCTCATAGGCCGTGCCATGGGCCGGCGTGCAGATCGGGAACGGGAAGCCGCCGATCAGGGTGACACCGCGGTCGAAGCCCATCAGCTTCATCGCGATCTGGCCCTGGTCGTGATACATGGTCAACACGGCATCGAAATCGCCGTTCCTGGCGCGCAGGAAGACGGTGTCGGACGGGAACGGCCCCTCGACCACATAGCCCTTGGCCTTGGCCGTCTTCACCGCCGGCTCGATCGTCTCGATCTCGTCGCGGCCGAAATTGCCGCCGTCGCCGGCATGCGGGTTGATGCCGGCCACCGCGATGCGCGGCGGATTGAAGCCGGCGGCGCGCAGGTTCTTCTCGGCGAGGTCGAGCGCCCGCAGGATGCGTTCCTGGGTGATGTTCTGGGCGACCTCGGACAGCGGGATATGCGAGGTGACGCGGGCGTTCCAGAGCTTGTCCAGCACGTTGAACTCGCTGGCCGGCCCCTCGAACTCGATCGCGTCGCGCACGAAGCGGATCTCGTCGTCATAGCCGGGATAGGCGAAGCGCATCGCCGCCTTGTTGAAGGGGGTGAAGAACACCGCATCGGCCTTGCCGGACGCGGCGAGACGCAGCGCGCGGCGGAAATTGTCGGTCGCGGCCTTGCCGCCGGCGAGCGTCGCCTTGCCGCGCTGGAGATCGGCCGGATCATGGTTCTTGAGATCGACGAAGACCGGCTTGCCGGCGTCGGCCGGCAGGGCATCGCCCTCGCCGATGACGCGAAGATCAGGCGTGAGGCCGGCATCGGCGGCGCCGAGCTGGAACAGGCGATAGTCGCCGAAAACGATATAGCGGGCGGCCTTGCTCAGATCGGGCTCAGCCAGGATGCGGGCGGTGAGTTCGGGGCTGATGCCGGAGGGATCGCCCATCGCGACCGCGATCACCGGCAAGGAAGCCTGCGCCTTGATATCCATCTCGTCCTCCCGAGGCCGGCCACCGCCGGCTGCTTGGCCTCCGGCCTATCACGGGGGCCGCCGCGAGCGCAAGTATGCTGTATGCAGCATAACATTCCTGCACTACTCTACCGCGAGTCCGGCAGCCACCTCGCCTGTCCACAGGCCAGACCGCACCCGGTCGGGCGGCTGCCCTCGCAGCCGAACCGTCTCGTTGACAGCGCGGAAGCGCCATGCCGTACAGAAAGACAAAGGAGAGCCGCGATGACGAACGAGGCCGGCATGTCGAGCGAGGCGCAGGATACCTATCCGCGCATCACCCGCCGCACCTTGCACGAAGAGGTGCTCGAACGGCTGCGCGACATGATCATCGAGGGCAGGCTCGGCCCCGGGCAACGCATCAACGAAGGCGCCGTCGGGGCCCAGCTCGGCGTCTCGCGCACGCCCCTCCGGGAAGCCATCAAGACCTTGGCGAGCGAGGGGCTGGTCGAGATCCAGCCGGCCAAGGGCGCGATCGTCCGCAAATTCTCGGCGCACGACCTGCTGCAGATCCTCGAAGTGCTGAAGACACTGGAACAGCTCGGCGGCCGGATGACCTGCGCACAAGCAAGCGACGAGACCATCGCCGCGATCAAGGCGCTGCATGACGAGATGATGGAGCTTTATCGGACCCGCAACCGGCTCGACTATTTCAAGCTCAACCAGGCGATCCACAGCGCCATCGTCGCCGCCTCCGGCAACGACGTGCTGGTCGAGATGCACGGCACCCTGCAGGCCAGGATCAAGCGCCTGCGCTTCATCGGCAATGAGGGCCCGGAGAAATGGGCCGGCGCCGTGGCCGAGCACGAGGAGATGATCGTGGCGCTGCTGAAGCGCGACGGCGAAGCGCTCGCCGCCGTGATCGGCAAGCACATGGATTCGACGCTGGTGCGCGTACGCGACGTGCTGTGACGAGCGGGGCCGGCGCGACCCCGCTCAATGCCCGCTGAAGACCAGCGTCTTGATCGGCAGGACCAGCGCCTGGATGCGCAGCAGCATGGCGTGCACCACGCCGGTCGCGTCGACCGCGTGCAAGGCGATGCGCCGGAGCGTTCCGGTATCCTTGGCGGCGATGATGTCGTGGTTGTTGCTGTAAGCATTGGCGATGCAGCTCGACCCCGGTGTCACCCCGTCGAGCCCGCCCGGATAGAGCGGCTCCATATAGGTCAGGATCGTTCCCGGCCGCACGACCTGCTGGGCGTCGATCAACTGCTCGCCGCTACGGACCTGGCCGGCTGCGATGAAATCCTGCACGCCGGTCACTACCATCGGGATCACCGTCCAGGGCTTGGAGATGCAGGTGACCTCGGCGACCATGCCGACCTTCATCACCTGCGCCTCGATCTGGCCGAAACCGGCCTGCAGCCGCCCGCGGCCGGCCTCCTCCGGGATGATCGCGCCAGCCGGGCGCATGAACGGGTTGACGATATCACCGGGCCGCAGCGTGAACTGCTCGACATGCCCGTTGAAGCCGGCCCGCACCACTGTCTTGGCGAGTTCGACCTCGGCCTGCGCCAAAGCGGCCTCGGCGCTGGCACGCTCGGCCGGCAGCAAGGTCGAGATCTTGGTCTGGGCGGCCGCTTGCGATGCCGTCGTCGAGGCAACCGCGGCCTCGCGCCCGGCCGTGATGTTCTCGAGCCGCTCGATCTCGCGGGTCGCGACGATGTCGTCGTTGCGCCGCTTCAGTTCGCGCTTGGTCTGCAGTTCGTCGAGCGCCTGCTGCAGCGCGCTCTTCGCCTCCTGGATCTTGCCGTCGAAGGTGAGGATGTCGGCTTTCGCGACCACGAGCGCGGCATCGACCTCGGCGAGCTTGCGCCGCGCCGTCTCGACCGCCGCCCGCTGGCTGGTGCTGTCGAGCGTGAAGATCGGCGCGCCCTGCGCGACCTTGCCGCTGACGCCGACATGGACCTGCGCAACCCGGCCATTGATCTCCGGAATGATCGGGACGCTGCGGAAAAACACGGTCGCTGATGTCGTCGAGGGGTGATTGTAGAAGATCACCGTGATCAGCCCGACCGTCAGCATCACGCAGGTGACGATGCCCCAGCGCAATTCGAACCAGACGGAAAAGAGCGTGATCTCCTTGCCCAGCCGCCTGCCCTGGCCGTAGCGGCGATAGAGGTAGTCCGGGGCGATGGTGAAGAGGGCGCAGACGAGGAGCTCGAGCATCGCCGTCTCCTCAATGCTGGCCGGCCGGCGCGGCCGCTACGACCGGCGGAGGCGCTGGTCTGTCGTCCGGAGGGACGATCCCATGCTCCACATCGGACGCTGCCTCCCCGCCACGGCCGGGCGCGATGCCGGCGATCTTCTCAAGCGCGCCGGCCATCCGGCTGAACATGCCTGAGAAATCGGGGACGTCGATCAGGGCAAGCAGCAGGCCGATGACCCAGAACAGATGCACATGCGTGAACAAGGCGAGCAGCCCGAGCACGGCGACGATCTCGAACTGCAGCTTATGGGACTTGTGCGCGATGCGTTCAGGCAAGGTGTGCAGGCGCAGGAAGAGCAGGCCGACGCCGAGCACCGCTCCAATCAACAGGATCGCGGCGGCGACCGACAGATAATCCGTGCCGCCCGGATCGGTGATGAACGCCGGCAGGTGAGGCGGTGCCGCCGGATGAACCTGGTCGGCCATATCATCCCCCCGGACTGATTGACGACGTAGGGTCAGGTGACGATCAAACCGCGCCAGAGTCAATCAGCCCGGGCAGACTACGCATAGCGTCTTGACAGGCCGACGGCCCTCACCTCCGCTTGCGGGAAGAATCCGGCGAGGAACGGTCAGCCATGCTCACCCTGCGCCAGATCGAGGTGATCCGGGCGATCATGATCACCGGCACGATCGCCGGTGCGGCGAAGCTGCTCAACGTCTCCGCCCCCGGCATCAGCCGGCTGATGAAGCACACCGAGCGCTCGCTCCGGCTCAAGCTGTTCGAGCGCCGGCAGGGCCGCTATGTGCCGACGCCGGAGGCCAAGGACATCTTCGAGCAGATCAACGGCGTCTACCGCAAGGTCGACGACCTGCACTCGATGCTGGCGCGGATCGAGCGCGGCGGCGATGTCGAGTTCAAGCTCGGCTCGGTGCCGAGCATCTGCCATGTCATGGTGCCGCGCACCATCGAGCGCCTCAGGCGCAAGCATCCCGACCTGCGCATCGACATCAACATCCTGAAGATCGAGGAAGCGCTCGACTATCTCCTGCTCGGCAAGGGCGAGATCGTGGCGATGAGCTACAAGCTGGATCATCCCGGCCTCGACTTCATGCCTCTCGCCATGGGCGAGCTGCTCTGCATCGTGCCGCAGAACCATCCGCTCGCCGGCTACAGCAGCATCTCGGCCCGCGAGATCGTCCAGCACCAGCTGATCGGCATCGACCCGAACGACCCCTATGGCCGGATCATGAGCGAAATCTTCCAGCGCCAGGGCCTCCATTACGAGATGGCGATCAAGGCGCGGTTCGGCACCACCGTCTGCTCGCTGGTGCGGGCCGGGCTCGGCATCGCCATCATCGACCAGTTCACCGTCGCGCACGGCTCGATGCAGGGCATCGCCACGATCCCGATCGAGGAACCGACCCGCTTCCAGACCTATGTCGCGATGAAGAACGACAAGGCGCTCTCGCTCTATGCCGAGACTTTCGTGACATTGCTGCGCGAGGAGATGAACGCGGTCGTTTCGCCGCGGCTCGCCGCCGAAAGATAACATCAGGTTAGGCAGCAGCGACGAATTGGTTATCGCGTTACGGCTGCAAATCGGTTTAGCTGCAGGCTCATGCGCAAGCCCGCCGAGACGGGCCGTGACGGGGATGGAATACCGACCATGGTCATCGCTAGGAAGAGCAAGCGGGTGCTGCTCGGGCTGATCGGCTTCCCGATCGCGCATTCGGCGACGCCGACGACGCAGGAAGCCGCAGCGCGGGCGGCCGGGATCGAGGCGCATTACCATCTGATCGAGGCCGCGGGCGCCGGACGCGAGGACCTCGCCGCCATGCTCGACGGCATCCGCCAGCTCGGCTTCTCCGGCATCAACGTCACCTATCCCTACAAGGAAGCCGTGGTGCCGCTGCTCGACGGATTGTCCGAGCAGGCCGCCGCCATGGGCGCGGTCAACACGATCGTCGTCGACGATGGCCGCCTGATCGGCCACAACACCGATGCCTCGGGCTTCGCCACCGCCTATCGCCGGCTCGGCCGGCAGGATGGCGACAAGCCGGTCGCGATCATCGGCACCGGCGGCGTCGGCAAGGCGATCGCCTTCGCGCTCGCCGACTGCGGCGTCACTCGCCTGCGGCTCTGCGACGTCGATCGCAGCCGAGCCGAAGCGCTGGCCGGGCTTCTCGGCACGCGGGCGAGCGTCGAGATCGCCGCCAGCGCCGAAGAGGCGGCCGAGGGCGCCGCCGGCATCGTCAACGGCACCCCGATCGGCATGCTGCCGGACCGTGGCATCCCGATCGAACCGGGAGCGATCCTGCCTTCGCAATGGGTGGCGGACGCAGTCTATCACCCGCTCTGGACACCGCTGCTGAAAGCGGCGCAAAAAGCCGGCGCAACAGTGATGACCGGGCGCGAGCTCTCGATTCACCAGGCGGTCGATGCTTTCCGGCTCTTCACCGGCCTGGAAGCGTCGGAAGCGGTGATCGGCGCCGCCTTCGACTCCGTGACCGCGGCGGGCGAGACGACCGAGCACGCCGCATGAGCAAGACGACCCGGACAACACCGGGCGGGGATCAAGAAGCCTAAGACAAGTGGAGGAAACGAACATGAAGAAGCACTGGATCATCGCTGCCGCGCTCGGCATGGCCGTCAGCCTGCCGGCACTGGCGCAGGACAAGGTCAAGCTGGTCGACGTCGTCGAGCTCTCGGGCGCGGGCGCGACCGCCGGCACCAACTGGAAGAACGGCATCGACCTCGCCGTCGCCGACATCAACGCCAAGGGCGGCATCCTCGGCAAGCAGATCGAGATCGTCCACTACGACACCCAGACCAATCCGGGCAACACCCGCGCCGCCGTGCAGCGCGCCATCGACGAGGGCACCTATGCCGTGCTCGGCCCAGTCTTCTCCGGCCCGATCGGCGCCTCCATGCAGATCGCCCAGCGCGCCGAGATCGCCCAGCTCGTCGGCGGCGAAGCGGCCGGCCTGACCAAGCAGGGCAACCAATACCTGTTCCGCACTTCGCTCAGCCAGACCGCGGCGATGCCGAAGATCGCCAAATACCTGAAGGACACGGTCAAGGCCGGCTCCGTCGCCGTCGTCTGGGTCAACAACGACTTCGGCAAGGGCGGCCGCGACGCGATCATCCCCGAGCTCGAGAAGGCCGGCATCAAGCTCGCCGTCGACGTCGCCACCGAGCAGGGCCAGGCCGACTTCGCCGCCGATGCGATCAAGGTCAAGAACTCCAATGCCGACGCGATCTTCGTCTATCTGAACGAGGAAGAGAGCGCCCGCTTCCTGCGCGCTGCCAAGCAGCAGGGCATCACCAAGCCGATGGTCGGCGAGACCACGCTGCTCGGCGCCAAGGTGATCGAGCTCGCGGGCGATGCCGCCAACGGCGTCAAGGGCCATGTCGGCCTCTCGATCGATGCGCCGATCCCGGCCTTCCAGGAGTTCGGCAAGAAGTTCCAGGCCAAGTACAACTATGCCTCGGACCATAACGGCATGAAGGGCTACATGGCCGTCTACATGGTCAAATGGGCAACCGAGAAGCAGAAGAAGTTCGACAAGAAGGGCGTCGCCGACACGCTGCGCGGCGCGACCATCAAGACCTCGGACGAGCCGGGCATCCTGATCGAGACCATGATCGAGAAGAACGGCGACCTCGACCGCGAGAGCTTCCTCGCCGAGGTCAAGGACGGCAAGCAGGTGATCACGGCGACGCTGCCGAAGATCAACCCGTAACAGGCACGTCATTCTCGGGCAGCGCAGCGCGCCGACCCGAGAATCTCATCGTCCAGAGATGGTCGGGCCAAGCCCGACCATGACGCTCAACGAACCGAGCGAGCAAAGCCATGGCCGAATTCCTTGCCTATCTCATCGCCGGCATCGCCACGGGCGCGATCTATGCCCTCGCCGCGATCGGCTTCACGCTGGTCTGGCAGACTTCGCAGACGATCAACTTCGCCCAGGGCGAGTTCGTCATGCTGCCGGCGGTGCTGGTGCTGCTCGCGATCAAGCTGTTCGGCGCCCCGATCTGGCTGGGAGCGTTGATCGGCATCGCCGCCTTCATCCTGATCTTCGGCGTCGGCTTCAAGCTGACCATCGTCGATCCGATGATCCGGCACGGCGTGCTGCCGCTCGCCATCGCCACCATGGCGCTGTCGATCATCATGAAGGAAGGCGCCAAGGACGGCTTTTCGGCCGAGGCGCAGAAATTCCCCTCTTTCGTGCCGACCGAGACGATCTCGGTGTTCGGCGCGGCGATCTCGCTGCAGCATGTCGCGATCATCGCGGTCGCCTTTGGCGTGATCGGCCTGCTGCAATGGTTCGTCGGCGGCACCCGGCTCGGCCGCCAGATGCAGGCGACCGCGCAGAACCCGACGGTGGCGCGCATCCTCGGCATCCCCGTCGAGCGCATGGTGCTGCTGACCTTCGTGATCAACGCAGGCCTCGCCGTCGTCGCCTCGGTGCTGATCTCGCCGATCTATCTGGCGAAGTTCTCCAATGGCGAGGTGATCGGCCTGTTCGCCTTCATCGCGGCGATCGTCGGCGGCTTCAACCAGGTCCGCGGCGCCCTCGTCGGCGGGCTGATCGTCGGCATCGTCGACAGCATGGCCGCGGCGTATATCTCGACCTCCTACCGGCTCGCCGTGCCGCTGGTGCTGCTCGTCGTCGTCATCCTCGTCAAGCCGGAAGGCCTGATGGGCCGCAAAGAGGAGCGCCGGGTATGACTGCGCCCGCAACTCACAGTGCCGCCCCGGCGACGCGCCGCCTGCCCCTCCCCGGCTTCGTCGACGGCACGCTGCTGACGCTCGTTGCCGCGGCGGTGATCCTCTGGTTCGCTCCATCAGGCATGGGCCGCTACGGCACCTATGTGCTCTCGCTCTGGCTGGTGATGAGCGTCGCCGTGATGGGGCTCAACCTGACGCTCGGCTATGCCGGCCTGAAGTCGCTGGCGCAGGCCGCCTTCATGGGCATCGGCGCCTATGCGACGGCGCTGCTCACCAGCAAGGTCGGGCTCAACTGGTACGCCTCCTTCGCGGTCTCCGGCCTGCTGACCTTCGCGGTCGGGCTCGTGCTCGGCTTCCCGGCGCTGCGTGTGAAAGCGCATTACCTCGCCTTCGTGACGCTCGCCTTCTCGACGCTGATCTGGCTCGTCCTGCGCAATGAGCAATGGCTGACCGGCGGCGTCTTCGGCCTCTCCAACATCCCGCGGCCGAGCTTCTTCGGGCTCAAGCTCGATGGGGCACTCGCCTTCCACCGCTTCGTCGTCGTGGTGACCTTCCTGCTCGCGGTCGTGCTCTGGTGGATGATCCGCTCGCCCTGGGGCCGCGCCTTCACGGCGCTGCGTGAGAACCCGATCCGTGCCGCGAGCCTTGGCATCGACACCCGCATGTACACGTTGCTCGCCTTCGCGATCGGCTCCGCCTATGCGGGCTTCGCCGGCGCGCTCTATGCGCCGCTGGTCGAGTTCATCGACCCCTCGCCCTTCTCGCTGTCGCAGAGCTTCTTCCTGCTGCTGATGGTGGTCGCAGGCGGCGCCGGCTACCTGCTCGGGCCGTTCATCGGAGCGCTGCTCGGCGTCGTGCTGCCGGAATGGCTGCGCTTTGCCGGCTCGCTCTACCTGATCATTTTCGCGGCGATCGTCATGCTGCTGCTGATCGCCTGCCCGCAGGGCATGAGCGGCCTGCTCGAACGCGGCTGGGCCAAGCTCACGGGCAAGAAGGAGGGCGCGCGGTGAACCAGGTCCTCGAAGTCTCGAACCTCCACAAGGCCTTCGGCGGCATCAAGGCGGTGAACGGCGTCTCCTTCAAGGTCAATGAAGGCGAGATCCTCGGCATCATCGGCCCCAATGGCTGCGGCAAGTCGACCCTGTTCAACTGCATCCTCGGCCAGCTCGAGCCGACCGAGGGCGCGGTGAAGCTCGACGGACGCGACGTCACCAACATGCGCCCCTCCGAACTCAACCGGCTCGGCGTCAGCCGCACCTTCCAGCTGCTGCAGGTCTTCCCCGAACTCTCGGTGCGCGAGAACCTGATCCTTGCCGGCCAGGAGCATGAAGGCACCATGCTCTCGCGCTTCTTCGGCGCGCGCGATGCCGGGCTGACGGCGAAGGCCGAACAGATGATCGGCTTCTTCAAGCTCGGCCATCTCGCCGATGCCAAGGCGGGCGGGCTCTCCTATGGCCAGCAGAAGCTGCTCGACGCCGCCATGGCCTTCATGGCCGGCCCGCGCCTCGTCCTGCTCGACGAGCCGGCCGGCGGCGTCAACCTGACCATGCTCGGCGACCTCAAGGACCGCCTGCGCGCCATCAATGCCGAGCAGGGCGCGACCTTCGTGGTGATCGAGCACAACATGGATTTCGTGATGTCGCTGTGCTCGCGCGTCATCGTGCTGGCCGAGGGCAAAGTGTTGGCCGAGGGCACACCGGCCGAGGTCCGCGCCAATCCGGCGGTCATCGAAGCGTATCTCGGGCATTGAGGAGCGATGCCATGACCACCCCCATCCTCGAACTCGACGGCGTGGTCGGCGGCTACGGCGCCATGACCATCCTCAACGGCACGAGCTTCAAGGTGCCGCGCGCCGCGATCACCACGGTGATCGGCCCGAACGGCGCCGGCAAGTCGACCGTGTTCAAGGCGATCTTCGGCCTGCTCAAGGTGCGCGAGGGCCATATCCGGCTGGAAGGCCAGGAGATCACCAACTGGAACCAGCGCAAGCTGCTGGAGGCCGGCATCTGCTATGTGCCGCAGGGCCGCAACATCTTCCCCGAGCTCTCGGTGCGCCACAATATCGAGCTCGGTGCAGTCGCGGCCGGCAGCCAGATCACCGACATGCCCAAGCGGATCGAAGCGGCCCTCGACCGCTTCCCGTCGCTACGAGCGAAAGCCGACGTGCAAGCCTCGACCCTCTCCGGCGGCCAACAGAAGCAGCTCGAGATCGTGCGCGGCCTGCTGCTCGATCCCAAGCTGGTGCTGATCGACGAGCCCTCGATCGGGCTCTCGCCGATGCTGGTGCAGGAGACCTTCGACATCCTGAAGGAGCTGCGCGCCAAGGGCGTCACCATCCTGATGATCGAGCAGAACGCCCGCTCGGCGCTGGAAATCTCCGACGAAGGCCTAGTGCTGGAGCTCGGTCAGACTCGCATGCAGGGCCCGGCAGCAGACATTCTCGCCGACCCCCGCGTCGCCCAACTCTTCCTCGGCGGAGCGATGACGGAAGCGGCCTGAGGGCACCGCGTCACCAGCTCTGACCTGGCTTTTCCGAACAGCGGGCGAGACGGCCGTCACGCCCGCTGCTGATCGACTAGCTGGTGACCACGACCTTGCCGACCGCGCGGCCGCTTTCGAGCAGCTCATGCGCCTGCGCGATCTCGTCGAGCGGGAAGCGCGCAGCGATCTCGTGGCTGAGCCAGCCGCCTCGCAGCCCCTCCCCGATCGCAACCGCGGCCTCATCATGCGCGGCCGCATCCATGACATAGACCAGCACGAAGCGGATCGCGGCATCGAGCTGGAGCAGCGGCCAATAGGGCAGAACGGGCTCGGCAACCGCATCGGATGAATAGGTCGCGATCACGCCGCGTGGCGCCAGCACCTGCATGGTCAGGTCGAGATTAGCGCCGAAGGCGACCTCGACGACGCGGTCGACGCCACGCTCCTTACCGGTGAACTCGCGAATGCGCGCCGCGAGATCGTCATTGTGGCGATTGAGCACGAGATCGGCGCCCGCCGCCTTCGCCGAGCGGGCCTGCTCCTCGCGGCTGACGGTCGCGATCACCCGTGCGCCGCTTTGCTTGGCGAACTGGATGGCGTAGCGGCCGACCGCGCCGGCGCCGCCGGTGACGAGCACGACCTTGCCGGCGACCGGACCATCGGCGAGGACGCAGCGATGCGCCGTCATCGCCGGCACGCCGAGAGCAGCACCCTCATCGAAAGAGACACCGGCCGGAAGCGGCTGAACCTGACGCGCCGGCAGCGCGACATACTCGGCCGCGCCGCCGAAGGACCGGCCGAGCGAGGCTTCATAGAACCAGACCCGCTCGCCGATGCGGCTCTCCAGCTCGGGCGAGCCGGCGGCGACGACCTCACCGGCACCGTCCTGGTGCGGGATGATGAGCGGGAACGGCATCTGGTCGCGGCCGAGCCAGCCGGCGCGTCCCTTCCAGTCGGATGGGTTGATGCCGCTGGCGCGGACCCTGATCAACAGCTCACCCGGCCCCGGCTTGGGGTTTGGCTGCTCGCCGACTTCAAGGACCTCGTTCGCCGGTCCCTTGCGCTGATACCATGCTGCCTTCACTGCCGTGCTTCCTTGCGTGGTTGCGGAAGCAGGCAAGTGTCGTCATAGCTCATCTGGCACAAGTACGTACAAAGAGAACATGTACTATCATGGATGTAAGTGTCGTTGAGCCCATTCACGCCACAGGAACACGACCGCGCCGCGAGCCGGCGGCCCGCACGGGCTGCGGTGTCGAGGCGACCTTGTCGGTGATCGGCGGTGTCTGGAAGCCGGTGCTGCTGTTCCAGCTCCTGCGCGGCAAATTGCGCTTCAATGCGCTGTGCCGGCTGACGCCACGGGCGACACCGCGGATGATCACCCTGCAATTGCGCGAGCTGGAAGCGGACGGCGTGGTGCGCCGGATCGTCTATCCGGAAGTGCCGCCCAAGGTGGAATACGAATTGACCGAGTTCGGGCAATCGCTGGAGCCGGTGCTGCTCGCCATGCGCGCCTGGGGCCAGAGCTTCCAGGCGCGCATGGACGCTGCAGAGACTGAGCCTGGGGGAGGGTCAGCTCAGCCGCGCAGCATCTGCATCGCAGCGGGATAGTAGCGGAAGCCGTCGCCGGCCTTGGCGAGGTTGCCGAAGCCCGGCCAGGCGAAGTGATAGGACATCACCGGCGTCTTCTGCTCGGCCAGCATGGTGAGCAGCTTCACCCGCGACTGCACCGACATCTTCGGGTCCCAGTCATAGGCGAACTCGACGCGCGGGTTCTCGGTCAGCAGCACCGGGTGGTGGGTGAGATCGCCGAGGAAGGTGAACGACTTGCCGCCCGAGGAGACGTTGAAGATGGTGTGGCCGGGGCTATGGCCCGGCGCCGAGATCGCGGTAATCCCCGGCAGGAACTCCTGGCCGTCCTTGAAGAAGACGATGCGATCGCGCACCGGCCTCAAATTGGCGCGAGCGTGGTCGCCGAAGGCCTTGAACGGCGAGCCGAGCCGGGCATCGTCCAGCCAGTAATCATGGTCGACCTGGCTGATATAGATCTGCGCATTGGGGAAATGGGGCTTGCCCTCGGCCGAGCAGATGCCGCCGGTATGGTCGATATGGGCATGGCTGCAGACGATCGCGTCGATCGAGGCCGGGTCGATGCCAGCTTCCTGCATGCTCTTGAGCAATCGTCCGGTCGTCGGGCCGAAGGCCTTGGAGAAGCCCATGCCGGTATCGAACATCACCAGCCGATCGCCGAAATTGACGATCGGGATGTTCTGCTCGAGCACCACATTGTCCTTGGCCAGGAAATTCGTCTCGAGCAGGCCGTAGACCTGCTCCTTCGGCAAACCGAGGAAGCTGGAGCCGGGATCGCCGAGCGGCAGCGGCCCATCGGACACCACTGTGACCTCGGCCTGGCCAAGCGCGAAGCGATAGTAATAGGGCACCTGGCTGTTCGCGAGCGGGGCCTTGGCAAAGGCACCGCCAGGCAGAGCCGCTCCGGCGGCGAGCGCGGCCGCACCGGACAGGAAACCGCGGCGGCTGGTGGACGGGATGAGCAGGTTCGACATGGCGTTCCTCCGGGTGGAAAGGGAGCGGCGTCGGGCGCCGTCTTCTTCGCCGGGCGGCCTTGCGTTGCGTCAGGCCTTGCCGGAAGGAAAGGATGCACGCCTGCGGAGTGGACGGCCAATAAGGCTTCGCTCTAGTCTGCATAAGCGAAAGCTCGCGCTCGCGAGCCAATGAAGGGGAACGGTACGACGATGGATCTGCGCCAGTTGCGCTATTTCACGGCCATCGTCGAACAGGGCTCATTCTCCAAGGCGGCGCTCAAGCTCCGGGTGGCGCAGCCAGCGCTGAGCCAGCATCTGCGCCATATGGAGGACGAGCTCGGCGTCGCCCTGCTGCATCGCGGCACGCGCGGCGTGCAACCGACCGAGGCGGGCGAGCGCCTGCTCGCCAAGGCCCGCATCATCCTCGCCGAGTTCGCCGAACTGCGCGACAGCGTCCGCGGCGAGCAGGCGGCCCCGGCCGGCGAGGTCCGTATCGGCCTGCCCGGTACGGTCAGCGAGCAGTTCAGCGTGCCCTTGATCGAGGCGACGCAGGAGCGCTTTCCGGATGTGCGCATCCGCATCGCCGAGGCGATGAGCGGCTTCGTGCTCGACTGGCTGCGCAAGGGCGAGGTCGACCTTGCGGTGATCTACTCGACCTCGGACCTGAAGGGGCTCGGCATCCACCATATCCTGACCGAGGAGCTCTGCCTGTTCGGCGTGCCGGCACTGACGGCGCTGAAGACCGCGCCAGGACAGGCGGTGACGTTGACCGAGGCGGCCGGGCTCGACCTGATCCTGCCCGGGCCGGGCCATGGCCTGCGCGATCAGATCGACGAGGCTGCGGCGGGCATCAATGCCACCGTCCATGCCGCGGTCGAGATCGAATCCTATGCGCAGATCAAGCGCCTGGCCGAGCGCGGCCTCGGCTATGGCATCCTGCCGCGCATGGCGGTCAGGGCGCAGGAGAAGGCCGGCACCTTCCACACCTGGCCGCTGGAAGAACCCTCGCTCTATCGCAAGGTCTACCTCGCTTATTCGACCGAGCGGCCGATGACGGCCGCTGCCCGCGCCATCGGCCAGCTCTCCTGGGAGATCCTGCGCGGCCTCGTCGCCGACGAGCGCTGGACCGCGACGCTCGGCGACGAGACCGATCCGCCCGCCTTATACGGCTGATCGGGATTTCGTCTTTGACAGGCGGCGCAGCGGGCCGAACACTGCCCGCAGATCAGCTCACGAGGATACGCCTTGAAGACCCGCGCCGCCGTGCTGCACGCCAGCCCCGTCACCGCGCCTTATGCGCAGTCAAAGCCGCTCCGGATCGAGGAGGTCGAGCTCGCGCCGCCGGCAATGGGCGAGGTGCTCGTCAGGGTCCGGGCTGCGGGCCTGTGCCATTCCGACCTCTCGGTGATCGACGGCAACCGGCCGCGTCCGGTGCCGATGGTGCTCGGCCATGAGGCGGCCGGCGAGGTCGAGGAGGTCGGCCCCGGCGTCACCGATCTCAAGAGGGGTGACCGCGTCATCATGGTCTTCGTGCCCTCCTGCGGCCATTGCGCGCCATGCAGCGAAGGGAGGCCTGCTTTGTGCGAGCCTGGCAACGCTGCGAACGGCGTGGGCGAACTGATGGCTGGCGGGCGCCGGCTCTCGCAGAACGGCAAGCCGGTGCACCACCATGTCGGCGTCTCCGCCTTCGCCGAGCACACGGTGATGTCGCGCTATTCCCTTGTGAAGATCGAGGCCGACATCCCGCATGAGATCGCGGCACTGTTCGGCTGCGCCGTGCTGACCGGTGTCGGTGCCGCCGTGAACACCGCCAAGGTCCGCGCCGGCGAAACGGCAGCCGTCGTCGGACTCGGCGGCGTCGGCCTCTCGGCCCTGCTCGGTGCCGTCGCCTGCGGCGCCTCGCGCGTCATCGCCGTCGACCTCTCCGACGAGAAGCTCAGGATCGCCCGCGAGCTCGGCGCGACCGACACCTTCAATGCCGGCGCGCCCGATGTGGTCGAGGCGATCCGCGCCGCCACGAAGGGTGGCGTCGACCACGGGCTCGAAATGGCCGGCTCGGTGAAGGCGCTGGAGCTCGCCTACCAGATCACGCGGCGCGGCGGCACGACGACGACGGCAGGCCTCGCCAATCCCGCCCACACGATGTCATTGGCGCCGGTCAGGCTCGTCGGCGAGGAGCGGACGCTGAAGGGCTCCTATGTCGGCTCCTGCATCCCGGTGCGCGACATTCCCCGCTTCATCGACCTGTACCAACGCGGCCGGCTGCCGGTCGACAAGCTCTGGACGAGCTCGAGCCCGCTCGAAGGCATCAATGAAGGCTTCGACGCCCTGAACGAAGGCCGGACGATCCGGCACGTCATCCAGATGTGAGGGCTGGCCGCCTCAACTGGAGCCAAGCGCAGCCTCCAACGAGCGTTCGCGCGGCATCTCGACCGGCCGTGGCGGTGAAGCAGTGATGCTGTGGGCCTGCTCGAGGGCTTCGTCGAGCGAGAGAACTGACCGCCGGCGCGTCGCGGGGGCTTGCGGGAAGTCCGTGCGGTAGTGCGCTCCGACGCTGTCTTCGCGTCGCAGCGCCGCGATCGCCATCATCAGGCCGACGAGCGCCGGGTCGGCCGCAGCCGTCGGGCCGGCTGCGAGCGGCAACAGATGGCGAACCCCGATTTCGAGCCCGACCCGATCGCGCAGAACGCCGAGCGCATCGCCCAGAATGGCGCGTACCGGCATGGCATCCGCTAGTGGCATCGGAGCCATCGCCAGCTCGTTCGCGCGGCGTTCTGGCCTTGCCGGCACGCCGCTGAGACTTTGTGCAACCCAAGCGGCGCAAACGACGGCTTCAGTCAGAGAGTTGCTGGCGAGCCGGTTGGCGCCGTGCAGCCCGGTGCAGGCGGCCTCGCCGCAGACCCAGAGTCCGGCGACAGAGGAACGCCCCTCGCCGTCCACGGCGATGCCGCCCATGTGATAATGCGCAGCCGGCCGGACCGGGATCGGTTGCGTCGCCGGGTCGGTTCCCGCGGCCCGGCAGGCGGCGGCGATCGTCGGGAAACGCCTCGGGAAGTTTGCTCCGAGTGCCGAGCGACCATCGAGAAAGACGCGATGGCCGGCCTGCAGATGCGCCCAGACCCGGCGCGCGACGACGTCACGCGGGGCGAGCTCAGCGCCGGGGGCGTCCGCCATGAAGCGCGCGCCGCTTTCGTCGATCAGCGTCGCGCCCTCGCCGCGCACCGCCTCGCTGATCAGCGGCATCGGCCGCACCGGGCCGTCGAGGACTGTCGGGTGAAACTGGACGAACTCCATGTCGGCCAGCATCGCCCCTGCCCGCGCCGCCAGCGCCAGCCCCTGCCCGCAGGATGTCAGCGGGTTTGAACTGTGCGGAAAGAGACCGCCCACTCCGCCGGTAGCGATGACCACGCGGCTCGTCTCGAATACGACCGCGCGGCCAGTGCCATCGCGAGCCAGCACGCCGGCTACCTCGCCATCGGCGAGCAGCAGGGCCTGCGCCGTGACGCCTTCGAGGATCGTGATCGACGGCGTCCGCCGCGCCGCCTCGACCAGCGCCCGGATCAGCTCGCGACCGGTGCCGTCGCCGGCGGCGTGAACGATACGACGGCGCTGATGCGCAGCTTCCAGCCCAAGCCGCAATGTCCCGTCCGGCGCCCGGTCGAACACGGCGCCGTGGCGCATCAGCGCCTCGATCGCAGCCGGAGCGGCCCTCGTCACCCGCTCGGCAATGTCGGGGGCGCAGAGCCCATCGCCGGTGGCGAGCGTGTCGGCGAGATGCAGATTCGGACTGTCGTCAGTGCCGAGGCTCGCCGCCAGGCCGCCCTGCGCCCAGCCGCTCGACGACTGCGTGCCAAGGCTGGCCGCGGAGAGCAGCAGGACCGGCTCGGGCGCCAGATGCAGCGCGGTCATCAGCCCGGCCAAGCCGGCGCCGATGATCACCGGCCTGCCATTCAGGCGCTGGATCTCAGGCATCATACCGCCAGCATGCGCTCGACAGCCCGTCGCGCGCCTTCCGCCGTCGCCGGATCGAGCGTCACCGCATGGCGCATCTCCTCCAGCGCCCGGCGGATGTTCGGGAGCGTGATCCGCTTCATGTGCGGGCAGAGATTGCAGGGGCGGATGAAGTCGACATCGGGATGCAGGACGGCGACATTGTCGCTCATCGAGCATTCCGTCATCAGCACGACGCGCGCCGGCTTATTGGCCGCGACATAGTCCGCCATCGCCGCGGTCGAGCCGGCGAAATCGGAAACGGCGACGACATCCGGCGGGCATTCCGGATGCGCTAGGACGACGACTCCCGGATGAGCCTCCCGCAATTCTGCGATGTCGCCCGCCGTGAAGCGCTCGTGCACCTCGCAATGGCCCTTCCAGGCGATGATCTCGACCCTGGTCTCGGCCGCGACATTGCGGGCGAGATATTCGTCCGGCAACATGATGACGCGATCGCAGCCGAGGGATTCGACCACTGCCTTGGCGTTGCCCGAGGTGCAGCAGATGTCGGACTCCGCCTTCACCGCGGCCGAGGTGTTGACATAGGTGACGATCGGCACGCCCGGATAGCGCGCCCGCATCAATCGGACATCCGCCGCCGTGATCGAATCCGCCAGCGAGCAGCCGGCCTCAAGATCCGGGATCAGCACGGTCTTGTCCGGATTGAGCAGCTTGGCGGTCTCGGCCATGAAGTGGACGCCGGCCAGCACGATCACATCGGCATCGACCGTCATCGCCTTGCGCGCCAAAGCAAGGCTGTCGCCGACGATATCCGCGACGCAATGGAAGATCTCCGGCGTCTGGTAGTTATGCGCCAGGATGACGGCGTTGCGCTTACGCTTGAGCTCGAGAATCGCCTCGACATCCCCGGCGAAGACCGGCCATTCGGCGGCGGGGATCACCCGGCGCACGCGTTCGTAGAGGTCCTCGGTTCGTGCCCGAGCGGTGGAAAATGTGACCATTCTTCTTATACTCCATGTGAGCATAAATCCAGCATATGCTTACTCTGAGTATAAGGTCTGTCAAGCCCTCATCAGTGGCAACTTGGTGCCGCCGGCCGCCCGTTCGGCCAGGACGGCATGGCGGAAGCGAAAGAGCTTCGCGGGCCGTCCGCCGGTGTCGGACGTGGTGACGCCGGTCTCCTCGACCAGCTCCTGCTGCTCGATCAGCCTGCGGAAATTCTGCTTGTGCACGAGCCGGCCGGCCAAGGCTTCGACGGCGCGCTGGATCTGAAGCAGCGTGAAGGACGGCTGCATCAGCTCGAAGACGACCGGCCGATATTTGATCTTCGCCCGCAGCCGGGCGATGCCCGTCGCCAGGATGCGGCGATGATCGCCGGTCATCGCTTTGCCCGGGATGCGTGCCGTACCGGACGGCTCGCCGGGGTCTCTCACCCGCTCCGGCACCAGGGCCGCCTCATAGAGCAGCTCGTAGCGCTGCAGGACGAGCTCCTCGTTCCAGACCGCCCCATCGAGCCCGAACGCGAATGCGCAGCGACGCCAGCGTTCCTCCGACAGCAGCGCGGTGCCGCCGGCCTTTGCCCAATCACGCAATCGCGGCAGGAGATGCTCGGCGATGACGGCGGGCGGGCCGTCGCGGTGGTCCTCCCAGGGGAAATAGTCGTACCAGTTGCGCCAGCCGACCTCGCCCCGCGCCTCGCGCGTCAGGCCGAGATAGCTGATCGAGATCCCGCGCTGGGAGGTGCCCGCCGCGCCCCGGTCGCGATCCGCGAAGGTGTAGAGCTGCTCGACATAGCCGAGAGGGTGATGCGTCTGTTCCTCGACCCAGATGCGCAGCCCCGTCTGCATGGAACGGTGCGCGTCCTCGAAAGGCCCGGACGGCAAGGCGTCGCCGCTCTGGACGGTCAGGACCGACGGGGAGCCGTTCACGACCGCGACGAGAACGGCGATCAGATCGACCGTGATGGCGCCAGCCGGGCTGGCAATCGTCGTTTCGGGCACCCGATTCCCCTGTTTCGGGAGCCCTTATGCCATTGTCATGGCGTGCGCGCACGCCCACTCCCGCGGGGTCGACGTGGTGCTATCAATGCCCCTGGGGCGCCGGGCTCGTTTCCGGCCCGCTGCGGGGAGCGAGGATCGCGGCAAGGGCCGCCACCAGCATCAGCGCAACCGCGAGCCCCGCAAGCGCCGAGAAGCCGGCACTCGCATAGAGCGGCCCGAAGCCCGTCGTCCCGGCGAAGAGCGCGAGATAGGTCACGCCGCTGTTGAGGCCCATGATCGCACCGCGGCGGCCGGGATCGAGCGAAGCCAGCCGGAGGATCAGCACGTTCAGCGCCGCGTGATTGGCCATGCCCCAGCAGAAGACGACCGCGAGCAGCGTGGGATAGGAGACTGAGGCCACCGTCATCGCCAGATAGACAGCACCGACCAGCGTGAAGAATAGCGGCAGCAGGCGAGCTGGGCCGAGGCGGTCGATCCAGCGGTCGAGAAAAGTCGTCGCGCCGAAGCCGAGGCCATAGCAGAGCGCCAGCAGGCCACTGGCGCTGACCGGCAGGCCGAGCCCGCGGTGCAGATGGTCGCCGACATAGGCGTAGACGCCATAGAACGAAGCCATGAATGCGGCGCAGGCGAGCAGCAGCGGCGCGATGCCTGGGACACGCAGGGCCGAAAGCGGCGACGGCGCGGCGCGCCCGGTCGGGTTGCCGCCGGCGGTCAGCCTGGTGGTCCCCGCCATGGCGGCGAGCCCGGCGACAACGACGATGGCGTAGACCATGCGCCAGCCCAGGAAATCGGCGATCACCGCCGAGAGCGAGACGCCAGCGACCATGCTGAGCGTCCAGCCGAACAGGACGACACCGAGGGTGTCACTCTCGCGGCCGGCAGGCGCCGCCAGCGCGGCGAGCGTGTAGATCGATGGCAATGCGAGGCCGGCTGCGATCCCCGCCAGCAATTGCGCGCCGACGAAAGCCGGCAGGACGGGAGCCGCTCCGCTCGCTGCGAGCGCGGCGAGGAAAGCGAGCAACGCATAGCGTAGCACCCGGCCCGCGCCGAAGCGGTCGATCAGCCCGGCGAGCAGCAGAGCGCTCGCCGCCGTGCCGATGCCGAAGGCGGCCGAGGCCGTCATCACCGCAGGCACGCCGCTGGCAAAGCTCTCCGCCACGCTGGGCGCGATCGGCCCCAGCGCGAGCGAATTCGCGCCGACCAGTCCGATGCACAGGCAGAGCGCATAGGCCGCGGCGGGGATGCGAGGCAGATTGGCAGCGGTTTGATTTTCATTCGTCATTTTGACAGAATGGCCGAATGAAATTCAGGTTCAATCGAGGAATCTCGAATGCTCGAAAAAACAGATGGCGTTCGGCGTAGCCGTGGATCGGAGCGCGAACTCGATGCGATGGACCGAAAGCTGTTAGGCGTTCTGGTCGAGGATGCGACGATCAGCTACGCCGATCTCGGCGAGCGCGTCGGCCTCTCGCCGCCAGCGGCGCATGAGCGGGTCAAGCGGTTGCGGCGCTCGGGCGCGATCAAGCGGGTCGCAGCGCTGATCGACCCGGAGGCGACCGGCAAGACATTGCTCGCCTTCGTCCATGTCGACACTACTGGCTGGGGCAAGACGACGACGCTGCTGGCGATCGAGGCCCATCCCGAGGTCGAGGAGATCCATTCGGTCGCTGGCGACACCTGCATGATGCTCAAGGTGCGCACCGAAAGCACGCATGCGCTCGAAGGCCTGCTGGCGAAGATCTACGACGTGCCCGGCGTCACCGCGACCCGCAGCTATGTCGTGCTCTCGACCTATCTGGAGCGGCCCGTCCAGCCGGGCATCACCGGCGAATGGCCGGGGCGGGTCAAGGATCCGCGTGGCGTCGGCAGCACCTGAGCCTCAGCCGAACATCTCAGAGTTGCCTGACGGCCTAGCCGCGAACGGCACCTTGAGATGGTGCAATAGCAGCGGCTGGTGCAGAACATAGCCGCCCTTCTCATGATCCGAGAGCGCCTCGAAGCGGGCGAGCAGCTTGCCGCGCGCCGCCTGCGCCCGCTCCTCGCGCGAAGGGTCGATCGCCACGGCGCGCGCCATGAAGGCCTCGGCATCGGGAAACGCCTCGATCCGGTCGTACTCGACCTGCCTGATCTCGCTGACGATGCCGCGGCGCCTCGCCCTGACAATCGCATCCTGTGCCGCCTGCCGGACCTCGGTCTCGTCCTCGATCAGCCGCAGCGTGTCGAAGAACGAGCCTTCCGACAGCGATTCCACGACGATCACGCTACCACCCTTGCCGACAACGCGAGCAGCCTCCTCCAGCGCCAGCAGCATGTCCGGCACCGGAACATGGTGCAGGCTGTTGAGGAAGATCGCGGCATGCATGCTGGCGTCGCCCCAGGGCAGAAGCTGGGCGCAGCCCTGCTTCAGCGCGGCCTTGGGCACGAGCGCCTGCGCAACCTCCAGCATAGCCTCGTCAGGATCGAGTCCGGCGACGCTGGCTCCACGCTCTCCCAGCGCCTGCAGCAGGTTGCCCCGCCCGCAGCCGATGTCGAGGATGCGCCGGCCCTGCAGCGGCGCAAGCAACTTCTCCAGGATATCGACGGTATCGCCAGCCGGACGCATGCCCATGACAAATGAATGCTTGCGCCCGCAATGGAGCGCAAGACCTGTTCTCGTACGATCCCAAGCTACTCCTTACGGATGAACAACCAGGCCGCGATCTTACCTGTTCCGCCTCACCCGTGCTTGTGCACGATCGTCTTGGCCACGGCGAACTCCTCCAACGCCATGAAGCCCTTCTCGCGACCATGACCGCTCTTGCCGGTGCCGCCGAAGGGCAGCTCGATGCCGCCGCCGGCGCCATAGCCGTTGATGAAGACCTGGCCAGCGCGAACGCGCTTGGCGACGCGCTGCTGGCGGCCGCCATTATTGGTCCAGACGCCGGCGACGAGGCCGTAAGGCGTGGAGTTGGCGAGCTTCACAGCGTCCTCCTCGTCGTCGAAAGAGAAGGCGGCGAGGACGGGCCCGAAGACTTCCTCCTGCTCCAGCCGGTTGCCGCGCGGCACCTGGCCAAACAGGGTCGGCGTCACATAGAAGCCGCCATTGGGCACGCCGTGGGCAATCGCGCCCTCGGCAAGCACCGGGATGCCCTGCTCGCGCGCCTGATCGACGAAGCTCTGCACCCGGCCGCGCTGCTTGGCGTTGATCACCGGGCCGCAATCGAGGTCCATCTCGGGCGTGCCGGCGCGCAGCTTGGAAAACTGCTTGGCGACCGCGCCGACAAAGTCATCATAGATGGTCTTCTGCACCAGCACGCGGCTGCCGGCCGAGCAGGTCTGCCCGGTGTTCTGGACGATCGCCTTGCAGACGATCGGCACGGCCGCATCGAAATCGGCATCGTCGAAGACGATCTGGGGCGACTTGCCGCCGAGCTCGAGCGTGCAGGTGATGAAGTTGTCGGCGCAGGCCTTCTGGATGATCTGGCCGACCTGGGGCGAGCCGGTGAAGGAGATGAAGCCGACGCCGGGATTGCGGCAGAGCGCCTCGCCCGCCTCATGGCCGCGGCCGGTGACGATGTTGATCGCGCCATCCGGGAAACCGACTTCCGTAGCGAGCTCGGCGAGGCGCAGCGCCGTCTGGCAGGCGTCCTCGGCCGGCTTCAGCACCACCGCATTGCCCATGGCGAGCGAGGCGGTCAGCGAACGGCCGAACATCTGCGCCGGATAGTTCCAGGGCAGGATATGGCCGGTGACGCCATAAGGCTCGTGCACGACACTGACATTGTAGCCGTTGAGGAATGGGATGATGTGGCCGTGGACCTTGTCGGCCGCGCCGCCATAGAACTCGAAATAGCGGATTGTCGCGTCGATATCGGCGCGCGCCTGCGCCATCGGCTTGCCGGTGTCCTGCGCCTCGATCCGCGCCAGCTCATCGAAATGGTCCTGGACCTTCAGCGCGAGCCTGGAGATCAGCCGGCCCCGCTCGGCCGCGGTCAATTTGCCCCAGGCGCCCTCATAGGCGGCGCGGGCGGCCCGCACCGCATCGTCGATATCCTCGGCAGTGCCGCAGGCGATGCGGGTGAACTCCTCGCCGGTCGCCGGCGCGAGCACAGCCATGGTCTCGCCGGTGCGCCCGGCGACATGCCGGCCGTTGATGAAGTGCTGGGTCATGTAGCCGTCCTTCCAAATCCTTCGAAGCGAACCTCGACCTGTCCTCTCCCCCCTTGTGGGGGAGAGATAGAGAGGGGGGTAGTCAGCCGCACGGCCGGGCGCCTTGCATCCGCCGCACGGAAAATCATGTCAGGCAGCGGGTTGCATACCCTCCCTCCCAACCCTCCCCCACAAGGGGGGAGGGCTTGCCCGCACCTTTCAATGCAGCCCGGCCGCGGCGAGCGAGCTTTGCGCCAGCACGGTCTCGCTGACCTCGCCGCGCTCGATCGCATAGGCCCTGCCTGCAAAGTTGCGCAGCAGACTGGGGTTGGATTCGGTGATCAGCAAGGCGATGTCGGGATGGCTGTCGCGCAGGGCGCGCAGGGCGGCTGCATAGCGGTTGGCCAGCACCGGGGCGAGGCCCTGGAAAGGTTCGTCGAGCAGGATGACGCGGCTGCCGACCATCAGGGCGCGAGCGAGCGCCGCCATCTTGCCCTGCCCGCCGGAGAGTCCCGCCGCCGAGCGCTGGCGCAGCTCGGCGAGCTCGGGCAGCACGGCATAGATGCGCTCCAAACGGCGGGCGATCTCGGCCTCACCAAGCTTCATCACCTCGGCCGGCAGGCGGATATTCTCCTCGATGGTGAAGGTCGAGAACAGCCTGCGATCCTCCGGCGCATAGCCGATGCCGAGGCGCGGCCGCTCATGCGCCTTCACCGTATCGAGCGGCTTGCCGTCGAAACTGATCGCGCCGCCGGTGACTTTCATGAAGCCCATGATGGCGCGGAGCAGGCTGGTCTTGCCGGCACCGTTGCGGCCGATCAGGGCGACGGTCGCGCCCTCCTCCAGCGACAGCGTGGCCCGGCGCAGCACCTGCACGCCTTCGATCTCGGCCGAGAGCTCCCTGATTTCCAGCATGAGCTACACCCCCACCCCGATGACGGTCTCGCGCACCTCTGGATGGCTGAGGATCTCCTCCGGCGTGCCCTGATGCGCGATGCGCCCGCCGGCCCAGACCGCGACGCGGTTGGCGTAGCGCGCAACCACGTCCATGTCGTGCTCGACGAAGACCGCCGTGGTGGCGCGGGCATCGAGCACGCGGGTCAGCGTATCCATCACCTGGAATTTCTCGGTCG
Organism: Allobosea sp. P4_H5; assembly: GCF_056400825.1. Taxonomy (NCBI): domain Bacteria; kingdom Pseudomonadati; phylum Pseudomonadota; class Alphaproteobacteria; order Hyphomicrobiales; family Alloboseaceae; genus Allobosea; species Allobosea sp. P4_H5. Next base: position 272,488 of record NZ_JBFUKM010000004.1, on the reverse strand, counting down.
AGGACACCCCGCTGGTCGGCTCGTCCATGAAGATCAGCCTGGGTTCGAGCGCGAGCGCGACGGCAATGTCGATCAGCTTGCGCATGCCCTCCGGCAATTCGCGGACGATGCGGTTACCGGTCTCCTTCAGGCCGACCAGGTCGAGCAGCGCCCACATCTCCTCGGCTTTGGGGTGGCGCTGCATGGCTAGGAAGGGCGACCAGGAACCCTCGCGTGCGGAGAGCGCCAGCAGCAGGTTCTCGATCACGGTGTTATCGAGGAAGAGCTGCGGGATCTGGAAGGAGCGGCCGATGCCGAGGCGGGTGATCGCCTGCGGCGAGAGTCGCGTCACATCCTGCCCATTGAAGACGACGCGGCCGGATTGCGGCTTGAGATAGCCGGTGCAGAGATTGATGAAGGTGGTCTTGCCGGCGCCGTTCGGGCCGATGATGGCGATGCGCTCGTTCGCCGCGACCTTGAGCGAGGCGCCGTTCGCGGCCTGCACGCCGCCGAAGCGCAGATGCAGGTCGTCCGCCTCGAGGATGACGCCGCTCATCGCCCGCCCTCCTCACGCTGCGGCTTGCCGCCTTTGCCCGCGACGATGCCGTAGAGCCCCGCCGGCGCGAAGAAGATGATCACCAGCAACATGACGCCGAGCACGGCATGCCAGGTCTCGGGCGCGTAGACCGCGGCATAGCCGCGGATGATCTGGAACATCAGCGCGCCAAGGAAGGGCCCGGCGACGCCGCCGATGCCGCCCAAGATCGCGATGAAGACGAACTCGCCGGAACGCACCCAATAGGCCAGTTCCGGCGTCACATGGCCGGAGACCAGTGCGATGATCGCGCCGCCCAGTCCTGCCAGCAGGCCGGAGAGCAGATAGGCGCCATAGAGCACCTTGCGCGGGGAGACACCGAGATATTCGAGCCGCGTCTCGTTCGACTTGATCGCCTCCAGCGCCTTGCCGCCGGGCGAAAGCAGATAGCGGGCGACGAAGAGCGCAGCGAGGATGCAGAGCACCAGCGTGACGTAGAAGGTCGCGAGCTCGAACTGCTCGCGGCCGAACTCGATGCCGGCGAAGGTCGGCCGCGGCACGCGCTTCCCGTCGGCGCCGCCGGTGATTGAGAACAGCTTCTCCAGCAGCGAGAAGAACACCATGGATATGGCGAGGTTGAGCATGCCGAAGAAGATCGCCCGGTAGCGCACGACGAAGAGGCCGACGATCGCCGCGAGCAGGCCCGACGCCGCCATGCCGACAGGGATCAGGATCAGCGCCTCATGGCCGACCTTGGCCGCGGCCAGGAAGGCGACGGCATAAGCGCTGAACGCGAAGAACAGCCCGTGGCCGAAGGAGACCTGGCCGGCGCGCAGCAGGACCATGATGCCAAGCGCCGCGAGGCCCTCGCAGAGCGCGACGGTCAGGATCACCGTCGACCAGGGCGAGAACAGCGGAAAGGCGGCGAGCGCCGCGATCAGCGCCAGGCCGAAGACGAGCTGGCGCGTCATCATACCTTCCTCGTCTGCACGGTCGAGAACAGGCCCTGGGGGCGGACCAGCAGCACGAGCATCATGATGAGATAGGGGATCAGCACGTCGAACTCCGGCGCGAAATAGACCGCGGCCGAACGGCCGAGACCAATCAGCAGCGCCGCCACCGCCGCGCCCTCGATCCGGCCGAGCCCGGCGGTCGCAGCGACGGCGAAGGAAAGGACGAGCGTGCCGGCTCCGATGCCAGGAGTCAGCGAGGTAGTGGCCGAGGCGAGCGCCCCGCCGAGCGCCGCCAGCGAGGCGCCGATGATGAAGGTGATCAGGTAGACCCGCGCTGCATCGATGCCCATGGCGGTCGCGGCTTCGCGGTCCTGCGTCACCGCGACGATCGCGCGGCCGAAGCTGGTGCGACGCAGGAAGAAACGCAGGCCGAGCAGCACCGCGAGCGCAACCAGCGGCATCAGGATCAGCTGGTAGGTGGTGTAGAAGATGCCGAAGACCTCGACCGTGCCGAGCCAGTTCATCGGTGCGTTGGCGAAATAGGGCTGCACGCCGAAGACGACCTTCTGCGCGTCCTCGAGGATCATGAAGACGGCGAAGGTGACGATCAGCTGCAGCACCTCCTCCTTGCCATAGACGCGGCGCAGCAGCGCGATCTCGACCAGCCCGCCGACGAGGACGCCGACCAGCGCGGCCGCGATCAGCAAAGTCGGGAAGGCGAGCCAGGTCGGCAGGCCGGCCGCGCCGAGCGCGAGCACACCAGCCGCCGCGACATAGGCGCCGATCGCATAGAACGAGCCATGGGCGACATTGACGATGCCGAGCACGCCAAAAATCAGCGACAGCCCGACCGCGACCAGGAAGATCAGCGAGCCATAGGCCAGGCCGTCGAGCGCGGCGAGGAGAAGCATTTCAGGAGGCATGCGGTCCGTTCTTCAGGTTTTTAGTTGAGCGCCCGCTCTCCGCACAGGTCGTCCCGGGCGACCGAAGGGAGACCCGGGACCCATTCCGGAACGGTTCAGGAATGGATCCCGGATCAGCGCCGCTGCGCGGCCTGTCCGGGATGACGGCGTGGATGCAAGGAGACTACTTCGCGTAGTCGAAGGTCTCGATCGACTTGTCGGTGACGAGGTCGGGCTTCACCTTGGCGAACCAGTCGAGCGACTTCTCGCCGAGCGGCGTGGTCACCAACTTGCCGGGATAGAGCGCCATCTTGTCATAGACGGCGAAGGGATAGTCCGGCACGCGCTTGGTCGTGCCGAGCAGCTGGTCCTCCAGCCCCTGATGATCCCCGCGGATGGTGATCGTGCCAGTCAGCGACTTGAATTCCAGCCCCTCGAAGGCGGCGATCACCTCCTCCTTGCTCGGCCATTTGCCGCCGGCGCCGGCCTTCTCATAGGCCTTCACCAGCCCGGTCAGAGCCTGCTGCATGTGGAAGGTCGGGTAGATCGGATAGACGCCGGTCTTGTCCTTGTACGCCTTGACGAAGGACTGCATCTCCGGCGTGTCCTTGTGCTTGGGATGCCGCCAGTAATGGTCGCCGCGCGAGCCGACGATCACGCCTTCCGGCAGGACATTGCCGAGGCGCTCCAGCGAGCTTTCGGCCAGCGGCAGCACGAAGGTCGACTGCTTCAGCAGGCCGCGCGCTGCCGCCTGCTGGACGAAGGTATCGAGATCGCCACCCCAGGAGGTCGAAATCACGACATCGGGCCGCAGCGCCGACAGCCTTGTAATCTCGGTCGAGAAATCCGGCGCGCCGAACTTCGGGAAGAGCTCGGCGACGACCTTGACGTCGGGCTTCAGCGCCTTGAGGCCGGCCTGCAGCAGAGCCCAGGATTCACGGCCCCAGGCATAGTCCTGGTTGACCACCGCGACGCTCTTGAAGTCGGGCTTGACCTTCATCAGGTAGAGCAGCGTCGCCATCATCTCGGCGCCGGCATGAGCCTGCGTCCGGACCGAATACTTCCACTTGCCGTCCTCGAAGATGGTCTGCGTGCCGCAATCCCACATCACGTTGACGACCTTGAGGTCCTCGGCGACGGGTGCGAGCGCATTGCAGGAACCGGACGAGATCGCGCCCAGCATCACCTGTGCGCCCTGCTCCTGCACAACGCGGCGATATTCGGACAGCAGCTGGTTGGTGCCGGCGCCCTCGTCGACATAGACCGGCTTCAGCGGCACGCCGAGCACGCCGCCCTTGGCGTTGATCTCCGCTATCAGGAGGTCAGCGGCATTGCGGCCGGGCACGCCGAAGACCGAAGCCGGCCCCGACAGGAAGGTGGCGATACCGACCACCAGCTCCTTCGGCTTGTCCTGCGCCAGAGCCGAACTTGCGAGCAGCGTGCCTGCCAGCGCGGCCAGCGCCAGTTTCATCGTCTTCATGAGCATCCTCCCTGAACCTCGCATGACATCGGGCGCTCTTGAGCGGCGCCTCGTCCGGCGAAAAGGGGCGCATAGAGCCAGCAGTCGGACAAGAAGGATAAAGCGATGAAGGCCATAGGGTTTTTCTATGGAGCAGGCGCTATGGCAGCCATCGCGAAACGCTATTTGACTTCATCAGGCCGACGACGATCTCTCGCGCGGAACGGAAGGTGCGCGACTGACTGATGACCAATGCTCTCGATGGAATCCTGGTGGTGGCTCTGGAGCAGGCGGTGGCCGCTCCGCTGGCGAGCTGCCGGCTCGCCGATGCCGGCGCCCGCGTCATCAAGCTGGAGCGCGAGGAAGGCGATTTCTCGCGCGGCTATGACGACTATGCCGGGGGCCTCTCCTCCTATTTCGTCTGGATCAACCGCGGCAAGGAATCCTGCCGGGTCGACCTCAAGGACCCGAAAGACCTTGCCTTGGTCGAGGCGATGCTGGCTGAAGCCGACGTCTTCATCCAGAACTTCGCGCCCGGCGCCACCGACCGGTTAGGCATCGGCAGCGAGGCGTTGCGCCAGCGACACCGCAAGCTGATCACCTGCGACATCTCCGGCTATGCGCCCGGCACGCCGCACTACACCAAGAAGGCCTATGACCTGCTGATCCAGGCGGAAGCCGGCCTTGCCGCCGTCACCGGCAGCCCTGACTCAGGCCCGACGCGGATCGGCATCTCGATCGCCGACATCGCCACCGGCAACGCGGCCTATGCCGCGATCCTGGAAGCCTTGATCCGGCGCGGGCGCACCGGCGAGGGCTCGCGCATCCAGCTCTCGCTGTTCGACACCATCGCCGACCTGATGAACGTGCCCTATCTGACGCGGCGCTATGGCGGGATCGAGCCGCCACGGCTCGGCCTCGCCCACCCCTCGATCGCGCCCTATGGCGTCTTCCGCCTCGCCGATGCCGAGGTGCTGATCTCGATCCAGAGCGAGCGCGAATGGCAGATTTTGGCCCGCGACGTGCTCGGCGATGGCCGCCTGCTCGAAGATCCACGCTTTTCCAGCAATGTGCTGCGCGTGCGCAATCGCCCTGCCCTCGATGCCGCGATCCAGGCGATCCTGATCACTCGCTCCTACGCCGAGACGGCGGCCGGGCTCGATGCGGCCCGCATCGCCTACGGCACGGTCTCGACGATGGCCGACCTGATCGACCATCCGGCCGCGACCGCCCTGCCCGTCCCGACTCCGAACGGCCCCATCGACGTGCTGGCACCGCCGGTGCTGGTCGACGGCCAGCGCGTGCCGATGCGGGCGCCACCTGGCCTCGGCGAACATGATGAAGCGTTGCGCCGCGAATTCGCGGCAAAGGCGGCGCGATCAGCCTGAGATGAGCATGACGACAGCCAACGATCACACCGACATCCGCGAGGCAGTCGCGAAGCTCTGCGCCGACTTCCCCGGCGAGTACTGGCGCAAGCTCGACCGCGAGATGGCCTATCCGGCCGAGTTCGTCACGGCGCTCACCGAAAGCGGCTTCCTCTCGGCGCTGATCCCGGAAGAGTATGGCGGGGCGGGCCTGACCCTCTCGGCCGCGGCGGCGATCATGGAGGAGATCCAGCGCCAGGGCTGCAATGGCGGCGCCTGCCATGCCCAGATGTATGTGATGGGCACGGTGCTGCGTCATGGCAGCGCCGAGCAGAAGCAGCGCTATCTGCCCGGGATCGCCTCAGGCGAATTGCGCCTGCAGGCCTTCGGCGTCACCGAGCCGACCAGCGGCACCGACACCACCGCGCTCAGGACGACGGCTCGACGCGAGGGCGATCATTACATCGTCAACGGCCAGAAGATCTGGACCAGCCGGGCGGCACAGTCGGACCTGATGCTGCTGCTCGCCCGCACCACGCCGCGCGACCAGGTGCAAAAGCGCACCGACGGACTCTCGGTCTTCATCCTCGACATGCGCGAGGCGCTGCAGGCCGGCCTCACCATCCGGCCGATCCGCACGATGATGAACCACGCCACCACCGAGGTCTTCTTCGACAATGTGAGGGTGCCGGCGGCCAACCTCGTCGGCGAGGAGGGCAAGGGCTTCCGCTATATCCTCTCCGGCATGAACGCCGAGCGCATCCTGATCGCGGCTGAGTGCGTCGGCGACGCCAAATGGTTCATCGACAAGGCCTCGACCTACGCCAAGGAACGCCAAGTCTTCGGCCGGCCGATCGGCCAGAACCAGGGCATCCAGTTCCCGATCGCGAGGGCCTACGCCAACATGCGCGCGGCCGAACTGATGGTGCGCGAGGCGATCTCCCTCTACGAGGCCGGCGCCAATCCGGGCGCCGAGGCCAACATGGCCAAGATGCTGGCGGCCGACGCCTCCTTCGAAGCGGCCAATGCCTGCATCCAGACCCATGGTGGCTTCGGCTTCGCCGAGGAATACGACATCGAGCGCAAGTTCCGGGAGACGCGCCTCTACCAGGTCGCGCCGATCTCGACGAACCTGATCCTGTCCTATCTCGCCGAGCATGTCCTCGGCATGCCACGCAGCTATTAAGCCTATGAACATCGACCATCTGCAATCCTGGATCGGCCGCTCGGAAGAGGCGTCCGACCTGATCACGCCGCGGCTCGTCGCCAGCTATGAGGCGACGTTCTCTCCTCACCTGGCGCCATACCCGCAAGGCGAGGCGCCGCTCGCCCTGCATTGGTGCCTCGCGCCGCCGATCTCGCCGATGGCGGCGCTCGGACCGGACGGGCACGCAGCCAAGGGCAAATTCCTGCCGCCGGTCCCCTTGCCACGGCGGATGTGGGCGGGCGGCCGGATCGAGATCATCACGCCCCTACGAACCGGTGACGAAGTCACCCGCCGATCGGCAATCAGCGACGTCTCCTACAAGGACGGCCGCACCGGTCCGCTCTGCTTCGTCGCGGTCGACCATGAGCTCGTCACGGCTCGTGGCGTCGCGCTGCGCGAGCGGCACAACATCGTCTATCGCGAGGCGACCCAGCCAAGCTCCGAGCCGCCAGCTGCGGCTGCCGAGCCGCGCCCGGCCGACCTGGCCTGGACGGTCGAGGCAGACCCGGTGCTGCTGTTCCGCTATTCGGCGCTCACCTTCAACGGCCACCGCATTCATTACGACCAGCCTTATGTCACCGGCGTCGAGGGCTATGCCGGGCTCATCGTGCACGGGCCAATCCAGGCGACGCTGATCATGAACATCATCGCTACCCTCTCCGGCGGCGAGCCGATCCGGCTCGACTATCGCGGGCTCGCGCCGCTGATCGCCGGCGAAGCGTTCCAGGTGAAGGCGAAGCGGCTCCCGGATGGCGCCATCGCCGCCTGGACCGAGGGCGCCGACGGGCGGGTGCGAATGGAAGGGGTGAGCCGGTAGCACTCGCGTCGTTCTCGGACGGAGCGGAGCGCAGATCCGAGAATCTCATGACAAGAAGGCGCTGATTGGAGCCTCCTTCGGCTTGAGATGCTCGGGTCAAGCCCGAGCATGACGGCTGCACCCCCATCTTCCCCGGTGTCACGGTCCTGCCATGGTGCTAGCGTCTCTCGCTGCACCTCGCTTCAGGAGCCGACGATGGACCGCGCCCCCCGTTTCAGCCGCCGTGACACGCTCAAGGCCGGGGCCGCCATCGCCGCGGCGGGAGCGCTGGCCACGCCGTTGGCAGCGCAGGCCCCAGCCAAGCTCAAGCTCCGGCTGCTGGAGACCAGCGACCTTCATGTCAACGTCGTGCCTTACGACTACTTCCGCGACGCGCCCGACGACACTGTCGGCCTCGCCAAGACCGCGAACCTGATCAAGGCGGCCCAGGCGGAGGCCAGGAACAGTCTGCTCTTCGACAATGGCGACTTCCTGCAGGGCTCTTCGCTCGGCGATTTCGTCGCCTACAAGAAGGGGCTGAAGGCCGGCGAGACCCATCCGATGATCGCCGCGATGAACGCCCTGCCCTATCAGTGCGGGACGCTCGGCAATCACGAGTTCAACTACGGGCTCGACTTCCTCGAGCACGGCCTCGCCCGCGCCGAGTTCCCGATCGTCTGCGCCAATGTCGACCGGGTCGGCGGCGGCACGCTGATCGAGCCCTGGCGCATCTTCGAGCAGAGCTTCGAGGACGAGGCCGGGACGAGGCATGTCCTCAACATCGCGGTGATCGGCTTCGTGCCGCCGCAGATCATGCAGTGGGACAAGGGCAATCTCGACCGCAAGGTGACGGCGACCGACATCGTCGACGCCGCGCAGAAATACCTGCCGGAGATCGCGCTCGCCCATCCCGACCTGACCATCGCCCTCTGCCATTCGGGCATCGCCGGCGGCGAGCGCAAGGGCGGCGAGGAGAATGCGGCATTGCATCTCGCCAAGCTCGACGGCATCGACGTCGTGCTGACCGGCCACCAGCACCTCGTTTTCCCCGGCGGCAAGGCCTTCGACGGTATTCCGGGCGTCGACAACAAGAAGGGCTCGCTGCACGGCAAGCCGGCCTGCCAGCCCGGCTTCTGGGGCTCGCATGTCGGCATCGTCGACCTCGAGCTGGAGAAGCGCGACGGGCGCTGGCGCATCGCCGACTTCAAGGTCGATCCCAAGCCGATCTACGAGCGCACGCCCGACCGCAAGATCGTGCCGAAGGCGGAGGTGGATGCGGCCGTGCTCGCCACCGTCAAGGCCGACCACGAGGCGACCCTGACCTATATGCGCGAGCCGGTCGGCACCACGAGCGCCCCGATCAACAGCTATTTCGCCCTCGTCGCCGACGACCCGTCGGTGCAGATCGTGGCGGAGGCGCAGATCGCCTATGCCAAGCCGCTGATGGCGCAGACGCCGCACAAGGACCTGCCTGTCCTCTCGGCCGCGGCGCCGTTCAAGTCGGGCGGGCGCGCCGGGCCGGCCTTCTTCACCGACATTCCGGCCGGGCCGATCGCGATCAAGAACGTCGCCGACATCTATCTCTACCCGAACACGGTGCAGATCGTGAAAGTCACCGGCGCGCAGATCCGCGAATGGCTGGAGCGCTCGGCCGGCATCTTCAACCATATCGACGTGGCGAAATCCGAGGAGCAGCCGCTGATCAATCCCGGCTTCCCGGCCTTCAATTTCGACGTGATCGACGGCGTCAGCTACCAGATCGATGTGACGCAGGCCTCGCGCTATGACGGCGACGGCAAGCTGGCGGCGCCGGACGCCCATCGCATCATCGATCTCGCCTACCAGGGCAAGCCTATCGACGAAAAAGCCGAGTTCATCGTCGTCACCAACAACTACCGCGCCTCCGGCGGCGGCAATTTCCCGGGCACCAAGACGACGGTGGTGCTGGAGGCGCCCGACCTCAACCGCGACGTGATCGTGCGCTTCATCATCGAGAAGAAGACGATCAACCCGGCTGCCGACAACAACTGGTCGCTGAAGCCGCTACCGGCGAACGTCAACGTCACCTTCCCGACCGCGCCGGCGGCGGTGAGTAAGAAGCCGGAGACGCTGAAGGCGCAGCCGGTCGGCGATGCCGGCGAGGGTTTCGTGAAATACCGGCTGGGCGGCTAACCGCCGCTTCCGGCGTTTCAGAAGCGGGCGTTTCCTTGGAGATGCGCCAATCGAGGGCGGCTTCCGCTACCGGCGCCTTGCGCTCGACGAGCGGCAAAGACCTGTGCCGCTCGCGCCGGGATCGACGTCAGGGGTGCAGAAGCCACGGCAGCGCAGATGAACCGGGCGAAGGCGCCCCTTCGCAAGCAGCATGGAACATCGCCGCCAAGGGACCGGACCGTCCCGACATCAACCGGACCCGCAGCGGTTGGAAAAGAGAATCTGGCGCCGCCCGTCGCGCTCGAAGGTCTTCACGACATAGCCGGTGAGGCCGGACCAGCGCATACGACACCATTCTGCTCCATCGCCCTGTCGCGCGCAGGAATCGGCGGCGACGCAGGTGTTGAGAGGGATCAGCGCCAGCAGCGGCGCGCCGAGCGAGGGGAATTGGCGCAGATTGGCGGGATAGACGATCCTGACCGTCGCGGTCTGTCCCGGTGCGAGCCGCGGCGCTGCAAGGTCCCTGGACTCCGCGCAGCGCTGCGACTGCCCGTAATAGACGGAGCATCCCGAAGAGAACGGTGCGGATCCGAATGACGGCTGAACCGTTTCGTAGCCGGGTTGCATCCCGAAGGCGGTCAGCCGGATTGGACGCCCGGCCTCGTCGGTTCCGAACAACCCTCCCCGCCCGAAGCGCAGCATGATGAGCGGCCGGTCGGAGATGTCGTTCAGCGAAATGCCGCCGCGCCGTGCCTGCCAGCGCGACACGCTGACGAGGGCCGAGCCGCAGCCGCGAGGATTGGCGCGATACGCCCCCATGATGCTGCCCGGCCCCGTCAGCTCGATGCTGCAGCTCTGCCGGCTCCCGAAGGCGTCCGCAACCTGCACGGACCAGGTGCCGGCGAAGGAACCGCCCCGCCCCGATTGAGCCAAGACGGGATGAGAGGCGAGGATAAGCGCCAGGCCGGCAGCGGCAGCGACGAGCGCATGTCGCGCAAACCGGGCGAAGAGCATTGCAGACAAGCGGCTTGGGCTGGGCACTCGCCCTCCTCCGGCAGATTCCGGTTCCACTGTGAATTGCCGGCACAAGGAACTGTTAGGCGTAGTGTCTCGTACCGGCTTGTCCGGTCGTCTCGGGCAGGCCAATCTCGCTAGGATTCGTTGATTCTGCCGCGGATACCCGGCTGATCGGTTTCAAGCCGGCGCGTCTCAGGCAGCACGCACGACCAACCTCGATCCAGGACTCAAAGCTGAGATGATGGAGATTTCGACCAGCGGGCTCGAGCGGGAAGACCCGCTCGGTTTCTGGTCGCAGACCGTGCTCAAGCGCATGGCGGTCGACAGGCGCGACGAAGCGGCTACGCCTTTTCATGCGCGGCTGAGGCGGGCTGCCGGCGAGGCGGGAGAGTTCTGGGACCATTTCTCGACGCAGGTGCGTGTCGAGCGCTCGCAGCATCGCTGCCGCGCCGACAATGGCGATGAGATCTATGTCGGTCTTGTCCTGGACGGCCGGTCCGAGGTGAGTTTCGACGATCATCGCCTGCTGCTGCGGGCAGGTGACGTCTATGTCAGCGATTTCGCCCGGCCGATCCGGGCGAACTGGCTGGAGCACCGGGAGCTCGGCGTGGTGTTCCAGCGAAGCGCCGGCCGCCAGAGCGTCGGGCGCCTGGCGCAGGGCGGCGCGGTCAAGCTCCTGATCTCCCATCTGCGCGCCCTCGCAACCGAGATGAATGCGCTGTCTGCCGACGAGCGGAGCGCTGCCGTCGACATCGCCGTCCGGTTCGCGCGCCTCGCTCTTGCCGGCGACGCTGCCCGGACGATGGAGTGCGACCGGCCATCGCTTCTGGCCGCGACCCGCCAGTTGATCGCGCAGCGCCATGCCGACCCGGAGCTGACCGTCGAATCCCTGGCGACCGCATTGGGCTGCTCCCGCGCCTCGCTCTATCGTGCCTTCGAGCACGAGCCGGCGGGCGTTGCTGCGACGATCTGGGCCGCGCGGCTGCAACATGCCGGCGATCTCCTGCTGGCGGAGCCCGCGACGGCGATCGGCTCGGTCGCATTCAGGTCGGGTTTCCTCGATCAGGCCAATTTCAACCGGATGTTCCGGCGCGAGTTCGGCATGGCGCCCGGAGAATTCCGGGAAGCGGCGAGGAACAGGCAAGTCAGCGCCCGCTGAACTGCCGGGAGACCGGCGTCGCGACCGCCCCTGCCCCGCCCGCAGCTCATGGCCCGCCGCCGCGCCGCGTGCTAAAGCCCGCACGCCATGCTCGCCCGCTTCTTCGCCTATTATCGCCCGCATCGCGGGCTCTTCCTGCTCGACTTCGGCTGCGCCGTCGTGTCCGGCCTGCTCGAGCTCGGCTTTCCCATCGCGGTGAAGCTGTTCGTCGACCAGCTACTGCCGAGCGGGAACTGGAGCCTGATCGTGCTGGCCTCGCTCGGCCTGCTGGCGATCTATCTGATCAATGCCGGCCTGATGGTGGTGGTGACCTATTGGGGCCACATGCTCGGCATCAACATCGAGACCGAGATGCGCCGCAAGGCGTTCGACCACCTGCAGAAGCTCTCCTTCGGCTGGTTCGACAACCAGAAGACCGGCCATCTCGTCGGGCGCCTGACCAAGGACCTGGAAGAGATCGGCGAGGTCGCCCATCACGGGCCGGAGGACCTGTTCATCGCGGTGATGACCTTCATCGGCGCCTTCGTGCTGATGCTGACGGTTCATCCGCAGCTCGCGCTGATCACCGCGACGATCGTGCCGCTGATCGCCTGGCTGACCAGCCGCTACGGCCGGCGGATGACGGCGAACTGGCAAAAACTGTTCGGCAGCGTCGGCTCGTTCAACGCAAGGATCGAGGAGAATGTCGGCGGCATCCGCGTCGTCCAGGCCTTCGCCAACGAGGAGCATGAGCGCAGCCTGTTCGCGCAGGACAACCAGCGCTATCGCCGCACCAAGCTCGACGCCTACCGGCTGATGGCGGCCTCGACCTCGCTCTCCTATTTCGGCATGCGCCTGACCCAGATGGCGGTGATGATCGCGGGCGCCTATTACGTGCTGATCGGCGACCTCAGCGCCGGCGGCTTCGTCGGCTTCCTGCTGCTGGTGACGGTGTTCTTCCGGCCGATCGAGAAGATCAACTCGGTGATCGAGACCTATCCGAAGGGGATCGCCGGCTTCCGGCGCTACACCGACTTCCTCGATACGCGGCCTGATATCGCCGACCTACCGGGCGCCATCGCAGTCTCCGATCTCAAGGGCGATATCGCCTATGAGGACGTCAGCTTCGGCTACACACCCGACCGTACGATCCTCAGGGGTATCGACCTTGCGATCCGCGCCGGCGAGACCATCGCCTTCGTCGGTCCGTCAGGAGCCGGCAAGACGACGATCTGCTCGCTGCTGCCGCGCTTCTACGACGTCGAAGGCGGCAAGATCAGCATCGACGGCATCGATATCCGCCAGATGACATTGGCCTCACTGCGTGGCCAGATCGGCATCGTCCAGCAGGACGTCTTCCTGTTCGCCGGCACGCTCCGCGAGAACATCGCCTATGGCAAGCTGACAGCGAGCGAGGACGAGATCATCGAGGCCGCCAGGCGCGCCCGGCTCGACGAGATGATCGCGCGTTTACCTGATGGCCTCGACACCGTGATCGGCGAGCGCGGCGTCAAGCTCTCGGGCGGGCAGAAGCAGCGCCTCGCCATCGCCCGGATGTTCCTGAAGAACCCGCCGATCCTGATCCTGGACGAAGCGACCTCGGCGCTCGACACCGAGACCGAGCGCGCGATCCAGGCTTCACTCGCCGAACTGTCCAGGGGCCGGACCACGCTGGTGATCGCCCATCGCCTTGCGACGATCCAGGACGCCGACCGCATCATCGTCATCGACGAGAGCGGCGTCGCCGAGCAGGGCCGACATCAGGAGCTGGTGCAGCGACCGGGCATCTACCGGCGCCTGCACGAGGCGCAGTACGGCGGCCAGGTGCAGCCGACACAGATGGACAAAGTTTAACTTTTGCAGCGCAGCATCGGCATCTAGATTAGAAGCATTCTAATCAGAGGCACTGTACCATGTCAGCTTCAGCCATTCCCGCCGCCGCAGCCCGCTATGACCGGGTAGCGAGGGCACTGCACTGGTCGGTCGCCGCCTTGATCCTCGCCACCTTCGCCCTCGGCCTGACCGTCGACGACTTTCCGAAGAGCTGGAAATATGCGGTAACCGAGCTGCATAAGGTGATCGGCGTCGCGATCCTGCTGCTCGTGCTGCTCCGCGTCGCCTGGCGCCTCAGCCATCCGGTCGCTCCGGCGGCCGAACTCTCCGTCGGCATGCGCCGAGCGGGCGGGGCGGGTCATGCCGCGCTCTACCTGCTGATGCTCGCGGTCCCGGCAGTCGGCCTCGCCTACTCGCTGCTACGCGGACAGGGGCTCGATCTCGGCTTCGCGGCGTTTCCGCCGCTGATGGAAGCCGCAGCGCGGACAGTCAGCCGCCCCGTCAAGGAAGTGCACGAGCTCGCCGCCTATGCGCTGGTCGGCTTCGCCGGCCTGCATGCACTCGCCGCGCTCTGGCACCATCTCGTGCTGCGCGACTCGGTCTTGCGCCGGATGCTGCCGGGCCACTGACGGCAACCGGCAGCGGAGCGCCGCCGGCCAGATGCCGCCACCAAGCGGCATCCCAAGCCGGCGATCCTGCTTCGATCAGCCGCGCGCTTCGAGCGCCTTGACGATGGCGTCGCCCATCTCGGTGGTCGAGACGGCGTTGGCGCCGGGCGCGGCGATGTCCTTGGTGCGGGTGCCGGCGCCGAGCACGTCGGCAATCGCGCCTTCAAGCCGGTCGGCCGCCTCGCCGGCGCCAAACGAATAGCGCAGCGCCATGGCGAAGGAGCCGATCATCGCGATCGGATTGGCGAGGCCCTTGCCGGCGATGTCGGGCGCCGAGCCGTGCACGGGCTCGTAAAGCGCCTTGCGCTTGCCGGTCGCCTTGTCCTCGGCGCCGAGCGAGGCGGAGGGCAGCATGCCGAGCGAACCGGTCAGCATCGCCGCAACGTCGGAGAGGATGTCTCCGAAGAGGTTGTCGCAGACGATGACGTCGTATTGCTTGGGCCAGCGCACCAGCTGCATGGCGCAGTTGTCGGCGAGGACATGCTCGAGCTCGACGTCCTTGTAGCTCTTGGCATGCAGCGCGGTGACCGTCTGCTTCCAGAGCACGCCGGTCTTCATGACATTGTGCTTCTCGGCCGAGGAGACCTTGTTGCGGCGGGTGCGCGCCAGCTCGAAAGCGACGGCGCAGATGCGCTCGATCTCGCCGGTCGTATAGAGCTGGGTATCGACGCCGCGCTTGGAGCCATCCTCAAGGGTGACGATCTCCTTGGGCTCGCCGAAATAGACGCCGCCGGTGAGCTCGCGCACGATCAGGATGTCGAGGCCTTCGACGACCTCCGGCTTCAGCGACGAGGCCGAGGCCAGCGCCGGATAGCAGATCGCCGGACGCAGATTGGCGAACAGGCCGAGATCCTTGCGCAGGCGCAGCAGGCCAGCCTCGGGACGATGCTGGTACGGCACATCGGCCCATTTCGGGCCGCCGACCGCGCCGAAGAGCACGGCATCGGCCTCCTGGGCGAGCTTCATGTCGCCTTCCGAGATCGCCGCCTTGTGCGTGTCGTAGGCGATGCCGCCGACGAGGCCGCGCTCGAGCGAGAACGAGCCGAGGCCCTGCTTCTCGAACCAGGAGACGATCTTCTCGACCTGCCCCATCACCTCGGGGCCGATGCCGTCGCCGGGGAGCAGCAGGAGCTTGTGGTTCGCCATCGATTGAGCCTCGCGCAACAGAAATGCGCTGGCTGCTTAGGGGCGCGCTGCGATGGGCGCAAGGCCGGGATTGCAGCCCTGCCCCGCTGCGACGGACACTCAGGACGATGTCAGCCGCGCCGTGACCTCGATCTCGACCTTCATCTCAGGCTTGAGCAGGCCGGCGACGATGTACATTCCCCCTGCCGGCCGGATCTCACGAAAGACCTCGCCGCAAACGGCGAGCACCGGCTCGCAATAGCTCCGGTCGATGACGAAATACTGCGCCCGCACCACCTGCGCGAGGCTGGAGCCGGCTTCGGTGAGCACCGCCTCCAGCGTGCGGAAGATGTTGCGCGCCTGTTCGGCGGCGTCCTCCGGCAGCGTCATCGTGGCGTAGTCGTAGCCGGTGGTGCCGGAAACGAAGACAAGATCGCCGTCGACGACGGCGCGCGAATAGCCGAAGGCGCGCTCGAAGGGCGAGCCGGTGGAGATGAGACGGCGCATTGCTTCTCCGGATGAAACACTGGTCATCCCGGGCGACCGAAGGGAGACCCGGGATCCATGCCGGAGCATTTCCGATGGAGGTTCAGGCATGGATCCCGGATCGGCGCCGCTCACGCGGCTTGTCCGGGATGACCGAACCTTTCATGCAAGAGAGCAGCAGAGGCCACCCGTTTTCTGGAACCGCGGCTAGACCCGCCCGCCCTTCAGCGCGCGCAGGACCTTCTCGCCCGGACGACCGGTCTGCGGCATGCCGATCTTGGCCTCGATCTCCTTGATCGCCGCCCGCGTCAGCGCGCCAACGGCACCGTCGGGCTCGCCGACATTGTAGCCGCGCTGGGTCAGCAGGCGCTGCAATTCGCGGCGCTGCTCGCGCGAGAGCGGCAGGTCGTCGGTCGGCCAGTCGCCCTGCACGCCCGGCCGGCCGCGCAGGCGGTCGGAGAGCAGCGAGATCGCGAGGGCATAGGAATCCGCGCCATTGTAGCTGTAGGCGGCGTCGTAATTCTTGAAGACCAGGAAAGCCGGGCCGTTGCGGCCGGCCGGCATCAGGAGACCGGCATTGCCGGAGCCGGAGAGAGCCGAGCCGTCGAACTTGACGATGCCGCGCGCCGCCCAGGACGAGACCGGCTGCTTGGGATTGCGTCCGGTCGGGCCGGAGTATCCACCCGGCACGCGGACCTCATAGCCCCAGGTCGCGCCGGTGACCCAGCCCGCCTTGGCCATGAAGTTTGCGGTCGAATGCAGCGCGTCGGGGATGGAATCGACGAGATCGCGCCGGCCATCGCCGTCGCCATCGACGGCGAGCCGCAGATAGGTCGAGGGGATGAACTGGGTGTGGCCGAAGGCGCCGGCCCAGGAGCCGAACAGCCGCTCGGGGCGGACATCGCCACGCTGGATGATCTGCAGGGTGGCGATCAGTTCGCCCTTGAAGAAAGCGTTGCGGCGCGGCGCCAGGCAGGCACCGGTCGAAAGCGCCTGGACCAGCGGCATCTTGCCCCTCGCCTTGCCGAAATCGCTTTCCACGCCCCAGACCGCCGCGATGGTATGGCGATCGACACCGAAGCGCTGTTCGGCGGCGGCGAGGGTCGAGGCGTGCTGGCGCATCATCGAGCGCCCTTCCGCGACCTTCTCGTCGTCGACCAGCGTGCCGAGATAATCCCAGATCGGGGTCTTGAACTCGGGCTGGTTGTTCATCGCCTCGATCACCTTCATGTCGGGCGTGACGCCGTCCATGGCGCGATCGAAGGTGGCGCCGGAAACGCCTTTGGCCGCAGCCGCCGAACGCAACCCGGCGACGCAGGAATCGAAATCGGCCCGGGCCGCGGTCGCGGCTACGAGGACGAGAGGCAAGGCCAGGATCAATGCGCGCATGGGTCCACCGAATCGCAGGATTGGCGCGAATCTAGGGCGCTGCGGTTAACGGAGGTTAACCATGCGACGCCTGCCGAGCGCGGAACGCCGAAACCGGCTATGTCTGATCGATCTCGACTCCCGCGCGAATCGTCGACAGGCCCGCATGTCCACCGCCGCCATCGAAGCGCTCGGCTTCTGTGCCGCCCTGCTGACCACTTTCTGCTGGCTGCCGCAGGCCTGGCAGACGATCAAGACGCGCGACACCAGCGGCATCTCGCTGTGGACGCAGGCACTGTTCGCGACCGGCATCGTGTTCTGGCTGATCTATGGCGTGCTGATCGCCTCCTGGCCGCTGATCGGCGCCAATACGGTCACGCTGGCGCTCGTCCTGGTTATCCTGACGATGAAGTTGCGCTACGGCTGACCCTCCGTCCCGCCCACCACACGATCCCGGATTCCACCATGCCATCTCTCAGCACCGCCCATCTCCTGCCGATCGGCATGCTGATCGGCTCGAACGTCTTCATGACCTTCGCCTGGTACGGCCACCTCTCCTACAAGAGCACGGCGATCTGGCTGGCGATCCTGGCGAGCTGGATGATCGCCCTGCCGGAATACATGCTCGCCGTCCCGGCCAACCGCATCGGCTCCGCCGTCTATTCGGCAGCCGAGCTGAAGACGATGCAGGAGGTGATCACGCTCTGCGTCTTCGCCGGTTTCTCGGTGTTCTGGCTGAAGGAGCAGCTGACCTGGAACCATGCGATCGGCTTTGCCCTGATCGCAGCCGGCGCCTTCTTCATCTTCCACGCCAAGGGCTGACGCGATGGCGCCGATCCCGCACTCCGGTCATCCTGCCGTCGAGGCCTATCTCGCCGAGGGCTATGATCGCGTCGTCGGCATGTCCTCGCGCTTCGCGGCGACGATCTGCGCACGGCTGCTGCGGCTGCAGACCGAGAACGGTGTCAGCGGACCGATCGCCGAGATCGGCGCCTTCGAAGGCCGCTTCTTCATCGCGCTGGCCCATGCGCTCGAACCCGGTGAGATCGCGCTGGGCATCGACATCTTCGAATGGCCGAACCCGCAGGTGAAGGACCGGTTCGAAGCGAACTGCCTGAAGCACGGTATCGCGCCTGAGCGCCGGGTCACCATCAAGGCCGATGCCGGCGCGATGTCGCCGGCCGAACTGATCGGCCATGCAAGCGGCGACAAGCTGCGCTTCATCCATATCGACGGCGAGCATTCGCGTGCGGCGCTCACCAAGGACCTCACGCTCGCCACCGCCTGCCTCGCCGTGGGCGGCCTGATCGTACTCGACGACATGCTGCATCCCGGCTACCCGACGCTGATGGTCGCGGTTCAGGCGTATCTTGCGGCCAATCCCGACATCGTTCCGCTGTGCATCATCGACCGGGAGACCATTGTCGGCGCGACCAAGTTCGTGCTTTGCCAGCGCGACTGGTTCGAGCGTTATCAGGCGGTCATGCTGACGATCTTCAAGGAGCAGATCTGGCCGCTGGGAGCCGACTTCGAGCCACATTGGTGCCTCGTTCTGTCGCTCGATACGCGGCTCGCCGAGATCACCTGATTCTGCCCGGACTCTCCCGAAGGACGCCTGCCTTGCTCAAGCCGATGACGCTCGCCCTTTGCGCTGCCGCTCTGTCGAGTGCAGCTCTTGCCGGACCGACCTGCTCGCCGAGCGACGAGCGCGCCCGCATCCTCGCCTCGGCTTCGACCGGCAATCTGCATCGTGACTGGAAGGGCGGAAACCGGGTCGGCTATGGCTGGTCGCTGCAGGTCGACCGCAGCGTGCGCGATGCGGCCGGTACCGAGTACTTTGTCGGCGACCTCTACGACACGAACGGGCATCTTGCGACCCGCAAGGTCTTCGTCGTCGAGCGCGAATGGGATTGCGGGCCGTGAGGTTCAGCGCGCCGGCCTGACCCGCAGCACCCTCCCGTTCGAATCGTCGCTGAGCAGATAGAGGAAACCGTCCGCCCCCTGCCGAACATCGCGGATGCGCTCGCCGAGATTGGTCAGCAGGCGCTCCTCCCCGGTGACCTTCTCGCCATCGGTCGAAAGACGCGCCAGCAGCTGGCCGGCGAGCGCGCCGACGAAGAGCGAGTTCTTCCAGGCCGGCCATTTATCGCCGGTGTAGAAGGCCGCGCCTGAGGGCGCGATCGACGGATCCCAGTAGAACAGCGGCTGCTCCATGCCGGGCTTTGAGGTGCCCTCGCCGATCTTCACACCGGAATAGTCGATGCCGTAAGTGATGACCGGCCAGCCATAGTTGAGACCGGCCTTGGGCGTGTTGATCTCGTCGCCGCCGCGTGCGCCATGCTCGGCCGTCCAGAGCTGGCCCGTCTGCGGGTTGAGAGCGGCGCCCTGTACGTTCCGGTGGCCGATCGACCAGATTTCCGGCGCCCAGCCCGGCTTCTTCGGATTGCCCTCGGCAGCACCGCCTTCGGGCTTGATGCGCAGCACCTTGCCGAGATGGTTCTCCGGGTTCTGCGCCTGGTCGCGCTGGCTGTAGCGGTCGCCGACAGTGACGAAGAGCGCGCCTGTCCGGTCGAAGACCAGCCGCGAGCCGAAATGCATGTTGCTGGCGATGGTCGGCATCTGCCGGAAGATCACGCTGAGACCCTCAAGCGCGTTGCCATTGGCGCTCAGCCGGGCGCGGGCGACGCTGGTGCCGTTGCCGTTGGCGCGCGGCTCGGCGAAGGAGAGATAGAGATAGCGGTTCTGGGCGAAGTTCGGATCGAGCACGACATCGAGCAGGCCGCCCTGCCCGCGCGCCACGACATTGGGCACGCCCGAGATCGGCGGCGAAAGCTTGCCGTCGCTGCCGACCAGCCGCAGGCGGCCGGGGCGTTCCGTGACCAGCATGCGCCCGTCCGGAAGGAAAGCGAGGCCCCAAGGATTCTCCAGCCCGCTCGCGACCGTCTCCACGACGAGTTCGCCGGCGCTCGACGGATAGCGCTGCTGGGCTGTCGCGGGCGCTGCCGCGAGGGCCAGGGCAAGGACGGCAGCCAGAACGGGACGCATCGACATCTCCTGATGATGGGTCGTCCGGACAAGCGACATCAGCCGTGCCGATCCGGGAGCGACCCGTTCAAAGAGAATGCACGATTCAGCCGCTGGTTGCTTCGAGCTCACGCCGAAGTGAGACGATCTGCGAGGTTTCATCCAGCGCGACATCGGCGCTGGTGACGACCGAGCCGGCGGCAACGTCGCGCTTCAATGTCACGCCGTGCGCCAGCCCGATCGGCAGCGCCTTCGCCGCGCGGCTGGCGGCAGCCGGCATCAGTCTGCCGTAGACGGTGTAGCCGCCCTCGCCATCCAGCATCTCGCCGGCCTTGAGGTCGCGCTTGGCGGTCGCGACCGCATCGCCGCGCCAGCTCCTGGTCGTGCCGGTCGGCTCACCGCGCAGCGCCGCGTTCAGCACTGAGAGCGAGAGTTCGAGCCCGATCAAATGGAAGGGCTTGTACATCGCCGCGTAGAGGCCCGTGGAATCGGTCGGCAAGCCGTACTGCTTGAAGCAAGCGGCGGCATAAGGGTTCGGCGCCTTCAGCACGACATAGACGCCCCAGCGCAGGTCGCGGAAGACCGGCCGCCCATCGCGCTCCAGCGAGGAGACAACCTCGACCATGCCGTCATGCTCGAGCTGTCCGCCAACCGCCTTCGGCCGCAGGACATAGGCGAGATCATCGACACCGCAGGGCGGAAAGGACAGCCCGGCGGCCGGGACATCGAGGCCGCTGGCATTGGCGATCGCCGCCATCTCGATCGCCGACTTGGTGCCATCGAGGAAGGAGTTGAACATTTGCGGGTTCATGCCGGCGGCCTTCGCCGCCTCCGGTGTCAGACCGTAATGGCTCCAGACCTCGTCAGGCGTGACGCGATGATAGGCCGGCAGGTATTTGGTGCCTTTGCCGGCGGCCGCGATGGTGAAACCGGTGGCTCTGGCCCAGTCGACCATCTCGGCGACGAGCGCCGACTGGTCGCCATAAGCCATCGAATAGACCACACCCGCCGCTCTCGCCTTCGCGGCCAGCACCGGGCCGACCAGCACATCAGCCTCGACATTGACCATCACGACATGCCGCCCGGCCGCGATCGCGGCGAGCGCATGGCGGGCCCCGGCAGCCGGGTGCCCTGTCGCCTCGATCACCACCTCGACGCCGTCCATCTCCGCGGCGGTGACGCCGCTATCGACGAAGCGGGTGGCGGCGATGCGGGCTTCGTCCCAGCCGACGGTGCGGCAAGCCTGGCGCGCCCGCTCGGGGTCGAGATCGGCGATCGCCGCAACCTCCAGCCCCTCGATATGCGGCACCTGAGCCAGGAACATCGAGCCGAACTTGCCGGCGCCGATCAAAACGCAGCGGACGGGGCGGCCTGCCTCAGCGCGGGCGGCGAGCTTGGGCATCAGGTTCATGGGCTGGCTCCGGCAGATTAGGTCGTCATGGTCCGCCTTGAGCCGACCATCTCAGGACGAGAAGGCGCCCTGACGTTTCCGAGATTCTCGGATCTGCGCTTCGCTACGTCCGAGAATGACGCACGTCAGGCTCACTCCGGCTTGACGCCGGCTTCCTTGATGATCTTCTCCCAGGTCGCGATTTCCTGCTGGTGATAGGGCCGGAACGCCGCGGGATCACGGACCTTGAGGGTAAAGCCGAGCTTGAGGATCTGCTCGGCAATCGCCGGCTTGGCGAGCGAGGCCAGCACGGCCTTGGACAGCGTGTCCAGGACAGGCGCCGGCGTCGCGGCGGGGGCGAAGAAGGCGGCCCAGCTGTCGGCGTCGGCATCGGTCACGCCCTGCTCGCGCAAAGTCGGGATATCCTTGGCGCGCGGATTGCGCTCCGGGCTCGCCAGCGCAATCGCCCTGAGCGTGCCGGCATTGATCTGCTCCAGCACGGACGGCAGCGTCGAATTGGCGATGTCGATCCGCCCTCCGATGATCTCCTGCACCAGCGGCGCCGCGCCCCTGAATGGCACATGCGTCATCTTGATGCCGGTGCGCTGCATGAACAGCTCCATGGCGAGATGCGAGCCGGAGCCGACGCCGGTCGAGCCGTAATTGAGCTTGCCCGGATCGGCCTTGGCGAGCGCGATCAGCTCCTTGATGTTTTTCGCCGGCAGGTCGTTGCGGACGACGAAAGCGTGCTCGAAAGCGCCGACACCGGCGACCGGCGCGAAATCCTTGACGGCGTCGTAGCCGGGGTCCTTCAGCAGGAACATGTTGTTCCCATGCGTCTGGTTGTTGCCGAAGATGAAGGTGTGGCCGTCGGCAGCGCCATGCGCGACGGCGCGGGTGCCGACCGCACCCGAGGCGCCGGCGCGATTGTCGACGAGGACGTTCTGGCCGATCGAGGTCGAGAGATCCTGGGCGACGAAGCGCGCGATCGCATCAGTCGGCCCGCCCGCCGGGTATGGCACGACCAAGGTGATCGGCTTCGACGGATAGCTCTGCGCCCGCACGATGGCCGGAGCGAAGATGGCGCCGGCAACGAGGCCGAGCGTGGAACGGCGGGTCAGCGACATGGGTTTCCTCCCGGGCGCCCCATTGGAAGACGGGCTTTTGCGGCAGGATTAGGGGCAACATCCCATTTCGTCCAGCCGCCCGCCGCTTGCCATACGTTCAGCTTGGCGGTGCTGCGCCGCTGCTGCTACGTTGGCGCGGATAGCCGTGCCTAGAGCGAGACTTTGTCCGCTCCAATCTGCTCCCAAAGCGCAGGTGACCAAATGGCGATCCGGCCCTTCATCCTCGAGCCGAACTACGACTCGTTCTTCGACCGCGCGCGAACAGGCCAAGCTGCGCAGCTTCGCATCCGGTTGAAAGTGACGCTCATTCCCCTCGATCCCTCCACGGCGTGGGCGCGAAGCTCCCATACCGCCAAAACGCCGGGATCGCGCCCGGGGCCGCTTCCCCCGTCTCATCTGGCCGCGAGCGAGGCCGACTTCAAACGCGGCAGTGTCGTCGACGCCAGTGGCCAGCCCGTCCCCTGCCGCAGCTGGCTCGCCAGCGAATGGCAGGATTTCACCCGGCGCTTCAAAAACATCGTCGAGACCGTCTGGAACAACCAGATGGTGTTCCTCCCGACCGAAAGCGGAGACAGCCTGAGCGACGCCGACTTCTGGCAACTGATCGGCAATCCAAAGGTGCCGGCGCATGTCGCCGGCGTGCTCGAAATCGATCTGCAGCCTGCCGGTGCGGATAGCCATGCCCTCATCGAGGTCGCGCATCTGGCCAATCCGGGCGCGACCTTCCGGGACCGGATGACCCGCATCACCGACGAAAGCGTCCAGTACGGAGAGCATAACTTCACGGCGGGCCGGGCACGCGGGATCGGTGGAAAGACCGGCCAGTTCGCTGCCGCGCACGAGGTCGGCCACTGGCTCCGCGATCCCGGATCGAAAGTGTTCGACCACATTGACCGGTCCTATGCGCTCACCCTCCCCAGAGCCCAGCAGGACAATGCGCAATATGGCCGGACGCTCGGGCGATACTATTCGATCATGGGGGGCGGGACCGTCGTGACGGATCATGACGCCACGCCGTGGATTTCGCGCCTACGCCGGCAGACGCCGATGAAGCTCGGTTGGATGTATGTGCACAGGATCGATTTCCGCCGCAGCCTGAACGAGGTGTCTGCGCGCCAGAAGCAGCTGCTGCTGGCCGCTGGCTTCCTGCCCAAGCTCCTGCAGCCGGGGCAAACTCCCTAGCGGGGCTAGGCCGAGAAGCCCGCGCGCTTCAGGCGCTGCACCGCGACGTCCAGCGCCTGCAGGAAGGTGGAGCGATCCTTCTGCGAGAACGGCTTGGGACCGCCGCTGACGCTGCCCATGGCGCGCAGGTCCTCCATCATGTCGCGCGTCGCCAGCGCCATGCCGATCGAGGCCTCGGTGAAGGGCTTGCCGGTCGGGCCGATCACGTCGGCGCCGGCCTTGATGCAGCGGTCGGCGAGCGGAATGTCGGCGGTGATGACGATCGCGCCGCGACCGGCCCGTTCGGCGATCCAGTCATCGGCCGCATCGAAGTTGCCGGGCACCACGACGCGCTCGATCCAGGGCTCGCGCGGCACCTGCATGAAGCTGTTGGCGACGACGAAGACCTTGAGCCGGTGCCGCTCGGCGACGCGATAGATCTCCGGCTTCACCGGACAGGCGTCGGCGTCGATATAGATCACGATGGTGTTGGCGGGAGCGTCCATGGCGCCGGCATCGCAGCCGAGCGGGCCCCACGCAAGCCCTTATGCCGGCCTTATGCGCGCGAGCACCTTCCGCATGGCGGCCTTATCGGGGGCGGACCTACATCATCGGCATCGATGGAGGTCGATATGTCGATGAACAACGCCTTGTTCCGCACCAGCCAGCAGCGTCGCGCCCGCGCCGTCTATGACAGCGTCGCCAGCCGCCGCCCGGTCGTTGGAATCCTCTGTGCCGAGATGGTCGCGCTTGCCGTGTTCGCACTGGCCGCCGCCGCCTTCATCGGCCTGCGCGCCTGGTTCGCCTTGCCGAACTGAGGACGCCACCATGGGACAATTCAAGCCGCTGCAGCCGCTCACCGGCGAGAGCCATCTCTTCCTGGTCGGCCAGTCGAGCCACGGCTTCTGGGTCGCGCGCGATCTAGAAGGCAGCAGCGAGGGCATCTTCCGCAACCAGAAGGAGGCGGTGCGCTTCGCCCTCTCCGAGGGCGGCCACCTCAATGCCGTTCTGATCTCCCCCAACGGAGTCGAGCCCAGCTATGGCATGGGCATCCATTGAGGGCATGCCCAGTGCCGACAAGGCGAGCCGCGACCTCGACAGGGCGCTGCTCGCCATCTTCCTCGAAGCCGCCGGCGCGCTGATCGATCAGCTCGTCACCGCCGGCATCACCGATCCCGCCGACATCGCGCGCCGCCTCAACCGACGCGGCTTTCCCTGTTTCGGCCGGCCGCGCTGGGGCGCAAGCACTGTCACCATGGTGCAGCGCCGATGGGCGCTCCGGCACGCTGGGGATGGGGCGCTGCCGCGCCAAGAAAGCGCGTGCTCTCCATCCGACTCTGTCCTACGCTCCGCAGCTGCTTCGGCTTGATGGCCCGGTTTCCGCGAGCCGGCCGTGGCAGTCGGAAGCCGGCCGCCATGACCTAAGCTCGCAGCCGTCCCGACCAGCGCAGCCCAGGTTCAAGCCCCTTCGATTCGAAGTGGCGATGCCTGTCATTCCGACCGAAGGAGACGAGACATGGCAAAAGGCGAGCAGCGCAGCAATCGCGAGGCCAAGAAGCCCAAGAAGGACAAGCCGAAGGCGAGCGCGACCCCTCCGGCGGGCTTCGCTTCGGCCGTCGCCAAGGCAGCGGCGACACCGAAGAAAAAATGATCCGCTTCCGCACGATCGACCCCACCCAGCCCGAGAAGCCGGCACCGCAGCCGGCTCCCGTGCAAGCTGTCGCGGCCGTACAGGCAGAACCAGTGCCGGAGGGCGCCCCTCCGGCAACCCGCAAGGGCCTGGTCCGCAAGACGCCGCTGCGCGCGAAGAAGGCCAAGACTGCCCCACTCCTCGACAGATAGGTCCTGGCCAATCGGCCTCAGGTTGCCTCGGCGACCTCGTCCGTCCAGACCCTGAAGCCGGTCAGCGTGTTCGGTCCGAAGGTGGTGGCGATCGCGACATCGGCAGCATCGCGTCCGCGTGCGATCAGCACCCGGCCGATGCGCGGGACATTGTTGCGCGGATCGAACATCTGCCAGCCGCCATCCAGGAAGGCCTCGAATGAGGCGGCGAAATCGCCCGGCGGCCAGGGTGGCGGCGTGCCGACATCGCCGAGATAGCAGGTGCAGTAGCGCGCCGGGATGTTCATCGCCCGGCAGAAGGCGATGGCGAGATGGGCGTAGTCGCGGCAGACGCCGCGCCCTTCGCGATAGGCTTCGGAGGCGCTGCGGGTGACGCTGGCGTCCATATAGTCGAAGGCGATGCGCCGGTTGACGAAGTCGCAGATCGCCTGCACTCGCGCCGCGCCCGGCGGCGTATGACCGAAAAGCTCCCAGGCGAGATCGAGCAAGCGATCGCTGTCGCAGAACCGGCTGGCGAGCAGGAAGACCAGGCACTCTTCCGGCAAGCGCTCCACCGGCACCTGTCCGGCCTTGCGGTCGAACGCCTCCGGCAGGCCGCTATCGCTGATCACCGCATCGGCGGAAATGCGTATCGTGCCCTGTGGCGCCACCAGCCGGCTGCACCAGTTGCCGAAGCCGTCGCGATAGGCGGTGACCGGCGTCGGAGGCTGGATGCGCATGTGATCCGGCGCCGAGAGATCGGAGACCCGGCTGAAATGCACGTGCAGCATCAAGATCATCGGGGTCGGCTGCGGAAAGTCGTAGTCGAGCTCGTAGCCGATCCGGAGTTTCATGCATGAGCCTTCTGCGCGTCGGCGCGCTGTATTCTTTTGGCTCCCCAGCTTGCTCTACCAAGCACGTTTCGGGCCAAGGCGATATGGTCGTGGGCGTCTGCCGGAGATTGGCCGTTTTCGCCCCCGGATTATGGGCACGCCCCGCTGCCATTCCTATCGTTTCTGGCCGATATCAAGCAGACTCGCTTGCAGTGCCCGCCCCGGGGGCCTAAACCACGCCCCGCGCCCGCGATGGGCGCCATTGCCCTCCCGGAGATCTGGATCATGGCTTTCCTTGCCGACGCCCTGAAGCGCGTGAAGCCGTCTGCGACCATTACCATCACGCAGAAGGCGCGCGATCTGAAAGCGCAGGGCAAGGACGTGATCTCGCTCTCCGTCGGCGAGCCCGATTTCGACACGCCAGACAATATCAAGGAAGCGGCGATCGCCGCCATCCGCCGCGGCGAGACGAAGTACACGCCGGTCCCCGGCATCCCGCAGCTGCGCGAGGCGATCACCCGCAAGCTGAAGCGCGAGAACGGCCTCGACTACAAGGCCTCGCAGACCATCGTCGGCACCGGCGGCAAGCACGTCATCTACAACGCCCTGCTCGCCACGCTGAACCCGGGCGACGAGGTGATCTGCGTCGCGCCGTACTGGGTCAGCTATCCCGAGATGGTCGCACTCTGCGGGGGTACGCCGACCTTCTGCGAAGCCACCATCCAGAACAACTTCAAGCTCCAGCCGGCCGATCTGGAAGCCGCGATCACGCCGAAGACCAAGTGGCTGATCCTGAACTCGCCCTCGAACCCGTCGGGCGCCGCCTATACCCATGCCGAGATGAAGGCGCTGACCGACGTGCTGATGCGCCATCCGCATGTCTGGGTGCTGACCGACGACATGTACGAGCACCTTGTCTATGGCGACTTCAAATTCGTCACCCCGGCGCAGGTCGAGCCCGGCCTCTACGAGCGCACGCTGACCATGAACGGTGTCTCCAAGGCCTATGCCATGACCGGCTGGCGCATCGGCTACGCCGCCGGCCCGCAGCAGCTGATCAACGCCATGGACCTCGTCCAGGGCCAGCAGACCTCGGGCACCTCGGCGATCTCGCAATGGGCCGCGGTCGAGGCACTCGACGGCACGCAGGAGCACCTGCCGGTGTTCAAGAAGGCGTTCGAGCGCCGGCGCGACCTCGTCGTCTCGATGCTGAACCAGACCCGCGGCCTGAAGTGCCCGACGCCGGAAGGCGCCTTCTACGTCTATCCCGACTGCTCGGGGCTGATCGGCAAGACGCTGCCGAATGGCAAGACAATCGAGACCGACGAGGACCTGGTCATGGGCCTGCTGGAGAACGAGGCCGTCGCCGCCGTGCACGGCACTGCCTTCGGCCTCGGCCCGAACTTCCGGATCTCCTACGCGACCTCGGACGAGAAGCTGGAAGAGGCCTGCCGCCGCATCCAGCGCTTCTGCGCCGAGCTGCGCTGAGACGAGCACGGGGCGCGATGACTCTCGAGGAGCAGCGCGCCCTGATGCTGTCGGGGCGCATGTATGACGACCTCACGCCCGAGCTGATCGCAGCCCGGGCACGGGCGGTCGGTCTGACCGACGCCTACAACCGTAGCTTTGGCCAGCCGCAGGCGGAGCGCGAGGCACTGTTGCGCGCCTTCCTGCGCGATGTCGGCCCCGGCGCCTATTTCGAGCCGAATTTCCGCTGCGAGCTCGGTTTCAACATCAGCATCGGCCGCAATTTCTACGCCAATTTCGACTGCGTCATGCTGGACGGCGCCGAGATCACCATTGGCGACCATGTCCTGCTCGGGCCACGCGTCGGCATCTATACGGCGAACCACGCCTTCGACCCGGCCGAGCGGGTGGCGGGCGGCTGCTATGTCAGGCCCGTGACGATCGGTAACCGCGTCTGGGTCGGCGGCGGCGTCCAGATCACGCAGGGCGTCAGCATCGGCGACGATACGATCATCGGCGCCGGCAGCGTCGTGACCCGCGACATTCCGGCCGGAGTGATCGCAGCCGGCGTGCCCTGCAAGGTGCTGCGCGAGATCACCGAGGCGGACAGGACCGGGTTTCGCTCGACGCGCCCTTGATCAGGCGCAGCCGTTTCCAAGCTTCGTGAATTGCGGCCGGCCGCACCTTTGGGTAACGCTCCGGCATGAACCGCCGTGCGCTCCTGCTGTTCGCCGCCTTCTGCTCGCTATCGGCCCGCGCCGTGGCTCAGCAGGCACTGCCCTCGCTCTCGGTGCGCGAGGCGCATGACGCCGCCAAGGCCGGCAAGCTCATCCTCGTCGACATCCGCACGCCAGAGGAATGGACCGATACCGGCGTGCCGGAGGGCGCAATCAAGCTCGACATGACCGGCAGCGCCTTCGAGGTCAGGCTGGCCGCGCTGAAGCTCGACCATCCCGGCAAGCCGATCGCGCTGATCTGCCGGACCGGCAACCGCACCTCGACCTTGCAGAAGACGCTCGCGGCACGCGGCTGGAAGGAGCTGGTCGATGTCCGTGGCGGCCTGCTCGGCAATCCCAAAGACAAGGGCTGGCTGGCGGAAGGCCTGCCGGTGACGAGCTATCCCTGACGCGCCTCCTTCTCCCCTCGGGGGAGAAGGTCCCGGCAGGGGGATGAGGGCCGTCTGACTGGGTGAGACGAGAAAGGGCCGCTTGCGCGGCCCTTCCCTCATCCGTCAGCGCTTCGCGCTGCCACCTTCTCCCCCGAGGGGAGAAGGATTCAAGAGATCCGGCCGCCTCTCGCGCGTGATCTGCTCCGCCTGCTCGCGCCGCCAACGGGCGATGCGGGCATGGTCGCCGGAGAGCAGCGCCTCGGGCAGGCCCCTGCCCTCCCATTCGCGCGGGCGGGTGTAATGCGGGTATTCGAGCAGGCCGTTCTCGAAGCTCTCCTCCGTGCCGGAGGCTTCCTTGCCCATCACGCCGGGGATCAGGCGGACGCAGGCGTCGAGCAGCACCATCCCCGCCATCTCGCCGCCGGAGAGGATGTAGTCGCCGACCGAGACCTCGGTCAGCCCCCGCCCCTCGATCACCCGCTCGTCCACGCCCTCGAAGCGACCGCAGACGATGACGACGCCGCCGCCGGCGACGTAGTCGCGGACCATGCGCTGGCTGAGCGGCCGCCCGCGCGGCGACATCAAGAGGCGCGGCCGGGTATCGTCGGCCGGAACCGCGGCGTCGATCGCCGCCGCCAGCACGTCGCAGCGCAAGACCATGCCGGCGCCGCCGCCGGCCGGGGTGTCGTCGACATTGCGATGCCGGCCGATGCCGTGCTCGCGAATCTGGTGCGTCTCCAGCGACCAGAGGCCGGTGCGCAAGCCCTCGCCCGCCAGCGAAGCGCCGAGCGGGCCAGGAAACATCTCGGGATAGAGAGTCAGGATCGAGGCGCGGAAAGTCATGGCCTCTGCTGGCATGAAATGGCGGCCGCGTCACCAGCCGAGCGCGGCCGCCAACAACAGCCTCAGGCCTGCCGGACGCGCTCACTCCAGTAGGCATGCAACCCTTCGATATCGCCGCTGGTCAGGAGCGGCATCGTATCGCGCAATTGCGCCTCGCTCCAGTCCCACCAGGCCAGTTCGAGCAGCAGTGCGATCCGCGCTTCATCGAAGCGCCAGCGGATCAGCTTGCCCGGGTTGCCGCCGACGATGGCATAGGGCTCGACATCGCGGGTGACGAGCGCCCGCGTCCCGATCACCGCGCCATGGCCGATCGTGATGCCGGGCATGATAATGGCTTCCGAGCCGATCCAGACATCGTTGCCGACGACGGTATCGCCAGCCCGCAAATAGCCGTCGCGCGCGCCGGCGAAATGCGGCTCGTCCGGAACATAGTGGAACGGGAAGGTGCTGACCCAGTCGTTCCGATGGCCCTGGTTGCCGGCCATGATGAAGGCTGCCCCGGAGCCGATCGAGCAGAAGCTGCCGACGACCAGCTTGTCGGCACCCTCATGCGGCAGCAGGAAGCGGGCGCAATCGTCGAAGCTGTGGCCGTGATAGTAGCCGGAATAGTAGCTGTAGCGTCCGACGACGATGTTGGGATGGCGCACCTGCTGGGTGAGCGGGATGCCCTTGAAGGGGCTCTCGAAGAAGTTGGTCATGTTCAGCTCGCAATGGCTGGCGCTCTCAGGGAGCCGCCGGCCGAAAGACACAGGAAAACGCGGGCGATCGGCCTTGCCGACCCCCGTCCGGTCTTGCGTTCCTCGCCTCAGACGAGGGGGAACGCGATGGAGCTGGTACAGTGAGCCTGCTTCATGGAGTGGACAGCCTAAACGGGCGCGCTACGAGCAGCAATCGCCCGGTCAGGAGAAGGTGAGCGCCGGATTGCCGTTCAGTGCTGCATAGTCGTCGACGCGGGCGATGACGTTGTCGAAGGCGGCGAAAGCCTCGGCCGGCAGCATGGTCAGCACCGCGACGGCGCGCATGCCGGCGCGGCGAGCCGCCTCGACGCCGTTCGGCGCATCCTCGAAGACGATGCAGTCAACCGGGGCGACGCCCATGCGCTCGGCTGCAGCCAGGAACATGTCGGGATGCGGCTTGCCGGGGAAGCCCTGGCTCGGCGAGACGATGGTGGCGAAGCGCTGGCGCAGGGAAAGCGTATCGAGGATCAGGGCGATGTTCGGCGGGGCGGCGGCGGTGCCGACCGCCATCGGGACCTCGTGATCGCGCGCCCGGTCGAGCAGGTCGATCAGTCCGCCAAGCGGCTTGACCAGTGGGCCGTAGGTCTCGCGATAGAGCCCTTCCTTCTCCTCGGCGAGCCGATCGAGCTCGGCCGCGTCGGCACCGGGGAAATGCGGGCCGATGATGTCGGAGATCGCCATGCCGGCGGTGCGGGCCGAGAAGGTCGCGCGCTCGAAGGGCAGGCCGTGCTTGCGGTACCACGTCTCCCAGGCATCGTCATGGTAGCGCATATTGTCGACGATGGTGCCGTCCATGTCGAAGATCAGGCCCTTGGCCGGCGTCTCAGGCAGCATCGTCATCCTCGAACAGACCGGCCGGAGGCAGGGCCTCGATGCGCTTGGCCGCGATGTCGATGCGTGGCGCATAGGCCTTGGTGAAGGGCATCAGCACCGAGCGGCCATCCGGAGTCTCGATGTCGATGAGGTCGCCGGCGCCGTAATTGGCGACGGCGGTGACAGTGCCGAGCACGGCTCCATCGGGGCCGATGACGCTGCAGCCGACGAGATCGGCCTGCAGGAACTCGTCCTCGTCCTCAGGCGCCGGCAGCCGCGAGCGCTCGATATGGAGCTTCACGCCATTCAGGAGCTCGGCTCCCTCACGGCTGGTCACGCCCTTGAGCCGGGCGACGACCACTTCCTTGGCGGGCCTGATATCGGCGATCTCGAAGCGCCGGCCCTTCTCGTCGACGAGTGGGCCGTATTCGGCGAGCGCCAGCGGATCGGCGGTGAAGGTCTTGATCCGGACCTCGCCGCGCACGCCATGCGGCGCGCCGACGATGCCGAGCAGGACGAGTTCGTCGCTCATCGATGGCTCTTCCGGAACAGACCGTCAGACCGCAAGGCCGCGACACCTCTCCAGTTCGTCATGCTCGCCCTTGTGGCGGGCATCCACGTCTTGAACTCCGCATTGCATCGGGAAAGACGTGGATGGTCGGGACAAGCCCGACCATGACGGGAGAGGCTCACGCAGCTCACTCAGCCGCAGGAGCGGCGGCCTTCTCGGCCTTCTTCTCAGCGCGCTCCTTGGCCTTGTCGCCGGGAACAGCCTTGTTCGGGTTGTTGCGGGCCGGGCGCTTGGACACGCCGGCAGCGTCGAGGAAGCGCAGGACGCGATCGGTCGGCTGGGCGCCCTTGGCGAGCCAGGCCTTGGCCTTCTCGAGGTCGAGCACGACGCGCTCCGGCGAATCCTTCGCCTTCATCGGGTCATAGGCGCCGATCTTCTCGATGAAGCGGCCATCGCGCGGCGAGCGGGCGTCGGCGACGACGATGCGGTAGTACGGGCGCTTCTTGGCGCCACCACGGGTCAAGCGGATCTTCAGGGACATTGCTCTTCTTCCTTTGGTTCGAGCGGTAGAATTACTTCTTCTTGAACGGGTTGTTGCCGAGGCCAGGCATGCCGCCGAGACCGGGCAATTTCGGCATCATGCCGGCGGGCGGGGTGACGCCCTTGGGCAGACCGGGGAAGCCGCCCGGAGGCAGCGAAGGCAGGCCGCCACCGGCGCCGAGCTGCTTCTGCAGTTCAGCGAGCTGGGCGGGATCCATCTTCGAGGGGTCGGGCATGCCGGCCGGCATGCCGCCGCCACCAAGCCCGAACATGCTGCCGAGCTTGCCGAGCATGCCGCCCTTCTGGCGGGACATCTGCTTCATCATGTCCGCCATCTGGCGATGCATCTTGAGCAGCTTGTTGATCGCTTCCGGCGACGTGCCGGAGCCGGCAGCGATGCGCTTCTTGCGGCTGTTCTTGAGCAGATCGGGATTCCTGCGCTCGGCCGATGTCATCGAGTTGATGATCGCGATCTGCCGGGCGATGACCTTGTCGTCCATCTTCGAGCTGGCGATCTGGTTCTTCATCTGCGCCATGCCGGGCAGCATGCCCATCAGCCCGCCGAGGCCGCCCATCTTCTCCATCTGCTGGAGTTGGGTGCGCAGGTCGCCGAGATCGAAATTGCCCTTGGCAAGGCGCTGCGCCAGTTCCTGCGCCTTGTCGGCATCGACCGTGGCAGCCGCCTTCTCGACCAGGCCGACGATGTCGCCCATGCCGAGGATGCGGTTGGCGACGCGCGAGGGATGGAAATCCTCGAGCGCATCGGTCTTTTCGCCGGTGCCGACGAGCTTGATCGGCTTGCCGGTGACGGCGCGCATCGAGAGCGCCGCGCCGCCGCGGCCGTCGCCGTCCATGCGGGTCAAGACGATGCCGGTGAGGCCGACGCGGCCGTCGAAGGCCCGCGCCGTGTTGACCGCGTCCTGGCCGGTCAGCGCGTCGGCGACGAGCAGGACTTCATGCGGATTGGTCGCCGACTTGACCTCGGCGACCTCAGCCATCAGCGCTTCGTCGAGGGTGACGCGGCCGGCGGTGTCGAGCATGACGACGTCGTAGCCGCCGAGCTTGCCGGCCTCGATGGCGCGGCGAGCGATCTGCACGGCCGACTGGCCGGCGACGATCGGCAGCGTCTCGACGCCGACCTGCTTGCCGAGGATGGCGAGCTGCTCCATCGCGGCCGGGCGGCGCGTATCGAGCGAGGCCATCAGGACCTTCTTCTTGTCCCGATCGGTCAGGCGCCTGGCGATCTTGGCGGTCGAGGTCGTCTTGCCCGAACCTTGCAGACCCACCATCAGGATCGGCACCGGCGGCACCGCGTCGAAGGTGATGCCCTCGCCCTCGCCGCCGAGCGTGTCGATCAAAACGTCGTTGACGATCTTGATGACCTGCTGGCCGGGCGTGACCGACTTCAGCACCTCGGCGCCGACGGCGCGCTCGCGGACCTTGTCCGTGAAGCTGCGGACGACCTCGAGCGCGACGTCGGCCTCGAGCAGCGCCCGGCGCACCTCGCGCAGCGCGGCGTTGACGTCGTCCTCGGTCAGCGCGCCCCTGCGGGTCAGGCCCGAGAGGATGCCGGAAAGTCTATCGCTCAGCGTGCCGAACATGCGGCGAGTGCCCTATCCTTGTCTGCCGACGTCAACCGCGAAATCCTACATTGCCGCCAAACGGTTTCGCGCCCGAGGGCGCAGACGCGCTGTCGGGCG
Source organism: Allobosea sp. P4_H5 (assembly GCF_056400825.1). Taxonomy (NCBI): domain Bacteria; kingdom Pseudomonadati; phylum Pseudomonadota; class Alphaproteobacteria; order Hyphomicrobiales; family Alloboseaceae; genus Allobosea; species Allobosea sp. P4_H5. The sequence continues at coordinate 238,429 of NZ_JBFUKM010000004.1, read as the reverse complement.
TTGACCTCCGGGCTCATGAAAGCCGCTGGGCGGCCCGGTCGGCGGATGTGGTTTCGGCGATGTCGGCGAAACGAATGCGCGCGTTAAAGCGGACAAATGCGGCGAAAGTCAAGCTGAAGCGCGCAACATGCGGCTGCGCCAGCCGCGCGCGATCCTCATCACGGAGATGACATGAAGCTTCCGGTTCTCGCCGCCGCGCTGTTCGCGCTCGGCCTCACCCAGGCGCAGGCCCAGTCCTGCGAAGGCAATTTCTCCGTGGTCGGCACGCCGATGCTGACCGGTCTGACCTACAAGACCTGGGACATCGTAGCGAAGCGCGCGCCGGCTCGGGTGCTGAAGGACCTCGGCGCCGCCGTCTCGGCCGAAGGCTTCGCCGACATGCGCATCGAGAATGCGACCAGCTCCGTCGTCGCCATCCAGGAGACCTCCGGCTCGGGCCGGCCGCAAACCCTGCGCATCACCGCCCGCAAGAGCGGCAGTGGCACGCGGGTCGATGCCGTCTTCGTCGTCCAGCAGGGCCAGGTCGCGCCCGAAGCTTACGTCCGCGACGCGCTCTGCCGCGTGATATCCGGCGCGCAGGGTTAGTCCTGCGTCGTCAGCAGATTGGCGTCGCGGGAGAGCCGCCAGCGCCCGTCGGCTTCCTTGCGCAGGATCGTCAGCGTGTAGCCTGAGCGGCGGGTGGCCTTGCCGTCCGCCGCGGTCGCGGTCATCTCGATCCGGTTGCGCAGATAGGCGATGTCGCCGAGCACTTCGAGCTCGCGGATGTCGCTGCGGCCCTCGATCGTCGTGGCCCCCAGCCCCTTCAGCGCGGCGGCGAAAGCCTCCTTGCCGAAGGGCTCGGCGCCTGGGACCATGAAGACGACATCGTCGCTCATCAGGTCGAGCACAGTCGCGGTATCGCCCGCCTTGGTCGCGCTCATCCAGGTGTCGACAAGGTCGCGGATCGCCTGTTCGTCATCGCTCATGGGTTTCCTCCCGGCTGGGGCTGCGGTAATCGCGCCGCATTCCTCGCCTAGGTCCGGCCCTGCTTCGTCGGCGTGGCGCAGCAAAAGCCGAGATCGACAAGATGACAAGACATGTGGGCGCAGCCCTCCTGACCGCGCTGCTTCTGGCCGGCTGCGCCGGAGCGCAGCGCGAAACGACGGCGCCGAACCCGCGCAAGATCGAGCGCCTCGCCGCGGTGAGGGCCGATCCGGCCGAAGCAGTGCGCATCCTCAACGCCTATCGCGCCGGCAAGGGCCTCGGCCCGGTCCGGCTTGATTCGACACTGACCACGATGGCCCAGCGCCAATCCGACGCGATGGCGGCCAGCGACGACCTCTCGCATAGCGCTGCCGGCAGCTTCAGTTCCCGGGTCAACGGTGCCGGCCTCGACACGGTGCGGGCCGCGGAGAATCTCGGGGCCGGTTACTACTCGACGCAGGAAGCCTTCGACGGCTGGAAGAAATCGTCCGGCCACGAGGCCAATCTCTCCATGCCGCAGGCGACGCGCATCGGCCTTGCCCTCGCAAAGAACCCGCAGACCCGCTACGGCGCCTGGTGGACGCTGGTGCTGGCGGGCGACCCCGAGAAGCGGCAGGAGATGTCCGCGGGGCCGCTCGTGCCGGCGCGCGGCGGCGGGACGACGACCTTCCGCTGGGGCGCGCCGCTCTAAACCGGCCCAGACATCGACAAATGCGCGGCGCCGTCGGCGCCGCCGATTCGAGATGGGATTGAGAACGATGAAGACGAATATTGCCTGCGCCGGCATCACTGCGCTGCTGCTGACGCTCTCCGGCGCAGGCGGCGCCCTCGCCCAGAGTTGCGAGAAGACCTTCGCGGCCGGCGGCGAGCCCTTCCTGACCGGCATCAACTATCGCGCCTCCGGCATCGTCAAGGCCGCACCGGCGAAAGCGCTCAACGGCCTCAAGCGCGGCATGGCCGCGGAAGGCTTTTCGAACGTCACGGTCGATCAGGAAGAAGGGACAGTGACGGGCTTCAAGGACGGCGCCGGTTCGGGTCGGCTGCAGCGCCTTCAGGGAACCGCGCGCAAGGCCGGCAACGGGAGCATCGTCGAGATCTTCTATCAGCTCCAGTCCGGTCAGGTCTCGGACGAAGCCTTCATCCGCACCGCCTTCTGCCGAATCATCAACGGTGCCGGCCGCTGAGCCGGCGGGCGATGGCGGCGCACCGAGCGCCGCCATATTTTCTGCTTTACAAGCACCTCGTCCTGGTGATGGCTCTGGTCTTTATCGGAGCCTCCTCATCATGACCTTCGAAGCCTGGGCCGCCTTCGCCGCCGCCACCGCCGTCCTCCTCGTCATCCCCGGGCCGACCATCCTCCTGGTGATCTCCTATGCGCTCGGCCAGGGCTGGCGCACCGCGCTGCCGATGGCGGTCGGCGTCGCCTTGGGCGATTTCACCGCGATGACCCTGTCCATGCTCGGTGTCGGCGCGCTGCTGGCGACGTCGGCTGCCATCTTCACCGCGCTGAAATGGGCCGGCGCGGCCTATCTGATCTATCTCGGCGTCAAGCTCTTCCGGGCCGGCGGCAGCCTCGATGCCGAACCGCGCCGGGACGCGAGCTCGGCGCTGAAGATGCTCGGCCATGCCTGGCTGGTGACGGCGCTGAACCCGAAGAGCATCACCTTCTTCGTCGCCTTCCTGCCGCAGTTCCTCGACCCGAAGGCCGACTTCTGGACGCAGATGCTGATCTTCGAGGCGACCTTCATCACCCTCGCCTTCGCCAACGCCTTCGGCTACGCGCTCATCGCCTCGCGCGCCCGCACGCTCGTCGGCAATCCCCGTGCGATCGGCCTGTTCAACAAGGCCGGCGGCACATTGCTGATCGGCGCCGGCATCGCCACCGTCGCGGTGCGCTCGGGCAGCAACTAAGGGATCACGCATGAGCGGACGCGACGCGGGCACGCTCGGCTTCTACGCAGCCGAAGCCGAGGTCTATGCCGGGCGCGCCCGCGAACTCGGCGAGGCGCGGTTGCGACGCTTCGCCGAGCTCATACCGACAGGCGGCCAAGTGCTCGAACTCGGCTGCGGCGGCGGGCAGGACAGCGAAGCCCTGCTCGGGCTCGGCCTCGACGTCACGCCGACCGACGGCTCGCCCGAGCTCGCCGCACAGGCGCAAAAACGCCTGCGCCGGCCGGTCTCGGTCCTGCTGTTCGAAGACCTCGTGGCGGAGGCGGCCTTCGAAGGCGTCTGGGCCAATGCCTGCCTGCTGCATGTGCCGCGGCCGGCCCTGCCCGGTATCGTCGCGAGAATCCATCGCGCCTTGCGGCCGGGCGGCGCCTTCTATGCCAGCTACAAGGCCGGCGAGGCGGAAGGCCGCGACCGCTTCGGCCGCTACTACAACTATCCGGACGCCGCGTGGCTGCGCACGGCCTATGGCGAGGACGGCTGGAGCCGCATCGATATCGAGGAGGATCTGGGCGGCGGCTACGACCAGGAGCCGACACCCTGGCTGCACGCGACGGCGATCAAGTTGTCTTGAAACGGACGGCGCGGTCTTGACGCTGCGCGATACGCGCACGACCTGACTATGCCATGACACGCCGCAAGCTCCTGCGCCTTCTCGGCATCCCCGCCCTTCTCGGCTCCTCCGGCTTCGCCTGGGCCTCCTATGCGCGCTCGCGCAATCCCTATTACCAGGGCCCGGTCAGCGACCATTTCGACGGCCTGATCTTCAGCGACGGCCGGCCGATCACCAAGGGTTTGACCGATGTGCTGCGCTGGCAGTTCTCGAAACGCGAGCGCGAGGTCTTCCCGCCGCTGTATGAAGCGCCGCCGCAGGACAAGCCGCCCGCGCGTGTCGAAGGCTTGCGCGTCGTCCATCTCGGCCACGCCTCCTTCCTCTACCAGGTCGCCGGGCTCAACATCCTGATCGACCCGGTCTTTTCCGAACGCGCCAGCCCGTTCTCCTTCTTCGGGCCCAAGCGCGTGAACGCCCCCGGTGTCGCCTTCGCCGACCTGCCAACGATCGACGTCGTGCTGGTGACGCACAACCATTACGACCACCTCGACGTCGAGACGCTGGCGCAGGTCCATGCCCGCGACAATCCGCGCATGATCCTGCCACTCGGCAACGATGTGATCGTCAAGGCGCGCGAGGCGAGCGTTCGGGCCGAGGCGCATGACTGGGGTACGCGGCTCGAATTGTCGGACAAGGTCGCGACCACGCTGGTGCCGAGCTATCACTGGTCGGCGCGCGGCGCCTTCGACCGGCGCATGGCGCTGTGGTGTTCGTTCGTGATCGAGACGCCGGCCGGCAAGCTCTTCCATATCGGCGATACCGGCTATCATGATGGCTCGCTCTATGAGCGGCTCGGCAGGGAGCACGGCCCGTTCCGGCTGGCGGCGCTGCCGATCGGCGCCTATGAGCCGCGCTGGTTCATGAGCGACAACCACATGAATCCGGAAGAAGCGGTCGCGGTGATGCGCTCGCTGCGCGCCGAGCAGGCGCTCGGCCACCACTGGGGCACCTTCCAGCTTACCGACGAAGGCGTCACCCGCCCGCCCGAGGCGCTCACGATCGCGCTGGAAAAGGCTGGATTGCCCGAGGAGCGCTTCCGGCCGATGCGGCCGGGGCTGGTGTGGGAGGCGTGACGTCCTGACTCGACTCGGTCGTCCCGGGCGACCGGAGGGAGACCCGGGACCCATTCCGGAACCTTTATCGGTGAGGCTCAGGCATGGATCCCGGATCGGCGCGGCTATCGCCGCTTGTCCGGGATGACCACGTCGTTATTCGAGACCTATGCCTTACTTCGGCTGGACGTAGACGTTGATCTCGAGGTTCGGATCGCCGGCGTCCTTGAGATCGCTGACATACTCCTCGAGGAAAGCGTCCTTCACGACGATGTTCTTGGCCTCGAGATAGGCCGTGATCGTCTCATAGGTCGAATCGATGTCGTCATAGGGCGCGGTATGAACGAAGCGCAGGGCGCGGCCGACCGGTGACTGCGCATTGCGCACTCCGTTCGCCAGCGGCGCGGCTGCCGCCTTGTCGACCGGCAGCATCGCCTCGAACTTGAAGCCGTTGTCGTCGGTCTCGACGAACAGGCTGAGCGGCCGGCCCGCGACCTTGAGCCCGGCCTTGTCGGCCTCCGCCCGCAGGAGCGCGATCGTCTCCCCCAGCTTCTGGAAGCCCTGGTCCCAGCTCGCCTGCCCGGCGAATAGCAATACGGGCCTGGCCGTCAGCTGGACCTCGTCGACATCGGAGGGGTCGCCCTTCTTGCCGGCGAGCGTCGCATTCGAGTCGGGCATCCCGGTCTGCTGTTGCTGCACAGGCGGGGCCGGCTGTGGGCTGGGCAGGGTCGGCGGCGGCTGGACGGGTTGCGGCTCTGCCGGCGCCTGGGGAGCCGGCTGCACCGGCTGCGGCGTCACGGGTGATTGAAGCGCCGGCGGCGGCTGCACCGGCTGCGGTTCGGCCTGAGCCGGCTGGCTGCCTTGGCTCTGGGTCGGCGCCTGCTGGGCCGGCTGGGCATTCTGCGCCGGCGTCGCGGTCCCCGGCGGCGCGGCGAGCGGCGTGCTCTCCACGGCGGTCGGCGGCGCCACGCGTGTCTGCGCAGCGGCCGGATAGGCAAAGGCGAGCGCAAGAAGGAGCGCGCTGAATCTCGACTGCCGCATACCCGAATATCCCGAGCTGACACGACCGATTCGCGCCGCGCCGCAAACTACGATGATCCCGTTACGGCAGAAAGATCGCGAAGGGTGGCATTTTTTCGGCATCGCGCTCATATACCGCCAGCATCATGGACTTGTGACGATATGAACGCCCTCGCCAATCGCCGGTTCCTCAAGATGAACGGGCTCGGCAACGAGATCACCGTACTCGATCTGCGCGGAACGAAGCATATCGTTTCCGAGACCGAGGCTCGCGCCATCGCGAGCCAGGAGAGCACCCGCTTCGACCAGTTGATGGTCCTGCACGACGCCAAGGCGGCGGGAATCGACGCCTATGTCCGCATCTACAACACCGACGGCTCCGAGGCCGGCGCCTGTGGCAACGGCACGCGCTGCGTCGCCTGGGCGATGACCGCCGACCCTCAGATAGGCCAGGCCGGCCGCGACGGGCTCCTGCTGCAGACCAAGGCCGGGCTGCTGCCGGTGGCGCGTCTGTCGGAGGCCGTCTTCACCGTCGACATGGGGGCGCCGCGCCTGGCCTGGGACGAGATCCCGCTGGCCGAGCCCTTCGAGGACACCAGCCGTTTCGAACTGCAGATCGGGCCGATCGACGATCCGATCCTGCACACGCCCTGCGGCGTCAGCATGGGCAACCCGCACGCGGTGTTCTTCGTCGACGATCCCTATCGCTTCAATCTCGAGCAGATCGGCCCGCTGCTGGAGAACCACCCGATCTTCCCGGATCGCGCCAATATCGGCCTCGCCGCCGTCAAGGCGCCGGACCATATCGTGCTGCGGGTCTGGGAGCGCGGCGCCGGCATCACCCGGGCCTGCGGCTCGGGCGCCTGCGCGGCGCTGGTCGCGGCCGTGCGCCGCGAGCTCTCCGAGCGCAAGGCGACCGTCAGCCTGCCCGGCGGCGACCTCGTCATCGAATGGCGCGAGAGCGACGGCCATGTGCTGATGACCGGCCCGGCCGCGCTCGACTGGGACGGCGTGCTGGAGCCCGGGCTCTTCGCCGCCGTCGCGTGATGGGCGTCGAGCTCGTCACCTTCGGCTGCCGGCTGAACCTCGTCGAGAGCGAGACGGTCGAGCGGCAGGCACGCGCCGCCGGTCTCTCTGACGTAGCAGTAATCAACAGTTGCGCGGTGACCGCGGAAGCCGTGCGTCAGGCTGGCCAGGCGATCCGCCGGCTCGCCCGCGAGAAGCCGGAGCGCCCGATCGTAGTCACCGGCTGCGCCGCGCAGATCGAGCCCGCGCGCTTCGCCGCCATGCCGGAGGTGGCGCGGGTGCTGGGGAATGCCGAGAAGCTCGACGCGGCAAGCTGGCGGGCACTCGCGAGCTCGAACAGCCTGCGGGCCGGCCCACCGGCAGATGTGACGAGCAAGATCGTGGTCGGCGACATCATGCAGGCGCGCGACGCCTCTCCGCAGCGCACGCAGGCGCTCGGCCAGCATACGCGCGGCTTTCTGCAGGTGCAGAACGGCTGCGACCATCGCTGCACCTTCTGCGTCATCCCGCTCGGGCGCGGCAATGCCCGCTCGGCTGACGTCGCCGAGGTCGTCTTACAGGCGCGCCGCCTCGTCGCGGAGGGCGCGAGCGAGATCGTGCTGACCGGCGTCGATCTCACGAGCTATGGCCGGGAGCGGCCGGACGGACCGACGCTCGGCGCTCTCGTCGGCGCGATCCTCGCAGCGCTGCCCGAGCTGAAGCGTCTGCGCCTGTCCTCGCTCGACGCTGTCGAGGTCGACGACGAGCTGCGCGATCTTATTGCCGACGAGCCGCGGTTGATGCCGCATCTGCACCTGTCGCTGCAATCGGGCGACGACCTCGTGCTGAAGCGGATGAAGCGCCGCCACAGCCGCACCGAGGCGATCAGCTTCTGCAAGGAGTTGCGCGCCCTGCGCCCCGACATCGTCTTCGGCGCCGATCTGATCGCGGGCTTCCCGACCGAAGACGCGGCGATGTTCTCGCGCACGCTCGCGCTGATCGAAGAGTGTGGCCTATCCTATGTCCACGGCTTCCCGTTCTCGGCCCGGCCCGGCACGCCGGCGGCGCGCATGCCGCAGGTCGCCAGCGGCGAGATCAAGGAGCGCGCGGCCCGCCTGCGGGAGGCCGCGGAGGCTGCCCATGGGCGGCATCTTTCCGCCCGCGTTGGCCAGCCGCTCTCGGTCCTGACCGAGCGCGGCGATACCGGCCGAGCCGAGGATTTCACGCTGGTGCGCTTCGGCCACAGCGTCGCGCCCGGTCAGATCCTGGCGGTGACCAGCCATGCCCGGAGCGGCAAATCATTGCTCGCTGCTTGACCGGGGCCCCCTCCCCGGCCATAGCCGGCAGCGCTTCATCCGTCTCGCTGCCGTCGCAATCGGGAACTAGCCCGTGACCATGACCAGATCGCTTCGCCTGTCGGCCGCCCTCGCCGCCCTCCTGTTCGCCGGCAGCGCCGCTGCGCAGTCCTATGGCGATTCCGTGAGCGGTCTCTCGGTTTCGCCGCCGGCCGGCTTCAAGGCCGAGGCCGGCCGGCCGCATCCGCAGTTCGACGTAACGATCGACATCAGCTCGAAGACCGGCACGCCCAAGGCGGTGAACAGCACCGGCCAGCTCTGCACGCTCGGCTTCAAGCCCGCGGCGCAGAACGCCAAGCTGACGCGCGACATCATCAACGAGCAGATGACCAGGCCGGAGTGGCAGCAGCTCTATCGCGAGATGTTCGAGACGATCGGCACCGTGTCCGACCTCAAGCTGTTCGAGCACCAGGGCTTCACCGGCGTCGAACTGATCGTGACACCCAAGGCCGGGCCGAATGCGCAGAATGTCCGCATGTTCACCTCGACCCTGGAGACGGCCAAGGGCCGCACCGCACTGATCTGCGCCACCGACCCGGCTAGCCTCGCCGCGGCCCTGCCGCAGTTCCAGGCGCTGCGCGCGACGATCCACGCGCCGGAATAGGAGCCTTTCGGCCTCCCGAAGTCCTCATCCTTCGAGACGGCCGCTTACGCGACCTCCTCAGGATGAGAGCTGCGAAACCGAAACCACTCAGCCCTTCTGCGCGGCGATCTCCTCGCGCAACGCCCGGCGCAGTACTTTTCCGACATTGGTCTTCGGCAGCGCCTCGCGGAAGATGATCTGCTTGGGGACCTTGTAGCCGGTCAGGTTCTCCTTGCAGAAGGCACGCAGCTCCTCGGCGGTGACGGCCGCATCGCGCTTGACCACGAAGGCGGTCACCGCCTCGCCGGAATGCTCGTCCGGCAGACCGATGACGGCCGATTCGAGCACGCCGGGATGCTTGGCGAGCACGTCCTCGACCTCGTTCGGGTAGACGTTGAAGCCGGAGACCAGGACCATGTCCTTCATCCGGTCGACGACCCTGATCTGCCCGTCCGGCAGGAAGACGCCGACGTCGCCGGAGCGGAAATAGCCGTCCGCCGTCATCACCTTGGCGGTCTCGTCCGGCCGGTTCCAGTAGCCGGCCATCACCTGCGGCCCGCGGATGCAGATCTCGCCGGCTTCTCCGGCAGGCACGTCGTTGCCCTCGGCGTCGCGGATGGCGAAGTCGGTCGAGGGCAGCGGGTAGCCGATCGTGCCGGTGAACTCGGTGATGTCGGTGCGGTTGACCGAGGCGACGGGCGAGGTCTCCGACAGGCCGTAGCCCTCGATGATCGGCCGGCCAGTGACCTCCTTCCAGCGCTTGGCGACGGCGGCCTGGGTCGCCATGCCGCCGGCGATGGCGAAGCTGAGCTCCGAGAAGTTCACGTCCTTGATCTCGGGATGGCTGGCGAGCGCGTTGTAGAGCGTGTTGACGCCGGAGAAGAGTGTGAACCGGCTCGCCTTCAGAATCTTGATGAAGCCAGCGATGTCGCGCGGATTGGCGATCAGCAGCCCCTTGGCGCCGATGCGCAGCATGAACATGCAGCAGCAGGTTAGGGCGAAGATGTGGTAGAGCGGCAGTGCCGTGACCATGACGTGCTGATAGTCGCTGCGGCCATGCGGCGCCTCGAGCTGCCAGCCGAGCCAGAGCGCACATTGCGCGACATTGGAGGCGACGTTGTGGTGCGTCAGCGTCGCGCCCTTGGAGACGCCGGTCGTGCCGCCGGTATACTGCAGAAAGGCGACGTCCCCGGGCGAGACCGTGACCGGGCTCATCGTCCCCGGCTGGGCGAAGATGGTCTTGAGTGGCACCGCGCCCGGCAGGTTGTAGGGCTTGACCACCTTCTTGATCTTGCGGGCGACGAAATTGACGATCGTCCCCTTGAACCCCATCAGGTCGCCGGCGGTGGCGATGAGGACCGCGTCGAGCTTGAGGTTGGGCCGCGCCTCCTCGACGACATGGGCGAAGTTCTCGATCACCACCAGCGCGCGCGCTTCGGCGTCGTTGACCTGATGCGCCAGCTCGCGGGCGGTGTAGAGCGGGTTGACGTTGACGACGGTGAAGCCGCCGATCAGCGCGCCGAAGATCGTCGCCGGATAGGCGAGGATGTTCGGCATCATCAGCGCGATGCGGTCGCCCTTCTTGAAGCCCTGCGCCTGCAGCCAGGCGGCGAAGGCGCGCGCGGCGCGCCCGACCTCGGCGAAGGTGATCGACTTGCCGAAGCTCTCGAAGGCCTCGCGATCGGCATAGGTCTCGCAGGCATTGCGGATCAGGTCGGCAAGCGTGCCGACACCGGCTTCGTCGATCACCGGCGGCACGGCCGGCGGATAATGCGCCAGCCAGGGGCGCGCATCCGATGTCGCCTGAGCCGCGGAAAGAACCGTCATCCCCATCCTCCCCTTTGCGGTCCGCCCTGTTGCCGGGCCTGGATGCCGCGTGGCGGACGCCCGGCTGCCCGCCGGCCACGATCCGCACCTTCTGATTGTCCTGCGCTACACTGCGCAAGCCTAGCGGCGGGCGCAAGCACCCGCCGCTAGAAAGTTTACATATAAACCTTCTTACTGCAACAGGGTGAATGCAGCGCTCGACGAGCCAGCAAGCCAGGCGCCACCGCGAGGCCGGGGCAGAGCCCGGTCAGGCTGGAATGGCCTGGCCGGGGGAATCGCCCTCATCTTTTAGTTCGTAGACTTTAGTCTATATTCTTCTACTCCAACCAACTTGCGGCGCTGGCTGGCTGGAAAAGGGCTTTAGCGCGCCTGAGCCATCGCCTGCGCCGCGACCACCGCGTCGGCCGACTTGCCGGCGAGCTCGGCGAGATGGTCGAAGCGGGCGCTGAAGGAACCGACGCCAGCCGTCGCCGAGCGCAATTCGACGATCAGCCCTGCCATCTCCGCCTCCGGCATCAGCGCGTTGATCTGGTCCCAGCCGCGCCAGCCGGGCCGCGCATCATAGCCGAGGATCTGGCCGCGCCTGGCCGAGACGATCGCCGAGGCCCGCGACATCGCGTCCGAAGGGATCACGATCTCGACCGCCAGGATCGGCTCGAGCAGCACGGGCCTGGCCTGCGGGCAGGCTTCTGTCATCGCGAGCCGGGCCGCCTGGCGGAAGGCCATGTCGGAGGAATCGACCGTGTGGTAGGAGCCGTCGGTCAGCGTCACCTCGATATCGACCAGCGGGAAGCCGAGCGGGCCGCGCTGGCAGTAATCGCGCATGCCGGCCTCAACCGAGGAGATGTACTGCTTCGGCACGACGCCGCCGGTGATCCGGTCGACGAAGCGGATGCCCTCGCCACGCGGCAGCGGCGCGATCTCCAGCACGACATCGCCGAACTGACCATGGCCGCCGCTCTGCTTGCGATGCCGGCCGCGGGCGCTCGCCTTGCCGCGCATGGTCTCGCGATAGCCGATCTGCGTCGCGCCGCTGTCGACATTGACACCATAACGCCCGGCGAGCCGTTCAAGCGCGACGCGCAGGTGCATTTCGCCCTGGCCGGAGAGACGCATCTCACCGAACTCCGGACGATGCTCGAGGGCGAGCGCCGGATCCTCCTCGATCAGCTTGGCGAGGCCGGTGGTGAGCCTGACATCGTCCTTGCGATCCTTGACGCCAACCGAGAGCGCATGGACCGGCTCGGGCGGCGCGACGGCGCTGACGACATCGGGCCGGACCTTGCCGACCGCGACCGCATCGCCGGTGCGCACGCCTTCCAGCCGCGCGAAGGCGACGGTCTCGCCCTCCTCCGCCGCCGGGCGGCGCTGCTGCTCGGTGCCCTTGAGTTCGAGCACGCTGGCGATGCGGGCCTCGACGCCACCGGACGAGGTGATCACGTCGCCTTCGGCCATCCGGCCGCGCAGCACGCGCGCCAGCGAAAGCTTGCCGCCCTGGCCGGACTGCCAGGTCTTCATGACCAGCGCGAGCGGCGCGCCACTGTCGACCACCCCGGTGCGGCCGCGCGTCACCTCCAGGGACGGCGCCTCGTGCCTCAGCGCCTTGAGCAGGCGGGTGACACCGTTGCCGCGCTCGGCCGCGCCGATCAGCACCGGCACGACATGGCGCTGCTTGAGCTCGCGGGCGAGGTCGTCGAAGATAAGGTCGCGCGGCGGCTCGATGTCGCCGAGCAGGCCTTCCATCAACTCGTCGTCATAGTCGGCGAGCTTCTCCAGCATCGAGAAGCGGGCGTCGCGCTCGCGCTCGATCTCTTCAGGCGCCAGCGGAACGACCTCGCTCGGCGCGTGCTCGCGATAGATGAAGGCCCGCTCCAGCGCGAGATCGATGAAGCCCACGGCGATGCCGCCCTGCCAGATCGGGATCTGCCGCAGCAGCAGAGGCGTGCGCGAGGCGCGCTGCAGCAATCCGAGCGTCTCGCGCACGCGCCGGGAGGCGGAATCGATCTTGTTGAGAAAGAGGAAGCGCGGAATGTCGGCCTCTTCGAGCTCGCGCAGCACAAGCTCCAGCGCCGGCGCCTTGCGATCATCGGCCTCGCAGACGACCACTGCAGCGTCGACCGCCGGCAGGACGTGGCGCATCTCCTGGAGGAATTCGACGGAGCCGGGGCAATCGATGAAGGTGTAGCGCTCGCCCATGAAGTCGACGCTGGCGACATTGGGCTCGGTGCTCATCTGGTGAGAGCGTGCCTCGGGTGAGGCATCGCCGACGCTGTTCCTGGTCTTGACCGAGCCGGCGCGCGAAACGGCTCCGCAACGCTCCAGTATGCTCTCGAACAGGCTGGTCTTGCCGCTCTGGAAGGGACCGACGATCGCGATGCATCGCGGCCCCCTGCCTCTGACGCCGGACGGGTTTCCTCCAGTGCTGGCGGTCGCAGCCATGTCGTCCTCCTTCGGTTCGGGCCACGCACGGACGATGGCGCCTTGAAGGCTTCTCGTCCGGGGCGGCGGTTGACCGGCGGGAACGGGAATGGAGCGCCCACGCCGGAAAGGCGGCGGTCGCACAGGCCCGACAGGGTCGGGCGGCCGTCGAAGAGGGATGTCGGAGGGCAGGTTCGCGCCGTTCCGGGGGCGGCGCAAGCGGAATGTTGCCGCTGGCTCAGGCCGGCTCCGAGCGGCGCGCGCCATGCGCCTGCCCCCACAGCGTCATCGCCTCGAAGATCGGCGCCAGCGCCCAGCCCTGGGCGGTCAGCGCATATTCGACCTTGGGCGGTACCGTCTCCTGCACGCTGCGCGAGATGATGCCGTCCTCCTCCAGCGCCCGCAGCTGCAAGGTCATCATGCGCTGAGTCACATGCGGCAGCAGCCGGCGCAGCGCGTTGAAGCGGCGTGGTCCCCGCGTCAGCTGGAACAGGATCAGCGCCTTCCACTTGCCGCCGATCAGGTCGATCGTCGCCTCCACCGGGCACCAGACATAGGGGATGTCCTTGAGCGAGGGGCGCATCGGCCGCTCCAATCTAGTATAAAAATTGTGCGTACTTACGCCTTCGATACTGCCCTGTTACCTCGTCTCCATCAACCGATGGAGGACACGATGCTTGCGATCCTGGGAGCGACGGGACAGACGGGCGGCGCGGCTTTGGCGGCTGCCCTTGCAGCAGGGCAGACGGTCAGGGCGATCGTCCGCGAGCCGAGCCGCGCCACCGCGCTGGCCGACAAAGGGGCCGTTCTGGCCAAGGCCGATCTCGACGATGTCGAGGCGCTGGCGGCCGCCTTTGCCGGCACTGAGGCGGCTTATGTCCTCAACCCGGTGCCACACGCCGCCGAGGACGTTTTCGCTGCGGCAGCAAGGAACGGTGCCGCGATCGCCGAGGCGATCCGCCGCTCCGGGGTGCCGCATGTAGTAGCATTGTCGTCGAGCGGGGCGCACCGCACGGAAGGCACCGGCATCGTCAGGGCGCTGCACGATTTCGAGCAGGCCCTGCGCGGCTCAGCGCCGTCGCTGACCTTCATCCGCGCGACCGAGTTCATGGAGAACTGGGGCAGCGTCCTTGGTGTCGCGGCCGAGCACGGCATCCTGCCGAGCATGCGCCAGCCGCTCGACTCTGCCGGCGAGACGGTCTCCGCGATCGATGTCGGCCGGCAGGCAGCCGTCGAGCTTGCCCGCCCGCATGCCGGCGAGCGCATCGTCAACCTGAAGGGCCCGGCTGAGTATTCGCCGGAGGACGCTGCGCGAGCGCTTGGCGAACTGCTCGGCAAGCCGGTCATGGCGGTCCCGACGCCGCGCGAGGAGTGGGAACCCGGGCTCGTCGCCGCCGGGCTGAGCGCGAGCCATGCGCGCGAGCTGGCGGGCCTCTACGACGCGATGAACGCCGGCCGCGCCGCCTTCGAGGACATCGGCGAGACGCGCCGCGGCGACGTCACGCTGAAGCAGGCGCTGGCCGGGCTGCTGGGCTAGCGATTGCGCCGCTGACCACGCAGCGTCGGCAGGCCGATGCCGACCGCGTCGAAGCCGCCATCGACGGCCAGCACCTGGCCGGTGATGTAGCTCGCTTTGTCGCTGCACAGGAAAAAGATCGCCTCGGCGAGCTCTTCTTCCGCGCCATAGCGGGCGAGCGGGATGGCGTCGTGATAGTCGGCGCGGATCTCTGGCGAATGCACAGCCTTGGCCATCGCCGTCTCGACCGGGCCAGGTGCGACGGCGTTGACGCGAATGCCGAGGCCGGCGAGCTCGGCCGCCTGCTGCTTGGTGAGATGGGCGAGAGCTGCCTTGCTGGTTCCGTAGGCGACGCGCAGCGTCGAGGCGCGCAAACCCGAGATCGAGGTGATGTTGACGATGGCGCCGCCGCCATTGTCCGCCATCACCGGTGCGGCCGCCTGCGTCGTCAGGAAGGGGCCATCGAGATTGACGGCGAGGACACGCTGCCACTCGGCATAGGTCGTCTCGAGCAGCGGCTTGAACACGGCGGTGCCGGCATTGTTGACGAGGGCATCGAGCCGGCCGAAGCGTTCGACCACCGCATCGACAGCCTCCGCGACCTGCCCTGGCACAGAAACATCGCAGCCGATCGACATCGTCGCCGTCGGCGCATCGAGCTCGGCCATCGCCTTGGCGAGTTCCGGCTCGTCGATATCGAGGAGAGCGACGCGCCAATTGTCGGCGAGGAAGCGCTTGGCCGTTGCGAGCCCGATCCCGCGCGCGGCCCCGGTGACGAGGGCGGTCTTGATCGAACTCTCGGACATGATGCTGCTCCGCAATCTCAATGCTGGTATCCTGCATACAGCCCGGCGCGCCCCGCCGGAAGCGTTCAGCGAAACGCCGCCAGCAGCAGGAACAGGCCGGAGAGCAGCAGCATCCCGTCGAGCAGGAGCTGGAAGCTGCGCTCGTCCATGCGCCGGACCAGCGCCTTGCCGATGAAGGCGCCGAGCATCAGCGAGGAGCCGACGATGACGCCCTTGGCGAAGATCGCAAGCGGCATCGCGCCGAAGCTGCGGAAGGTCCCGACCTTGGTCAGATAGATGAAGAGCGAGGTGGCGGCCTCCGTCGAGAGCAGCGCGCCCTTGCTCAGGCCATAAGCTGCGAAGGCGGGAACGCTGAGCGGCCCGGTCGAGAGCACGAGGCCTGTCAGGAAGCCTATCGCCGCCCCGGCCAAAGCGAGCTGCCAGAGGCCGAGCCTGATCTGGCGCGCCGCGAGCCAATGCCGCCCGGGAACCATCAGCAGGAAGAACAGGCCGAGGCCGATATCGATCGCGGCCGCCGGCAATTGCAGCAGCGTGCGTGCGCCGAGCATCGCCGCCGGGATGCCGGGCAATGCATAGGCGAGGAAGGCGCGCCAATCGACCTCGCGCCACCAGGCCGCAAGCCGCGCCAGATTCGCCATCACCGCGGCCACCGCCATGATCGGCACCGCCTGCTTCGGCCCAAACGACCAGACCAGCACCGGCAGCAGCATGATCGAGGAACCGGTCCCGACCACGCCGCCGACGGTGCCGGCGATCAATCCGACCGCCAGGGTGAACAGCGAGGCATAGGACAGAATCTCGGCCGGCATGCTGAATCTCGTGGCCTTGCCGGCGACATTGCGCAAGATGAGCGGGAACTGGCCCGGTGCGACCGTCGCAGCGTCTCGACAAAGCCGCCGCCCTGCTGTATGGCCACGCCCTCAACTTAAAACAGCGAGCCGAAAGCCCGCGCATCCGCGCGAACACGGCCATGGAGAGAACCATGAACATCATCGAGCAGATCGACCAGGAGCAGATCGCCAAGCTCGCCGACGGCAAGGAAATCCCGCATTTCCAGCCCGGCGACACCGTGCAGGTCAACGTCAAGGTCAAGGAAGGCGAGCGCAGCCGCGTCCAGGCCTATGAAGGCGTCTGCATCGCCCGCAATGGCGGCGGGCTGAACCAGAGCTTCACCGTCCGCAAGATTTCCTATGGCGAGGGCGTCGAGCGCGTCTTCCCGCTGTATTCGCCGAACCTCGACTCGATCAAGGTCGTCCGCAAGGGCAAGGTTCGCCGCGCCAAGCTGTATTACCTGCGCGATCGCCGCGGCAAGTCGGCCCGTATCGCCGAGCGCGTCGATGCCAAGCCGGCCAAGGGCGAGAGCAAGGGCAAGTAAGCCGCTCTTCCTTTTTGAGGTTTCAGGAACGCGGCCTTCGGGCCGCGTTTTTTGTTGCCTGCGCCTACGCAAGCTGCCGCACAATTCATTCCCAGAACGCATATCGAAGGCACGAATCGGAATTTGCAATGCGTCATGCACATTGCTATGTCAGCATATCATTAGCAAGCTATTCATATGGACGCTATGAACTCTCCGGAGCTTCAGGCCACCTTCACCGCCGAACTGGCTTCGGCCAACCGCAAGCTCAGGGCGCTGGTCGACGAGCGCGCCCGCGACATGGGGCTGACGCTGTCGCGGGCCCGTCTCCTGATGCAGCTTGCCAAGGCCGATGGGCCGATCCAGTCCGATCTCGCCGGACTGCTCGACATCGAGCAGCCGACATTGGTGCGCCTGCTCGACGGGCTCGAACGCACCGGCATGATCGAGCGCCGCGCCGTCGATGGCGACCGGCGCGCCCGGCGGGTCTTCCTGACCGAGGCTGCGCGCGCGCAGGCCGAGGATATCCTTGCCTTCCTGACCGATTTGCGCGCCGATGTCCTGGACGGGATAGACAAAGAGGAGCTGGAAATCGCCCTGCGTGTCCTCTCCCGAATGTCGCGGAACATCGTCGCGAATCGCGGGGCGGCTGGATGAACGCGCCCTCCTCTCCCGCTCCGCAAACTGCATCACCGCCGCCAGCCGCGGCGGCGAGCATGAGCCGGGCGCGGGCGCTCGCCTACATGCTGGCTGCGACGATGCTGGCGATGACGCAGCAGGTCGGCGCCAATCTCGTCACGACCAATGTCTACCAGATCCAGGGCGAGCTCGGCGCCACCGTCGCCGAGACCAACTGGCTGATCGCCGCCTATATGGCGCCGAACGTCTCGCTCTCGATCGCCCTGATCAAGATCAGGATGCAATACGGCCTGCGCAACTTCGCCGAGATCAGCATCGCCGGCTTCGTCATCGCCGCCCTGCTGAATTTCTTCGTGCACGATTTGCAATCGGCGCTGGTCGTGCGCTTCATGAGCGGCATCGCCGCCGCGCCGATGTCCTCGCTCGCCTTCCTCTACATGATCGAGCCGCTGCAGCCGCGCCAGAAGCTGACAGTCGGCCTGTCGCTGGCGCTGACCAACACCACGCTCGGCATCCCCGTCACGCGGCTGATCTCGCCGAGCCTGCTCGAGATCGGCGGCTTCCATGGCCTGACCCTATTCGAGATGGGGCTGGCGCTGGTCGCCTTCGGCCTGGTCTACGCCCTGCCGCTTGTGACGCCGCCGCGGGTCAAGGTAATCGGCCCGCTCGACGGCGTGAGCTATCTCCTGATCGCGCTCGGCTTCGGCGCCATCGCCGTCGCGCTTTCGCTCGGGCGGATCTACTGGTGGCTGGAGGCGCCCTGGCTCGGCTGGCTCTTCGCCGGCGCGATCCTCTGCCTGACGCTGGCGGCGGTCATCGAATTGCACCGCCAGAGCCCACTCATCGACATACGCTGGCTGACCAGCCCGGCGACGCTGCATTACGCCACCGTGCTGCTGCTCTTTCGCGTCGTGCTGGCCGAGCAGACGGTCGGCGCCTCCAATTTCTTCCAGGTGCTGGGCTTCCAGAACGAGCAGACCCTGCCGCTCTATGGCGTGATCCTGGCGGCAATCCTGGCAGGCGGCTTCACCTGCGCGACGCTGCTGCGGCCCGGCCGGGAGAATGCCTTCTACGCGGCGGCGCTGGTCTGCATCATGGCCGGCGCGATCCTCGACAGCAGCGCCACCAACCTGACCCGGCCGGACGACATCCATCTCAGCCAGGCACTGGTGGCCTATGGCTCCGCCCTCTTCCTGCCGGCGGCGATGGGACAGGGTCTCGCCCCGGCGCTGGCGCGGGGACCGGTCTACATCCTCAGCTTCTTCGTGATCTTCCTGTTCACCCAGAGCATTGGCGGGCTGCTCGGCTCGGCGCTGTTCGGCAGCTTCATCACGCTCAGGACCAGCTTCCACTACAGCCAGCTCGCCGAGCATTTCTCGCTGGCGAATCCGCTCGTCGCCGAGCGTGTCCAACAGCTCGGCGGCGCTTATGGCCATGTCCTGACCGATCTCGGGCTGACGCGGGCCGAAGGCGTCACCCTGCTCGCCCAGCAGGCGACCCGGGAAGCGACCGTGCTCGCCTATAACGACGCCTTCCTGCTGATCGCCCTGATCGCCGGCAGCGCGCTGATCGGCCTCCTCACCCATCTCACTGCCTTACGCCTGCGGGAACGCTTCGCCGCTCCCGCCGCCACCCCTGCCCCCGTGCCCCAGCCATGACCCGCATCGTCCGCTCGCTCTCAACCTATGTCGCGCTCGCCGTCGGCCTCGCTGGCATCGGCGTCATCCTCTACGCATGGCGGTTGCCGCCCTTCGCCAGCGCGATCGAGACCACCGAGAACGCCTATGTGCGTGGCCAGGTCACGGTGATCTCGCCACAGCTCGCCGGCTATGTCGCGGAGGTGGCAGTCCAGGATTTCGCGGCGGTGAAGCAAGGCCAGCTCCTCGTCCGCATCGACGAGCGCATCTTCCAGCAACGGCTCGATCAGGCCCGCGCCAGCCTCGCCGCGCAGCATGCCGCGCTCGCCAATTCCGAGCAGGCCCGCCACGCCGCCGAGGCACGCCAGCGCGCCAGCGAAGCCAATGTCGCCAGCGCCGAGGCAGCGCTACGCACGGCGGAAGCAAATTGGGGCC
Organism: Allobosea sp. P4_H5; assembly: GCF_056400825.1. Lineage (NCBI taxonomy): Bacteria > Pseudomonadati > Pseudomonadota > Alphaproteobacteria > Hyphomicrobiales > Alloboseaceae > Allobosea > Allobosea sp. P4_H5. The sequence goes on along the minus strand of NZ_JBFUKM010000004.1, from coordinate 219,259 downwards.
GCATCGAGCCGTTGCGCGAGCGCGGCATCGTCAGCCAGACCAACACCGATCAGAGCCAGCAAGCATTCGACCAGGCTAAAGCCGCCCTGACGGCGAGCCACGCCGCGGTCGACGTCTCCCGTCAGGACGTGCAGAGCGCCATCGTCAACAAGGCTTCGCTGGAAGCCGCGGTGCAGGGCGCCGAGGCGGCTGTCCATCTCGCCGAGATCGACCTGCAGAACACCCGCATCACCGCGCCGCAGGACGGGCGCCTCGGCGAAGTCTCGGCCCGGCTCGGGCAGTATGTCTCGGCCGGCACGCAATTGATGGCGCTGGTGCCGAGCCAGGTCTGGGTGATCGCCAACTTCAAGGAGACGCAGCTCTCCGGCATGCGCATCGGCCAGAAGGTCTCCTTCACCGTCGACGCGCTGCGCCATGCCCGGCTGGCTGGCACGATCGAACGCTTCTCGCCGGCGGCCGGGTCGGAATTCAGCGTGATCCGGCCGGAGAACGCCACCGGCAACTTCGTCAAGATCGCCCAGCGCGTGCCGGTGCGCATCGCGATCGACCCCGGCCAGGGCCTGGCCGAGCGGCTCTCGCCCGGCATGTCGGTGGTGGTCAGCGTCGATACCGCCCAGCGCTGACGCGCCGCATAACCTGATCAATCGGCGATATCGACGTCGGTGAGCAGGAATCCGGTCGGCGTCTTGGTGAAGGTGAAGATGCTCCCGCCGCAGGCGGTGGCGTAGATCTCGTTCCTGGCGCCGTCGCGGTCGTAGACCGGCTTGGTGCGCTGCAGGCAGGTGCGGTTCTTCGTAGTGAAGTCGCGCGGCCAGGCCTTGGCACGGAATTGTGCGGCATCGGCAATGGAGGCGTCGGCCATATAGGGCAGCCGCGTCATGCCGGCGACGGCTGCTGCATCATTGGCTTTCAATGCCGCGCGGAACTTTCCGATGAAGTCGCCGAACTCCTTCTGCACGGCCGGGGAAGCCGTGGCTGGCTTGGGAGCCTGAGCGAAGGCGGGAGCTAGATTGGCAAGAGCGGCTGCGATCACAAGGGCCGGCAGAGTCTTCATGGTTCAGCTCCGTCCGCTTCATCGATCAGCGCAGGGTGCAGGCTGATCGGGGGAGGAGCCTACCGCAACGTCAGCATCCGCTCCAGCAGCAGCTTCACGTCGCCTTCCGTCTGGTAGAGCCCGAAGCCGACGCGCAGGCGGTCGCCGCGCAGATCGACGGTGATGCCGGCCTGCTTCAGCTTCTCGTGCCACAGCGTCGCGTCGGCATGGCGGAAGGTCAGGAAATTGCCGCGCGCCGGCTCGTCCAGCGGTACGACCAGGTTCTCCAGTGCGAGCACGCCGCAGGGCTGCCGCGCCAAGCCCTCGGCAAAGATCGCCTGCAAGGCATGGGCATGCGCGTGGATTGCCGCGGCATCCAGGCCCTTGGCATCGAGCCAGTCGAACATCGCGCCCATGCGGTAGAGACCGGATGGGTCGAAGGTCGCGCCCATGAAGCGCCAGCCATTCTCAGCATAGCCGATCTCGCCCTGCGCGCCCGAGAGCGCGCCGAAGGAGGCATACCAGCCGGTGTCGCGCGGACGCATGGCGAAACCCGGCGGGCAGTGCATGAAGCAGGCGCCCTCGCCCGACATCGCGTATTTGTAGCCGCCGGCGATATAGAAGGCCTTGTCTGCGATCCCCGAGAGATCGGTCGGGCGGGCCAGGAAACCGTGATAGCCGTCGATGACGACGAGTCGCCCGGGCGCGCTGACGCCATCGACCAGCGCTTCCAGATCAGTCAGCGCATAGCCGGAATTGAAATGGACCTGGCTGACGAAGACCATGTCGGGACCGGGGCCGGTTTGCGAGGCCGCGATCAGCCGCTCGGTCAGGCCGGCGAAGGGTTCGGCCGGAACGACGGTGAGCTCGATCAGAGCATCCTCGGCGAGCCGCTCGATCTGGCGCCGGAAGGAATGGAATTCGGCATCGCTGGTCAGGATGCGCGGCTTGCGCTCGCGCGGCAGACAGGAGAGCAAGCGGTTGACGAATTCATGGGTGTTGTTGGCCGGGACGAGCCCATCGATGCCAGGCAAATTGAGATGCCGGGCAACGCCTTGCGCGAGCTTCTGCCAGACCGGGCCGAGCACCTCCTGCCACTTGCCATCGACGAGGCGAGCGGCATCGTCCCAGGCGCGTAAGTGTGCCTCGCGGGTCGCATCCGGCCAGAAATGATGGCTGTGGGCGGCAAAATGCAGCTTGGCCGGCCAGTTCTGGCGGAAGCGCGAGAACTCGGCGGAAAGATCGAAGGGCGGGCGGCCGAGCGTTGCGGGAACCTTCGTCATCTGGTCCATCATCATGCTCCGCAGCCTTGCCGATCCGGCAAAATACTTTAAATTTAAAATATCTTGTGCCTCTTCCCAGTCAAGGCGCGAGGCGAGCGAGGGCGGCATCATGACCAGCGGGACGGGCGATCACCAGAGCCGGATCGAGCCGGGCATGCAGACCGATTTCAAGGAGCGGATGGATTACGGCTCCTATCTCGGTCTCGACCTCTTGCTCGCAGCGCAGAAGCCGCTCAGCGATGCGCCCGACGAGCTCCTGTTCATCACCATCCACCAGGTCCAGGAGCTCTGGCTGAAGCTCGCCGCGCACGAGCTCGACGGCGCCATCGCCGCGATCAGGGCCGACGAATTGCAGCCGGCCTTCAAGTCGCTGGCGCGGGTCTCGCGCATCCAGGCGCAATTGATCAGCGCCTGGGACGTGCTCTCGACCATGACACCGGCCGATTACCTCGCTTTCCGCGACGCGCTCGGCCAGTCCTCCGGCTTCCAGTCCCATCAGTACCGCGCCTTCGAATTCCGCCTCGGCGCCAAGGATCCTCGCATGCTGGCGATGCACAAGCATCACCCCGAGCATCACGCCCATCTGAAGGCGCTGCTGGAAGTGCCGAGCCTGTATGACGAGGCGCTGCGGCTGCTCGCCCGCCGCGGCCTGCCCATCCCGGCCGAGTGCATCGAGCGCGACTGGAGCCAACCGCATGTCGCGAATGAGGGCGTGAAGGCTGTCTGGCTCGCGATCTATCGCGATACGCACACCTATTTCGATCTCTACGAGTTCGCCGAGGAGCTGGTCGATGTCGAGGACCAGTTCCAGCAATGGCGCTTCCGCCACATGAAGACGGTCGAGCGCATCATCGGCTTCAAGCCGGGCACCGGCGGCTCCAGCGGGGTGAAGTTCCTGCGGACCGCGCTGGAGCGCTCGTTCTTCCCTGAGCTCTGGCAGCTGCGCAGTGAGTTGTAGCTTTACCCGCGCAGTCATTCCGGGGCTTCGCGTAGCGAAGAGCCCGGAACCCAGAAACGATGCCTTCGGCAGGAGAACCGCAATGGCGGCCGTTTCCCTTTAGCCACCTGCGGTTCTGGATTCCGGGCTCAGGCCTACGGCCTGCCCCGGAATGACGGCGAGTGCTATTCGTTATTCCCGAAGGTCATGTCGCGCCGCGCCGTCAGGATGCTGATCGAGTAGCCCGCGATCACGTCGACCAGCGCCATCAGCGTGATGATCACGAAGGTGCCGGTGCCGAAGCCGGGTACGAACAGGAAGATCAGTCCGCAGGCGATGAACACCACCATGGACAGGCCATGGTTGAGGATCGAGCTCGACTTGGCGCTGGTCGCGTTCATGATCTCGAAGAACAGCACGACCGTCGAGATCGCGAGCAGAAGCTCGCTGACAGTGAGGACGAAGGCCGAGCCGGACGGCAGGCCGATATTCAGAAGCTCGCGCGAGAGCGGCACGCCCAACGCCGCGACGGTGACGCCATAGGCGATGACCGCCAGCAGCATGAAGGGAAAGAAGCGCGCCATCGCATCACCGTTCGGTTTGCCGGCGCAGCCTGCTCTTTCGCGGCGCACCGGGAGCCGCTAGATAACAGCCCTGCACTGAACGCGCTACGCGGCTGCCGCTGCGACAGTCTCACCGCGTTGCCCGTGCAGTTTGGAACTGGTAGAAGCACGTCATGACGGTGAAACGGCAGAACAGGGGCGAAGTCCGGCGCGTGATGCGCCGCACACTGAACCTGCGCCGTTTTCCGAGCACCCAGGGCTTTGCCGCGCTGCATGACCATGCCCGCCTGCCCTGGCGCTTCTTCGGCCGCTTCACGGCCTCGCTCGCAGCCGGCCTTAGCCGCGCCTGAGACCGGCCGTCCGGCCGGCGACAGGCCATTGCGATGCGCGAAAGCCCTATTGGGCTGCTACCCTTTTCCATACCGAAGGCGATGAAGCCATGACTGCGACCAAGGCCCCCACCACCCTCTACGACAAGATCTTCGAGGACCATGTCGTCGATCGCCAGGACGACGGCACCTGCCTGCTCTATATCGACCGCCATCTCGTGCATGAGGTGACCAGCCCGCAGGCCTTCGAGGGCCTGCGCATGACCGGCCGCAAGGTCCATGCCCCCGGCAAGACGCTCGCCGTCGTCGACCACAACATCCCGACGACCGACCGCAGCAAGGGCATCGCCGAGGAAGAGAGCCGGATCCAGGTCGAGGCGCTGGCCAAGAACGCGAAAGAGTTCGGCGTCGAGTACTTCAACGAGCTCGATATCCGCCAGGGCATCGTCCACATCGTCGGCCCCGAGCAGGGCTTCACCCTGCCCGGCACGACCATCGTCTGCGGCGACAGCCACACCTCGACGCACGGGGCTTTTGGGGCTCTTGCCCATGGCATCGGCACCTCGGAGGTCGAGCATGTGCTCGCCACCCAGACGCTGATCCAGAAGAAGGCCAAGAACATGCTGGTCCAGGTCGACGGCAAGCCCGCTCCGGGCGTCGGCGCCAAGGACATCACGCTCGCCATCATCGGCGAGATCGGCACGGCCGGCGGCACCGGCTCGGTGATCGAGTATGCCGGCGAGGCCATTCGCGGCCTCTCCATGGAAGGCCGCATGACCGTCTGCAACATGTCGATCGAGGGCGGCGCCCGCGCCGGCATGGTCGCGCCGGACGAGAAGGCCTACGCCTATCTCAAGGGCCGCCCGAAGGCGCCGCAGGGCGCCGCCTGGGACGAGGCCGTGCGCTACTGGGAGACGCTCCGGACCGACGAGGGCGCGTATTTCGACCGCATCGTCCGGCTCGATGCCGCCAACCTGCCGCCGATCGTCTCCTGGGGCACCAGCCCCGAGGACGTGATCTCGGTGACCGGCGCCGTGCCCGATCCCGAGCAGATCGAGGACGAGGTCAAGCGCGCTTCGAAGAAGCGGGCGCTCGACTATATGGGCCTGACCGCCGGCACCAAGATGACCGAAATCCCGCTCGACGTGATCTGGATCGGCTCCTGCACCAATGGCCGCATCGAGGACCTGCGCACCGTCGCCAAGATCGTCGAGGGCAAGAAGATCCATCAGAGCCTGGACTATGCCATGATAGTGCCGGGCTCCGGCCTGGTGAAGCAGCAGGCGGAAGCCGAGGGGCTCGACAAGATCTTCCTCGCCGCCGGTTTCGAATGGCGCGAGCCGGGCTGCTCGATGTGCCTCGGCATGAACCCGGACCAGCTCAAGCCGGGCCAGCGCGCCGCCTCGACCTCGAACCGCAATTTCGAGGGCCGTCAGGGCTTCAAGGGCCGCACTCACCTGGTCTCGCCGGCGATGGCGGCGGCGGCGTCCCTGATCGGCCACTTCGTCGACGTGCGGACGCTGGGCTGAAGCGGTTCGATTCGCGGGAGGACGTCATGAGCACCGATCCCCGCGAAGCCGCCCGTGCCAAGGAGGCCAAGGAAGCGCTCGATCGCGTCAGGCGCGACGATGAGAGTTTCCTCGGCTCCTCCATGGGGCGCGCGGCCGACCACTTCTCCGGCAAGGACGCGCCGGAAGGCGACGACATCGAGCTCTGGGGCCGCAGAATCGGCCGCGGTCTCTCGCTGATCGCCTTTATCGGCCTGTCCTGGTGGCTCGGGCATCAACTGAAGATCTGGTGATGGGCAGCGTTCCGTCGATCAAGGCAGCCGCTTCGGGCGAGGCCTCGCAGGGCCTCGACTGGGACGGCGTGCGCGCGCCTTCGAGCGCCGAGTTCGAGATCCTGGCGCAGGCGGCCTATGACCGTCTGCCCGAGGATTTCCGCAAGCTCTGCGCCGATCTCGTCATCAACGTCACCGAGTTCCCCGAGGACGACGTGCTGAAAGAGCTCGAGGCCGAGAGCCCCTTCGACCTGCTCGGCCTGTTCTCGGGCGTAGGCCTGCCGCAGCAGGGCTATGCTCCGCAGACCGGGCAGATGCCCAACACCATCCATCTCTATCGCCGGCCGATCCTCGACTACTGGGCGGAGCACGACGAGACGCTGGGCGCCATCGTCACCCATGTGCTCGTCCACGAGATCGGCCACCATTTCGGCTTCGACGACGACGACATGGACGCAATCGAGAAGGCAGCGGGATAAAAGACATGCTGGACGAACTGACCCGCCACCTGCCTGACCTCGCCTTGGTCTTCTCGGCCTTCTTCATCGCCGTCGCCAGCCCTGGACCGAGCAATCTCCAGGTGATGGCGACCTCGATGGAGCATGGTCGGAAAGCCGGGATGACGCTTGCGCTCGGCGTCACCACGGGATCGCTGACCTGGGGCATCCTCGCCGCGGTCGGCGTCACCGCGCTGATCGTCGCCCATCCCGGCGCGCTCTACGCCATCAAGATCGTCGGCGGGCTCTATCTCCTGTTCCTGGCCTGGCGCTCGGCGCGCTCGGCCATGCAGGCGGAGATGCCGCCGCCGAAAGCCAGTGGCTCGGGCCGCCGCCTCTATCTGCGCGGCTACCTGATGCACCTCACCAACCCGAAAGCGATCCTGAGCTGGACGGCGATCATCGCGCTCGGCCTCAGGCCCGAAACGCCGGCGGTGGTGCTCTACGCCATCATCCTCGGCTGCCTGACGATCTCGCTCGCGATCAACCAGACCTATGCCTGGCTGTTCTCGACCGCCTCGATGGTGGCGGGCTACCGCAGGATCCGCCGCCGGGCGGAAGCCTGCCTCGCCGCCTTCTTCACCTTCGCCAGCTTCAAGCTCCTGACGGCGCAGCTCTGACGCGCGCCGCCGCCCTATCCTGACCAGACAAGACCTGCCGGAGTATCCGCCATGCAGCCCTTCACCACCCTGACCTCGACCCCCGCCCCGCTGAAGGTGATCAATGTCGACACCGACATGATCATCCCCAAGCAGTATCTGAAGACGATCAAGCGCACCGGCCTTGGCACCGCGCTGTTCTCGGAGATGCGCTACAAGGAGGACGGCTCGGAGAATCCGGACTTCGTCCTGAACCAGCCGGCCTATCGCAAGTCGGAGATCCTCGTCGCCGGCGACAATTTCGGCTGCGGCTCGTCGCGCGAGCATGCGCCCTGGGCCCTGCTCGATTTCGGCATCCGCTGCGTGATCTCCACCAGCTTCGCCGACATTTTCTACAATAACTGCTTCAAGAACGGCATCCTGCCGATCGTGGTCAGCCAGGAAGATCTCGACAAGCTGTTCGACGACGCCGACCGCGGCTCGAACGCGACGCTGACCGTCGATCTGGTGAACCAGAGCATCAAGGGGCCGGACGGCGGCACGGTGAACTTCGAGATCGATCCGTTCCGCAAGCACTGCCTGCTCAACGGCCTCGACGACATCGGCCTCACTATGGAGAAGTCGAGCAAAATCGACGCCTTCGAGGAGAAGCTGAAGGGCCGCGCCTGGGCGTGATCTTCCCTTCTCCCCTCGGGGGAGAAGGTGGCAGCGCGAAGCGCTGACGGATGAGGGAAGGGTCGCGCAAGCGGCCCTTTTTGTGGTGCCTCACCCCGTCATAACGCCCTCATCCGCCTGCCGGCACCTTCTCCCCAGTCCATGTCGGATGTTTCCGACATGGACCACCTAAAGTACCGATCTCGGGCAAGCCCGAGATCGGTGGGAGAAGGAGGCTAGACGACCAGCCCCTGCATCGGCGCGAGCCCGCCGGTGCCCGGAAACACCTTTTCGGCCAGCACCGGGCCGGACAGCCCGAACAGGTCGGCGACCACACCCTTGGCGACGGCGCGGATGTCTGTGGTCGGCCTGAGATCGCGCTGCTCGTGCAGTTGCTCGGGTTTCAAGCCCGGCCAATCGACGATCATCCGCTTGCCCTTGACCGCGCCGCCGACCAGGAAGGCGACCGTGCCGGTGCCGTGATCGGTGCCGACCGTGCCGTTGACGCGAGCGGTGCGTCCGAACTCGGTGACGACCATCACCACCGTGTCCTTCCAGACCGGCTTGAGCCCGCTCTCGAAGGTAGCAAGCGCGCCGTCGAGCCCGCCGAGCAGCGTGGCGAGCCTTCCCTTGGCACCGCCCTCATTGGCATGCGTGTCCCAGCCCTCGAAAGCCAAAGCGGCGATGCGCGGGCCATCCTCGGCGCCGACCAGCCTCGCTGCGCCCTCAGCGATCCGCTTCATGCCCTCGGCACTATCAGGCCCGCCGCCGCCGCGCGGCTGCTCCGCGCCCTGCCTGGACGCGATCAGTTCGGTCTCGATCGCTCGCTTCAGCACCAGCGCTAGAGCAGGATCGCGCTCGCCATAGAGATCGCCGAGGCGCTGGACGAGATCGGCGCCGGCCCGCGCCATGCGCGGCGGCGCCCAGCCCAGCACCGGCGCCGCGCCACGCACCACCAAAGGCGGCACCACGCCGACGCCGAGCGCACCATGGCGCGACACCGCCTCGCCCGGCGGCAAGCTGGCGATCAAACGGTTGAGCCAACCTGAGTCAGTCTTGCCCGGGCCGCCCTGCCCGCTCTCCAACACGTCCTGCCCGTCGAAATGCGAGCGCTCGCGATAGCCGGTGGCGCTGGCATGGACGATCGCCGCCTGCCCGCCGGCATAGAGCCGCGCCAGGTTCGGCATCGCCGGGTGCAGATAGAAGAAGCCGTCGAGCGGCAACGCCGCCTCCGGCCCGTCCTTGCCCAGCGCGATGCCTTCGCGCAGATCGGCGTAGGCGGGATCGCCGAGCGGCGGCACGGCCGAAAGCCCGTCGAGCGCGCCGCGCAGAACCACCAGCAGGAAGCGGGCATCGCGCGAACCCGCCGCCGCATGGGCGAATTTCGGCATATAGGACCAGGCGAAGAGCGCGCTGGCCGCCCCGAGCACGGCCCGGCGCGAGGGCGTCATGCGTTCGCAATCGTCATCGTCGGCGGCCATGCTCACCTCCGCTGGAATTCAGGCGACATCAGCAGCAGTGCGAGCGCCTGAGGCTTGCTCTCGGCACGCGCCACCGCCTGCCGTGTCTGTGGCGAAGCGAGCGGGCCGAGTACCTCCTCGACCAGCGCGCGCGGATCGGCGACCGAACCGGCGGCCTGCCGGCTGAGCTGGGCAGCGACGTCGATGCGGGTCTTGATCCCTTCCGGCGTCGCCCAGGCGGCGTTGCTGTCGGGATAGCCGTCCGGCCCGGAAGGCTGCCAGAGCGGCTGGCCCATCACGCCGAGCGGCCCGGCGATCTGGCCAAAATCCGGCTTGCGGCCGAGCGCCCGGAACGAGGCGACCAGGAACTCCTGCGGCGTGCGCAGCTTGGTCGCCGGTGCTGCCCCGGCAAGCTCCGAGGTCACCAGCGCCCGCGAGAGCGCAGCGAGGTCGCCACCGGTCTCGCGGAACGTACGAGCGAGTTCGGCGACCAGCGCCTGCGGTGGATCATCGGCGACGAAATGGCGGGCGAGCTTGCGGGCGATGAAACTGGCTGTGCTCGGATGGCGGGCGAGATCGGCGAGCGCCGCCATGCCCATCTCCTTGCCCTCCTGCCGGTAGACCTTGCCGAGCAGCCTCTGGCCGCCGGGATCGTGCAGGCCGGGATTGAAGGCGAAGGAGCCGGGAAAGCCGAGGCGGGCATCGCGCCCGACCACCGTCCAGCCGGTGATGATCCGCGCCAGTGAGGTGACGTCGGCTTGCGTGTAGCCGCCGGAGACGCCGAGCGTATGCAGCTCCATGATCTCGCGAGCGAGGTTCTCGTTGAGACCACGGCCGCGGCGCTTGCCGGCGCGCGAATCCGGGCCGATCGAGAGCTGGTTGTCGAGGAAATTGAGCATAGCGGGATGGCTCTCGACCGCGACCAGCAGATCCTCGAAGCGGCCGAAGATGTTGGGGCGGACCGCCTCGCGCTCGAAGGCGCCGGCCATGGCGCGGACGAAATTGCCCTTGGCGACCGAGACGCAGAAATGGTTCGACCAGAACTGCACGAGCCGCTCGGCGAAGCCGGCCTCCGCCTCCAGCGCACCCTGGACGCGGGCGACCGCTTCCTCGCGATAGACTTTCGCCGGAAAGGGCGGCTCGAGTTGCGGTGGTTTCGCCGTCGGGCTCTGGGGCTGGCCGGGCATGGGCGACGCGGCGGCGACCTGTACGCCCTGCCCCATGGCCTGCTGCCCGCTGCCCTGCTGGGCGGCGACGCGCTTTGCCTCACGCGCAGCGCGTTCCTCATCCTCGAAGGCGTAGAGCGCCCGGCCGATCGGCGCGGCGCCGGAGAAGCTGACGCGCGGCTGCGGCGCGCCTTCACTGCGAATCTCCGCGAGCAGGCGCTCGCGAACGTCTGCAACCGTTCCGCCCTGCCCCGGCTTCAGGCCGAGGCCGAAGCGTTGCAGGGCCAGCATCCTCAAGCGTGGGTCTGACCAATCCGCCATGCCCTCGCCTCCGCCATCTGCGTCGCCATCCGCAGACTCCACTGCAACTATGGCGAAAGCCCGACCGTCTCCGCAACGGAAAAAGGCCGCCACTCCCTCGGGAGCGGCGGCCTCCTGTAGATCGCAGGATGCGTTCGGGTCACATCGCCGGCAGCGCCGCGACATCACGCACCGGCGCGGTGAGCCCGCCGATCTTGCCGACCATCGCGGCCTTGCCCGAGGTCAGGTCGACCTTGTAGAGGCCGCCATCGGCGACGAGCCAGCCGGTATTCGTGCCATCGGCCGCCGTCTCGATGTCGAAGGCGATCGCCTTCGGAGTAACGCCGAGCTTGCCGATCGCGCCGAGCACGCCATCATTCGGCGGCGCCTGCTTCAGGAGCCCGCTGATCTTGCCATCGATGTCGTAGAGCGCCGTCTCCTTGGTGCCCTTGACCGAATTGCTATAGGCGCCGGCGACGACCATCGGCGTCTCGCCCTTGTGCATGTCGGTCTCGGCGAACTTCAGCTTGCCGTCGACCGTGGTCTTGCCGTCGTCGACATTGACGCGAAGATTGGTGCCATCGGCGCCGATGACGCGCAGACGATCGGCCGCCGGGTTGAAGTCGACCGTCGCCATGGTGCTGGCGGGCAGCACCGTGTCCATCTTCGACTTCATCGTGGCCTTGCCGGCCTTGTCGACCGTGTAGACCGTGCCGTCGAGGCTAAGCGCATAGAGCATGCCGTCGGCCGGGCGGACATCGATGCCGGCGATCTTGCCGTTGATGCCGCTAACCTTCATCGACTTGCCGGCCTTCTGGGTCGCGGTATCGACCATGGTCAGCGTGTCGTCGCCGGTCAGGACGGCGAGCGTGCCGGCCTGGGTTGCAGTCGCCGCGAAAGCTGCGCTGAGAATGGTGGAAGCGAGAAGCAGGTTGCGAGCCTTGGTCATGTGATGTTCTCCGGTTCGTGTCGCGATCTCAAAGGGGCTGGCCGACGCCTCCTGCGGCGCGGCACCCATGACGGATAGCGGCGAGTTTCGGGATCGGATGCGGGTGCAAAAATAAAAGCCGCAGCCTGCATCCATGACGAGCGGCATCGCGTAACTATGAGCCGCCGCTCTCACGAGGACGGCCGGAGACCGGGGAGACGGATGGCGACCGACGTGAAGCAATCAGGAGAGCTCGGCGAGATCGAAGCCGCGCTGCTCGCTTGCGCCGCCGGCGATAAAACTGCGCTCCGCCGCATCTACGAAGCGGAGTCGCCGCGTATGCTCGGTGTGGCGCAGCGTTTGCTGAAGCGCCGGGCCCTGGCGGAGGAAGCGGTGCAGGATGCGTTCGTGCTGATCTTCAGGCATGCCGGCCGCTTCGATCCCGAACGCGGCGCCGGCCTGACCTGGATCTACGCGATCCTGCGCAATCGTTCGCTCTCGATCCTGCGCGACGAGAAGCGCACCGAGACCAGCGACACCCCGATCGCCGAGGAAACGGCGAGTGAGGAGGACGATCCCGAGACCGTGATGTCGAAGCTGTCGGACGCCAGCGCGCTGCGAGCCTGCCTGGAGACGCTCTCGCCGCAGCGGCGCGGCCTCGTCCTGCTCGCCTTCGTCCAGGGCCTCACCCATGGCGAAATCGCCGGCCGCCTCAAGCTGCCGCTCGGCACGGTGAAATCCTGGATCCGCCGTTCGCTGCTCTCGCTGAAGGAGTGCCTCGGATGAGCGCTCTGCACGATGCCTCCCTGACACCGCCCGAGCGTGACGCGCTCGCCGGCGAATATGTGCTCGGCCTGCTCGACGGGACGGAATGCGCGGCCATCGAGCGCCGCCTCGACACGGATCGCGATTTCGCCGCCTCGGTCGAGCGTTGGCGGCAGCACTTCTTTGCACTCGATGCGACTGCCACGCCGCTCGCGCCACCCGCCGACCTCTGGTCCCGGATCGAGACTGGACTGGCGGGCCTGCTGCAACCGGCCTCGGCCGCGACGTCGCGGCCGACAATGGCCGGCTCCAGCCACCTCGCCGAGTGGTGGAACAGCCTGTTCGTCTGGCGCGGCGCGGCCCTCGCCGGGGCATTGGCGAGCGTGCTGCTGGCCGTCGGCCTCTTCGGCGCGCTCGATCGCGCCAGGCGTCAACCGCTGATGGTCGCGGTGCTGCTGACCGAGGGCAATGCGGCCGCCGCCGTGGTCAATACCTTCGCCGACGGGCGCGTCGAGATGCTGCCCTTGCAGAGCATCGACGTGCCGGCCGGCAAGGCGCTCGAGATCTGGACGTTGTGGGATCGCGCCGTCGGCCCGCGCTCGGTCGGCCTGATCGATCGCGCGCGCTCGACACCCCTGCGGCTCGACAATCTGCCGCTCGGCAATGGCCAGCTCTTCGAGATCACGCTGGAGCCTGCATCGGGCTCGCCGACCGGGCGCCCGACCGGCCCGATCATCGCCAAGGGCACGACTTCGCAGCGGCTGTGATGGACCGAGCCAGTGCTGACGCGATAGGACGCCGCCGAGCGACAAGCACGGTGGACCTGCAGGGCTGACGGCTAGAGGCAATGACTGATCTGAACGGACGAACGGCCCTGATCACCGGGGCCGGCAAGGGCCTCGGCCTCGCGATCGCCAAAGGGCTTGCCGCGCGCGGCGCGCACGCCGTGATCCATGGCCGCAGCCAAGACGTGCTCGATGGCGCTGCCGCTGAATTGGCGGCGGAAGGCCTCGCGGTCTCGACCTTCGCCGCCGATCTCGCCGATGAGGAGGCGACCGCGCGGGCACTTGAAGCGCTGGTCGCCCGTCATCCCCGCATCGACATCCTCGTCAACAATGCCGGCTTGCGCGATCGCCGGCCGCTCGATGCGCTCGACCGTGCCGCCTTCCGGGCCTTGCTCGAGGTCAATCTCGTCGCGCCCTTCGACCTGGTGCGGCGGCTCGCCCGGCACATTCCGGATGGCGGGCGCATCGTCAACATCACCTCGATCGCCGGCTCGATCGCGCGGGCAGGCGATCCCGGCTACATCGCGACCAAGGGCGGGCTGGAGGCGCTCACCCGCGCGCTTGCGGCCGAGCTCGGCCCGCGCGGCATCACGGTCAACGCCGTCGCGCCCGGCTTCTTCGCGACCGAGGCCAATGCCGGCCTCGTCGCCGATCCCGGCATCGCCGGCATGCTGGCGCAGCGGACCTCGATCGGGCGCTGGGGCGTTCCCAACGAGCTCGTCGGCGCCGTAGCCTTCCTGTGCTCGCCGGAAGCGGCCTATGTCACCGGCGTGACGCTACCGGTCGACGGCGGCTATCTCGCGCATTTCTGAGCAGAAGCCGCGCTCACTGCAGATCGGCGAAGGCCTGCTTCAGGCGCTCGGCCGCCTCGACCACGACGGCGCGCTGGGTCGCCAGATTGAAGCGCAGGAAACTGTCGCCGCCGGCGCCGAAGCTGTTGCCGTGGTTGACCGCGATCTTCGCCTGCTTCTCGACGCGGGCGATGAAATCCTTCGGCTCCATGCCAGTGCCGGAGAAGTCGACCCAGGCGAGATAGGTCGCTTCCAGCGGCATCGAGCGCAGGCCGGGGATGGCGTTGATGGCAGCGTCGAAGACCCGGCGGTTGCCGTCGAGATAGGCGGCGAGCGCATCGACCCAGGCGGCGCCCTCCTTGCTGTAGGCGGCGGTCGACATCTCCATGCCGAAGGAGTTCGGGGAGATGCCAAGCGCGTTCATCCGGGCACGGAAAGGCGCACGCAGTTTCTCGTCAGGGATGATGACATTGCCGACATGAGCGCCAGCGATGTTGAAGGTCTTGGTCGTCGCGGTCATCATCACCAGGCGATCGATGATCTCCGGCGCAGCGAGAGGCATGACGGTGTGCTTGTAGCCGGGCATGACGAGGTCGTGGTGGATCTCGTCCGAAACCAGGATCAGGTCGTGGCGGACGCAGAAATCGGCGATCTGGCGAAGCTCGTCACGGCTCCAGACCCGCCCGCCCGGATTATGCGGCGAGCACAGCACCAGCATCTTTTCCTTGCCGGTCATCTGCGCATCCCAGGCAGGGATGTCGAGGACGTAGAGGCCATCCTGCTGTGCGAGCCGGCATTCGACGACATCGCGGCCGGCCGCCTTAATGACGCGGGCGAAGGCGTGATAGACCGGCGTCATCAGCACGACGCCATCGCCCGGTTTGGTATAGGCGTCGACGCAGAGCGCAGTGCCGTTCACCAGCCCATGCGTGGTAAAGATCGCTTCCGGTGCGACCTCCCAGCCATGGCGTTCCTGCATCCACCAGCGGATGGCGTCGCTGTTGGTCTTCTCGTGGCCGAAATAGCCGTAGATGCCATGGGCGGCCATCGCCTCGACCGCGGCCTGCACGCAAGCCGGCGGCCGGAAATCCATGTCGGCGACCCACATGGCGATGCCCTCGGAGGCCGGCACGCCGTAGATGGCCTCCATCTTGTCCCATTTAGCGCAATTGCTGCCGCGGCGGTCGATGTGCAAGTCAAAGGTCGAAGCTGCGATCATCTCAGGTTCCGATGCATTGCCGGGCCAGCACGAGATCATCGCATACCAAGAAAATTCTTCTACGCCAGCAGCGTTTTGCGCAATTCCAATCTACCGTGGCGGTCTGGCGGAACAATACTAACGGCCTTCAGCGATGACCGATGGTGTGATTCTCCGGTCATTCCGGGACATGGCGAAGCCATGGGCCCGGAACCCAGAACCGATGCCCTGTCCGGAAGGGCGCTGCCGCCGCGGCGCCTCGCTCACAGCCGGCATCGGTTCTGGGTTCCGGGCTCAGCCCTGCGGGCTGCCCCGGAATGACCGCGAGCTCATTGCTGCGACCAGTCAAAGCCAAGGATCGTTCTTGTAAGCTACATTACCAACGTGATCGTCTGCGCCGCACGGGTCAGGCCGGTATAAAGCCAGCGCGCCCGGTGCTCGCGGAAGGCGAAGGCTTCGTCGAACATGACGATGTTGTCCCATTGCGAGCCCTGCGCCTTATGCACGGTGAGGGCGTAGCCGAAGGTGAACTCGTCGGTATGGCGGCGAAGCTCCCAGGGCACCTCGTCCTCGGTGCCATCAAAGAAGTTGGGCATGACCGAGACCTTGACCGGCTTGCCGCCGGTATCGTCCTCCGGCGTCACCCGCATGGTGATGAGGCCCTTCTTCGAGGTCTTCAGCTCCTGCACGATCCAGGCGCCGCCATTGAGCAGGCCCTTGCTCTTGTCGTTGCGCAGGCAGACCAGCTTCTCGCCGACCGCCGGGACATTGGCGACATGGCCCATGAGCTGGCGCATGCGGGCATTGTAGAGCCGGCGCGTCTTGTTGAGGCCGACCAGGACCTGATCGGCCGAGAGCACGATCTCCGGCGTGATCTCGGCGCGCCGGATGATCCGGCTCGCGCCGTAGTCGCCGATCTCGAGCCGGCCCCCTTCACGCACGATCATCGACATGCGCACGATCGGGTTGTCGGCCGCCTGGCGATGGACCTCGGTGAGCATGATGTCGGGCTCGGCCTCGGTGAAGAAGCCGCCGCCCTTGACCGGCGGCAGCTGCGCCGGGTCGCCCAGCACCAGCACCGGCGTGCCGAAGGAGAGCAGGTCGCGCCCTAACTCCTCGTCGACCATCGAGCATTCGTCGATGATGATCAGCTTGGCCTTGGCGGCAGTGCTCTCGCGGTTGAGCACGAAGGTCGGGCTCTCCTCATCGACGCCGCGCGAGCGGTAGATCAGCGAATGGATGGTCTGCGCGCCCTCGCAGCCCTTGTTGCGCAGCACCAGCGCCGCCTTGCCGGTGAAGGCGGCGAAGACGACGGTGCCGTCGACGCCCTCGGCGATGTGCCGGGCGAGCGTGGTCTTGCCCGTGCCGGCATAGCCGAACAGGCGGAAGAGCTGCGGCGAGCCGACCTTCAGCCAATCGGCCACGGCAGCGAGCGCCGCGTCCTGCTGCGGCGACCAGCTCATGGATGGATGCGGATGCTTTTGGGCATGGCGCACAAGGCCGCGAGTCGGGCGGCCAAGGCAAGCCGGTTCAGGCGGCGCGCAGGCGCCGGGCGAATTCGTCGGCCTCCGCCTGCAGGGCGGAGATGCGCTCGTCGAGCTGGCGGGCGCCGCTCGCGCCCTGCTCGGCATGGGCAGTGGTCTGGACACCGGCGCCAGCGATCGTCGTCACTGCGGCCGCCGCCTGCCCGGTGACCACCGAGATACGCGCAATGGTCTCGCCCAGCCCCTGCAGCAGGCCGGTATGCGAGGCAACCATGGTCGAGATCTCGGTGCTCGCCTGCTCGACCGCGCCGGCCCGGCTGGCGATGCCGATGATCGCCTGCGCGGCCTGCGACAGCGCGATGTCCACGGTCGCGATCCGCCTGGAGATCTGCGCCGTCGCATCGGCGGTCTGCGTCGCCAGCGCCTTCACCTCGCTGGCGACGATGGCGAAGCCGCGGCCATGCGTGCCGGCGCGGGCCGCCTCGATCGTCGCGTTGAGCGCAAGCAGATTGGTCTGGCGCGCAATCGCCTCGATCAGCTGGACGACGTCGCGGATCTTGCCGGCGTTCTCGGTCAGCCGGCCGACGAGGCCGACCGTGCCGGCGGCATCGCGGGTCGCGAGGCTGGCGGTCTCGGAGACACGCCGGACCTCGCGATTGATCTGCTCGACGACCTCCTCCAGCCGCATGGCGGCATCGGCGATGCGTATCGCCTCGTCGCCAGCTCCAGCGACGGCCTCAGCCGCAGCGTTGCCGCTGTGCGAGATCTGGCCGGCACGGAGGGCGGATGAGGCGAGCGCCGCGCGCAGGCCTTCGCTCAGCCGGCCGATATCGGCGAGCAGACGGCCGATGCGCGCCTCGAACTCCTGGGCGATCCTGTGCAGTTCCTCCGTCCGGTGCTGCCGATGCTGCTGTGCCAGATCGGCCTCGGCATCGCGGGTGACCAGCGTGGCGCGGACCTCGCTCAGCGTGCGCACCGTCCGGGCGAGCTGGCCGATCTCGTCGCGCCGTTTGCCATAGGGCACCTCGACGGCCCGGTCCGAGGAGGTGACCCTCGCGATGGTCTCCATCAGCACGCGCAAGGGCCGCGTCAGATAGGTCCGCAACAGCAGGATCGCGATCAGGCCGCCAGCCAGCGGCAGGCCGGCGGCAATCAGGATCACACGCAGCCTGACTTCTTGCGCCAGAGCGCCGGCGCGGCTGGCGGCGAGGCCGGCCTGACGATCGAGATCGTCGCGGAGCCGCGCCGTCGCCGCGATGATCTGGCGGACGTTCTCGCGCGCCTCGGCGGCCGAGGCTTCGATCAGCGCCGCCTTCGGTGAGATGCGCCGGCCGATGTCGACGATGTCGCGCTGAAAGGCGATGAACGTCTTGATGCGAGGATCGAGCGCGGCATTGACCTGGCGCTGGCCGGCAGGCAGCGACGACAGCAGATTGGCGCGGGCGGCATCGACCAGCTCGACCGCTTCATCGAGCTGGTCGAGCGCGGTTGCGACCGCCCCCGGCTCCGTCGCATCGTCGAAGCGACTGAGGAGCGAAGCTTGCGCGACCCGGCTCGACAGCAGCGCCGCCTTGTTGGCGAGCTGCTGTCCGGCAAAGGCCTCCCGATCGATCCCATGGACAGAATCGAGGCCGCTGACCGCGCTCGCCAAACCGAGGGCAGCCGCGATCCCGAAGATCGCGAACAGGACAGTGATCTTGGCTGTAAGCCCGAACGGCCGCATCATCTTCACCGCTTCGTCAGCGGGCAGAGCTTTCGCAAGTGCGAGACAAACAGATCCTTAACGGAGCCAGCTAAGTATCTAAAAAATATAAAATATTTGGCTTGACATCGACCCTTTCGATTCTCCCGCGAGGACGCTCCAGCTACAGGACGAAGCGCATCAGCGGTCTACCCGGCTTCTGCCTGGTGACCTCGACGAAACCGGCGCGCTGGAACACGCTCTCCGGACCGACATAGAGCCCATCGGCGCTGCGCCTGGCCTCGTTGTTCATTGGCGCGGCCTCGACCAAGCATGCGCCGCTCGCCCGTGCGAAAACGACCCCACCAGCCAGCAGCGCCGCCGTGACGCCCTTGCCGCGAAAGCCCTTGCGCACGAAGAAGCAGGAGGCCGCCCAGTTGCGCTCATCCTGCGCCGGCGCATCCGGCAGCGGCGTCGAGGCCCGGCGTGGATTATTCCATTCGGGCACATGCGCCCGCGGGCCGATCTGCAGCCAACCGACAGGAGCCTCGCCGGCGAAAGCGAGCCCCCCCGGAGGCGGACCTGCCTTCACCCGGCCCTCGAACAGCAGCCGCGCGCCCTCGCCGAGCAGCGGCTTGCGCAATTTCGGCGGCATGCGGAAATGATTGCACCAGCAGCCATAGCAGGGCCCCTGCGGGCCGAAGAGATCCTCCAGCGCCGGCCAAAGCTCCGGCGTCAGCGGGACGACTTGAAAATCCGCCTTCTGCACGCGCGCTCCCCTCTCTCGACAGGCCGGCGCAAACAGGAGAGGAATGACGCGCCGTCTTCAAGGCGGCCGCCAAGCCCGCCGGGAGGCTCCCTCCATGTCACTCGAACTCTTCGCCGCCTATCTCGTCGCCTGCCTGGTCATCATCATCGTACCCGGCCCGACCGTCACGCTCATCATCGCCAACAGCCTGAGGCATGGTAGCCGCGCCGGGCTCCTCAACGTGGCGGGAACGCAAGCGGGCCTCGCGATCATGATCGCGATCGTCGGCATCGGCCTGAGCTCGGTGATCGCGGCGATGGGCCATTGGTTCGACTGGGTCAGGCTCGCCGGCGCCGCCTATCTGATCTGGCTGGGCTGGAAGATGTACCGCAGCGCCGGCGCGACCGCCGAGGGCGGAACAGAAGCGCGTCCACCGCGCGGTGGCTTCTTCCTGCAGGGCTTGCTGGTGGCGCTGAGCAATCCGAAGACACTGGTCTTCTTTGGCGCCTTCTTCCCGCAGTTCCTCGATCCAGCCCGTGACCACGCCACCCAGATTGCGATCATGGGCGCGACCACGATGCTGTTCGCCGCGCTCAGCGACGGCGCCTACGCGATCCTCTCCGGCCGCGCCGGCCGCTTCCTGTCGCAGCGGCGCGTCCGGCTGATGTCCAAGGTCAGCGGCGGCTTCCTGATCGGCGGCGGGCTCTGGCTCGCCTCGACCCGCGGAAGCTGATCCCTACCAGGGGATCGCCTCGCCCTTCCAATTGCGGAAGCTGTTGGTCTGAGCCATGCCGGAAGCGTCGATCGTGGCGATCAGCCCGGCGGCGCTTTCCGTCGGCGGAATATCGGCGCCACCGCCGCCCATGTCGGTACGGACCCAGCCGGGATGGAAGAGCAGCACGGCGACCTCGCTGGCGCGCACCGCATTGCCGAAGCCGACCATCGCCATGTTCACCGCCGCCTTCGAGGAGCGATAGGCGATGGCGCCGGAGGGATTGCTGCCGATCGAGCCCATGCGGCTCGAGATCGTCACGATCTTGCGGCCGGAACCCGCTTCGATATTGGGCAGGAAGGCCTGTGCCACCCGTAAGGGGGCATAGACATTGACCTCGAAGACCTCGCGCCAGGCCTTGAAGTCCATGTCGAGCGCCGATTGCCGGTCACGCGGGCCATAGACGCCGGCATTGTTGACGAGCACGTCGATCGGCCGGCCATCGAGCGCCTGCTTGGCTGCCGCGACGCTCTTGTCGGAGGTCACGTCGAGCTCGAGCGGAGTCAGCGTCCCGGCCTGCCCGCCGGCGACCTCCGCCAAAGCCCCGCCCCAGGGTTCGCGCGCTGCGGCGACGACATGGTCGCCCCGCCGCAGCAATTCCATCGTCAAGGCCAGGCCGATGCCGCGATTGGCACCGGTGATCATCCAGGTCTGGGGCATGGTCGGTCTCCGTCTCTAGAGACTTCAGATAGGCGCGCTGCCTGCCTTCGTCATCGGGAGGCGAACCCTGCCATCCCGCAGCGCTTGCATGAATATTCATATGACCCTATTTGAATATTCATAGGAGACTATCCATGCCCCTCTATATTCGCGACGATGCCGTGGATGTCCTGGCCGAACGCGTGCAACGGGCGACGGGCGCGCGTACCAAGACCGAGGCCGTCAAGGCTGCGCTGGAGAACGAGCTTGCCCGCATCGAGGCCGACAAGCCGCTGCGGCAACGACTCGCGCGCAGCCTCGCCCTCGCCGATGCGATGGGCGAGGCGTCTGGCGATTTCGACATGAAGCGTTTCACCGATGAGATGTGGGGCGAACGCTGATGTACCTGGACGCATCCGCGATCGTCGCGATCCTCGGCCGCGAATCCGACGCAGACGCTTTGATCGAGCAGATAGAAGCGGCCACAACGCCTCTGAGTGTGTCACCGCCGGGGCTGTTTGAGGCGGTTCTCGGGCTTGCCGCGAAGAAGGCGCGGGCAGCAGGCCGCGAGCCCAATGCGGAAACGATCAGCCAATCCGAGGCGAGCATCCGGCAATTCGTCGCCGATCTCGACGCCGAGGAGATTTCGGTGACGCCGGAGATCGGCCGCGCTGCGATCGAGGCAGCGAAGCGCTATAGCCGCGCGGTCGGCAGCCCGGCCTCACTCAATTTCGGTGACTGCTTCGCCTATGCCTGCGCCCGCAGCCGCGATTTGCCCTTGCTCTACAAGGGCAACGATTTCGCGCAAACCGACTTGGCTTGAGCCTCAGCCCTTGCGCTTTCCATAGCCGCCGGCGGTCGGCGTGATCACGGTCACCGCTTCGCCGGCCTGCAGCAGCGTCTGGTCTGACGGCTTGAGCTCCTCGATCTCTCCGGAAAACCGCCGGACCAGCGTCCGGCCGAGCTCGCCGGGCTCGCCGCCCTTCATGCCGAAGGGGCGGACCTTGCGGTGCGAGGCGAGGATGGCGCAGTCCATCGTCTTGAGGAAACGGATGGTGCGGCTGGTGCCGTCGCCGGCATTCCACTCGCCCTTGCCGCCCGAGCCGGCGCGGATGTGGAAGTCCTCGAGCACGACCGGGAAGCGCGTCTCCAGGATCTCCGGATCGGTCAGGCGCGAATTGGTCATGTGGACGTGGACGCCCGAGGTGCCGTTGAAGCCCGGCCCCGCCGGCGAGCCCGAGCAGATCGTCTCGTAATACTGATACTGGTCGTTGCCGAAGGTCAGGTTGTTCATCGTGCCCTGCGAGGACGACATCGCCTCGAGCGCGCCGAACAGCGTGTTGGTCACGGCTTGGCTGACCTCGACATTGCCGGCGACGACGGCCGCCGGATAGCGCGGCGCCAGCATCGAGCCCTCCGGCACGATCACCTTGATCGGGCGCAGGCAACCGGCGTTCATCGGGATCGCGTCGTCGACCATGACGCGGAAAACGTAGAGCACGGCTGCGCGGGTGACAGGTGCCGGCGCGTTGAAATTGTCCTCGCGCTGCGGCGAGGTGCCGGTGAAGTCGACGGTCGCTTCGCGCTTCTCGCGATCGATGGTGATCTTCACCTTGATCGCGCAGCCCTGGTCCATCGGATAGGTGAATTCCGAGTCGTGCAGGCGGGTCAGCAGGCGCGCGACGCTCTCGGCGGCATTGTCCTGGACATGGCCCATATAGGCCTGGACCACGTCGAGGCCGAAGGAGCGGATCATCTTGCGCAGCTCCGCCACGCCCTTCTCGTTCGCAGCGATCTGCGCCTTCAGGTCGTTGACGTTCTGGACGACGTTGCGCACCGGCCAGCGCGCGCCGGTCAGGAGCTTGACCAGTCCCTCCTCGCAGAAGCGGCCCTGATCGACGATCTTGAAGTTGTCGATATAGACGCCTTCTTCCTCGATATTGGTCGCCAGCGGCGACATCGAGCCCGGCGCGGTGCCGCCGACATCGGCGTGGTGGCCGCGGCTCGCCACCCAGAACAGGATGTTCCTGTCCTCATTGTCGAAGACCGGGGTGCAGACCGTAATGTCGGGCAGATGCGTGCCGCCGTTATAGGGCGCGTTCAGGCAGTAGACGTCGCCGGGGCGGATCACCGGATTGTTCGAGATCACCGTCTCGACCGAACGGTCCATCGAGCCCAAATGCACCGGCATGTGCGGCGCGTTCGCGACCAGCGCGCCGGTCTGGTCGAAGACCGCGCAGGAAAAGTCGAGCCGCTCCTTGATGTTCACGGAATAGGCGGTGTTCTGCAGCGTCACGCCCATCTGCTCGGCGATCGACATGAACAGGTTGTTGAAGATCTCGAGCATGACCGGATCGGCCTTGGTGCCGATCGCCGCGTTCTGCACCAGCGCCTTGCTGCGGGTCAGGACGAGATGGTCCTTCGCCGTCAGCCTGGCGGTCCAGCCATCCTCGACCACGACGGTCTGGTTCGGCTCGATCACGATGGCCGGACCGGCAATGCCCTGCCCCCGCGCCATCGCCTCGCGCCGGACGATCGCCGCCTCGTGCCACTGCCCCTTCGAGAAGAAGCGGGTGCGCTCGGCGATTCCGGGCTCGCCGGCATTCTCAGCCGCTGCTGCTTCCTCGAAGCGGGCGCCGCCGCCGACGGCCTCGACCTCGACCGCCTCGACCACCAGCGCCTTGGTCTCGTCCATGAAGCCGAAGCGGGCCTTGTGCGCCGCCTGGAAGGCATCCTGCATCTCGGCGCGGCTGCCGAAGGGCGTCGCGATCGCGGTGTCGGTGCCGGCATAGCGGATATGGGCGCGGACATGGATAGCGATATCGCCATCCGGCACGCCCTGCCCGGCGACTTCGCCCTTCGCCTCGGCGCCGAGCCTGTCGGAAAGCGTACCGATCGCAGCCTTGGCGTCGGCATCCAGGGGCACATCAAGCGCCGCGGTGCGGGTGGCGCGGATCTCGGCGAGGCCCATGCCATAGGCGGAGAGCAGGCCGGAGAACGGGTGCAGCAGCACGGTCTTGATGCCGAGCGCATCGGCAACGAGGCAGGCATGCTGGCCGCCGGCGCCGCCGAAGGAGTTCAGCGCATAGCGGGTGATATCGTAGCCGCGCTGGACCGAGATCTTCTTGATCGCCTCGGCCATATTGGCGACGGCGATCTGGACGAAGCCGTCAGCGACCTCCTCCGGGGAACGGCCATCGCCGACCTCGCTAGCGAGCGTCGCGAACTTCTCGCGCACCGTCGCGACATCGAGCGGCTGGTCCTGGCCGGGGCCGAAGATCGGCGGGAAATAGGACGGGATCAGCTTGCCGACCATGACGTTCGCATCGGTCACGGCGAGCGGGCCGCCGCGGCGATAGGCGGCGGGGCCGGGATTGGCGCCGGCGGAATCGGGACCAACCCGGAAGCGCGAGCCGTCGAAATGCAGGATCGAGCCACCACCGGCTGCGACCGTATGGATCAGC
The DNA here is from genome assembly GCF_056400825.1 of Allobosea sp. P4_H5. Classification (NCBI taxonomy): domain Bacteria; kingdom Pseudomonadati; phylum Pseudomonadota; class Alphaproteobacteria; order Hyphomicrobiales; family Alloboseaceae; genus Allobosea; species Allobosea sp. P4_H5. The sequence goes on along the minus strand of NZ_JBFUKM010000004.1, from coordinate 195,403 downwards.
ATCATCGGCGCACGCATGCGCACGCCGGCGACCTCGGTCTCGAAGGCGCGCTCGTATTCGCCGTCGAAATGGGCGACGTCGGTCGAGGTGCCGCCCATGTCGAAGCCGATGACCTTGTCGAAGCCGGCCGAGCGGCCGGTCTCGGCGAGGCCGACGACGCCGCCGGCCGGGCCGGAGAGGATCGCATCCTTGCCCTGGAACAGCTCGGCGGCGGTGAGGCCGCCCGAGGACATCATGAACATCAGCCGCGCGCCGGTGCGGGCGATGTCGAGCTCTTCCGAGACCTGCGCGACATAGCGGGCAAGGATCGGCGAGAGATAGGCGTCGACCACGGCGGTGTCGCCGCGCCCGACCAGCTTGATCAGCGGCGAGACCTCATGGCTGACCGAGACCTGAGGGAAACCGATCTCGCGGGCGACCTTGGCGGCAAGCTGCTCATGCGCCGGATAGCGGTAGCCGTGCATGAAGGCGATGGCGACGGCGCGGAAGCCGGCATCGAACTGCGCCTGCAAGGCGGCGCGGATCGCGGCCTCGTCGGCGGCCTTCTCGACCGAGCCGTCGGCGAGGACGCGCTCATCGACCTCGACCACGGCGTCGTAGAGCTGCTCGGGCTTGATGATCTCCTTGGCGAAGATGTCGGGCCGGGCCTGGTAGCCGATGCGCAGCGCATCGCGGAAACCCTTTGTCGTGACCAGCAAAGTGCGGTCGCCCTTGCGCTCGAGGAGTGCATTGGTCGCGACCGTCGTGCCCATGCGGACCTCGCCGACCGTGCCGGCCGGGATCGGCTCGCCAGTCTTCAGGCCCAGATGATCGCGGATGCCCTGGACGGCGGCGTCACGATAGGCGCCGGGATTCTCGGAGAGCAGCTTGCGGGCATATAATTTGCCTGCAGGATCGCGGCCGATCACGTCGGTGAAGGTGCCGCCACGGTCGATCCAGAAATCCCAACGGCTCGCGGTCATCTGATCCCCCGATTATTGGCCAGTATGGCTCTTTGACGTTTCATCGATAAATCGTCGATGAAACGTTGACAAGCTCATTTCGCCGATTAGGATCGGCTTTAGCGATCGGGACATGGCTGAGGGGCCGGACCGATCTTAGGGGAGGCTTTCATGACAGGACCGGTCCTGGCAACCGTTGCTTTGCGCATGGCCGAGCGGCCCGGCGCAGCGACGCATCGTCGCGAGGCGCGCGCATGATCCGCCGCTTTCTCGACGCGCTCTATCTCTTCTCCGGCTATGCCGCCGGCCTGTTCCTGATCGCGATCCTCGTCCTGATGATGGGCCTCTCGATCGGCCGCGAAGTCGGCTTCAACATCCCCGCCGGCGACGATTTCGCCTCCTGGTGCATGGCTGCGATGGCCTTTCTCGGCCTCGCCCATACCTTCAAGTCCGGCGAGATGATCCGGGTCGGCCTGCTGATCGACCGCTTCCAGGGCCGCAAGCGCTGGTTCTTCGAGGTCTTCTCGCTGGTCCTCGGCCTCGGCTTCGCCGGCTTCTTCGCCTGGCACGCCGTGGTGATGACCTGGCAGTCCTACGAGTTCAACGACGTCGCCGGCGGCGTCGTCGCCATGCCGATGTGGATCCCGCAGCTCGGCTATTCCGGCGGCCTCACCATCCTGTTCATCGCCATGCTCGACGAGTTCGTCCACGTCGTGCTGCGTGGCCAGCCGCCGCGCTACGAGAAGCCGCCGCCGCAATCCGACGAGGAGATCGTCGAACGCGCCATGGCGAGCGGAGTCTGACCCATGTCGATGATGGAAATCTCCGCGCTGCTGCTCGTCCTGCTGATCATCATGCTGGCGGGCGGCGTCTGGATCGCGATTTCGCTGATGGCCTGCGGCTGGGTGGCGATGCAGTTCGTCGCCGGCGGCATTCCGGCCGGCTCCGTGCTCGCAACGACGATCTGGGGCAACAGCGCCTCCTGGACACTCGCCGCCCTGCCCCTCTTCATCTGGATGGGCGAGATTCTCTATCGAACGAAGCTGTCGGAAGAGATGTTCCGCGGCCTCGCCCCCTGGCTGAACTGGCTGCCGGGCCGGCTGATGCACGTCAACGTGCTGGCTTGCGGCATCTTCGGCTCGGTCTCCGGCTCCTCGGCCGCGACCTGCGCCACCGTCGCCAAGATCGCCCTGCCCGAGCTGAAGCGCCGCGGCTATGACGAGAAGCTCGCACTCGGCTCGCTCGCCGGCGCCGGCACGCTCGGCATCCTGATCCCGCCCTCGATCACCATGGTGGTCTATGCGGTGGCGGCGAACGTCTCGATCATCCAGATCTTCCTGGCCGGCTTCCTGCCCGGCCTGCTCGTGATGGCGCTCTATTCCGGCTACATCGCGATCTGGCACATGCTGCATCCGGACAAGGCGCCGCCGGCCGAGCCGACGATGAGCCTGCGCGAGAAGCTCCGGGAATCGGCCAATCTCATCCCCTGCATGCTGCTGATCGCGCTGGTCTTCCTGTCGCTGCTGCTCGGCTGGGCGACGGCGACGGAATGCGCGGCCTGGGGCGTGCTCGGCTCCTTCGGCATCGCCTGGTGGTCGGGCTCGCTGACCAGGGAAGCCTTCTGGCTGAGCGTGATGGGGACGACGCGGATCACCTGCATGATCATGCTGATCCTCGCCGGCGCCTCCTTCATGTCGACCTCGATGGCCTATACCGGCATCCCGGCGGCACTCGCCGAATGGGTCGACAGCCTGCACCTGTCGCCCTACGCGCTGATCGCCGCGCTCACCGTAATGTACATCGTGCTCGGCACCGCGCTCGACGGCATCTCGATGATCGTGCTGACCACCGCGATCGTCATCCCGATGATCAAGGCCGCCGGCTTCGACCTGGTCTGGTTCGGCATCTTCCTGGTGCTGATCGTCGAGATGGCCGAGGTCTCGCCGCCGGTCGGCTTCAACCTGTTCGTGCTGCAGACCATGTCGGGCAAGGATTCGAACACGGTCGCGCTCGCCGCCCTGCCCTTCTTTTTTCTACTGGTCGCCGCTGTGGCGATCATTACGGTCTTCCCGCAGATCGTGATGGTCTTGCCCGAACTCGCCTTTCCGAAATGATGCGCAACCACCACCAAGAGGGAACGGAGAACACCATGAAGCGCAGCGATTTCATCAAGGGCCTGCTCGTCGCCGGCGTCGCGGCCCCGAGCCTTACATTCGCCGCCCCGGCGGCCTTCGCCCAGGCGAAGTGGAACCTGCCGGCGGCCTACCCGTCCGACAACCCGCACAGCGAGAACCTCGCCGCCTTCGCCAAGGATGTCGAGACCGCGACCGGGGGCAAGCTCTCGATCACCGTCCACGCCAACGCCGCTTTGTTCAAGGCGCCGGAGATCAAGCGCGCCGTCCAGACCGGCCAGGCCCAGATGGGCGAGGTGCTGATGTCGCTGCACGAGAACGAGGACCCGATCTTCGGCATCGACGTCGTGCCCTTCCTCGCCACTTCCTTCGTCGAGTCGAAGAAGCTCTATGCCGCCTCGAAGGCGGCGGTCGAGAAGAAGCTCGACAGCCAGGGCATCAAGCTCCTGTTCATGGTCCCCTGGGCGCCGCAGGGCGTCTACGCCAAGAAGGAGATCAACACGATCGAGGACATGAAGGGCCTGAAGTGGCGGGCCTACAATGTCGGCACGACCCGCCTCGGCGAGTTGCTCGGCATGCAGGCGGTCACGATCCAGGCGGCGGAGCTGCCGCAGGCGCTGGCGACCGGCGTGGTCAACTCCTTCATGTCGTCGGGCGGCACCGGCTATGACTCCAAGGCCTGGGAGACGCTGACGCATTTCTACGACGTCCAGGCCTGGATCCCGAAGAATGCGACCTTCGTCAACAAGGCCGCCTTCGCCGGCCTCGACAAGGCGACGCAGGACGCGATCCTCAAGGCCTCGGCCGATGCCGAAGCCCGCGGCTGGAAGCTCTGGGAAGAGAAGACCAACTGGTATCTCGACCAGCTCAAGAGCAAGGGCATGAAGGTCAACGCGCCTTCGCCGGCTCTCAAGGACGGCTTCAAGAAGGCCGGCGACACCCTGACCGCCGACTGGCTGAAGAAGGCCGGCGCCGACGGCCAGGCGATCGTCGACGCCTACAAGAAGATGTGAGGCAGCCCAGGACGAGGGCGACGTGAACCCTTCTCCCACCAATCTCGGGCTTGCCCGAGATTGGCACTCAGAGTGGTGCATGTCGGAAACATCCGACATGCACGGGGGAGAAGGTGGCAGCGCGAAGCGCTGACGGATGAGGGAAGGACGGGCCACAACCTGCCCGACTCTCACCCGGTCGCACCGCCCTCATCCGTCTGCTGCGCAGACACCTTCTCCCCCGAGGGGAGAAGGAGGCCACTCACCTCCCGCCCCCTTCCGGCAAGAGACAGCATGCACCCCTCCGATGACCTCGGCCCGATCGTCTCCTCCGGCCATCTCGCCTCCGGCGCGATGCCGGCGCTGTCGGAGTTCGAGTTCGCCCTGACCATGACCGTCAATGCTTTCCATCGCTGGATGCTGCGCGCCATGACGGCGGCGGGCGTGCCGGAACTGACGCCGATGGACGTACTCGTCCTGCACAACGTCAACCATCGCGGCAAGGCCAAGCGCCTCGCCGACATCTGCCTCGTCCTCAACATCGAGGACACGCATCTGGTCAACTATTCGCTGAAGAAGCTCGAACGCCTGAAGCTGCTGAAGAGCGGGCGCAGGGGCAAGGAGAAGACCGTCGCGGTTACCCTCGCCGGCGAGGAAGCCTGCAAGCGCTACGCCCAGATTCGCGAGCAGTTGTTGGTCAAATCAGTGCTGGCGACCGGCATCGACCCAGCCCGCCTGTCGGAGATTGCCGCGGCGATGCGCTCGCTCTCCGGGCAGTACGACCAGGCAGCGCGGGCGGCGGCGAGTCTCTAGAAACGCGAGGGCTACGGCATGTTGCGGAGGACACTGACTTACGCGTCGGAGTCCGGCGACATCCCCGTCCCCATCACGATCGATGCTCCGCGCCAGGGCGAACGCGACTGGTCCTGCGCCTACGAGATCGGCTGGCCGGACGGCCCGCGCCGCAGTTTCGGCTACGGCATCGATACGACACAGGCGATGCTGCTGGCGTTAAAGGCGATCGGGACCGACCTCTACACCAGCGACTATCACCGTTCCGGCCGGCTTAGATGGATCGAGCCCGGTGATGGCTACGGCTATCCCGTGCCAAAGAACATTCGGGACCTGCTCGTCGGCAACGATGCCGAGTACGACGGGTAATCTTCCCTAACCCTCGACCAGCCGCCGCGCGATCACCTGCGCCTGGATCTCGGCCGCACCCTCGAAGATGTTGAGAATGCGGGCGTCGCAGAGCACGCGGCTGATCGGGTATTCCAGCGCAAAACCGTTGCCACCATGGATCTGCAGGGCGTTGTCGGCCGCCGCCCAGGCGACGCGGGCGCCCAACAGCTTGGCCATGCCGGCTTCCAGATCGCAGCGCCGGTCGGCATCCTTCTCGCGGGCGGCGAAATAGGTGAGCTGGCGGGCAATGACGAGTTCGGCCGCCATCATCGCGAGCTTGTCGGCGACGCGCGGGAAGGCGATCAGCGGCTTGCCGAACTGAATGCGCTCTTGCGCATAGCGCAGGCCGAGATCGAAGGCACATTGCGCGACGCCGAGCGCCCGCGCCGCGGTCTGGATGCGGGCGGCCTCGAAGGTCTGCATCAGCTGCTTGAAGCCCTGCCCTTCGACGCCGCCGAGCAGGTTCTCCCCCTTCACCTCGAAGCCGTCGAAGGCGAGCTCATATTCCTTCATGCCGCGATAGCCGAGCACCTCGATCTCGCCGCCGGTCAGCCCCTCGACCGGGAACGGCTCGGCGTCCGTGCCGCGCGGCTTCTCGGCGATCAGCATGGAGAGGCCGCGATAGCCCGGCGCATCCGGATCGGTGCGGACCAGCAGCGTCATGATGTCGGCGCGCACGGGGTGGGTGATCCAGGTCTTGTTGCCGTAGACCTTCCAGACGTCACCGTCCTTCACCGCCTTGGTGCGCAGCGACGCAAGGTCGGAGCCGGTATTGGGCTCGGTGAAGACGGCGGTCGGCAGGATCTCGCCCGAGGCGATCTTCGGCAGCCAATAGGCTTTCTGCTCGTCGGTACCACCGTTCAGGATCAGCTCGGCGGCGATCTCGGAGCGGGTGCCGAGCGAGCCGACGCCGATATAGCCGCGCGAGAGCTCCTCGGAGACGACACACATCGAGACCTTCGACAGGCCCATGCCGCCGAACTCCTCGGGGATGGTCAGGCCGAAGACGCCGAGCTCGGCCATCTGCTCGACCACCGGCATCGGGATGTATTCGTTCTGAAGATGCCATTCATGGGCATGCGGCGTGACCTGCTGCTCGCAGAAGCGGCGCATCTCCGAGCGGATCGCCTCAAGCGTCTCGTCGAGGCCGGGATCGCCGACGCTGGCGAGGCCCTGGCTCTGGCTGAACAAGGCCACGAAGCGGGCGCGGTTCTCCGGTGTGTTGCCCTCGGCGATCAGCTGCTCGGCTGCGTCCGAGCAGGCGGCGGCGACGGCCTTGGCCGAGAGGCCGAGCGTCGGCAGGCGGACGATCTCGCCCTGGCTCATCGGGATGCCGCCGAAGATCTGGGCGGCGTACTCGCCGGCGCCGATCCGGATCGCGTAGTCCTCGATCGCGCCGTAGCGATCCTCGCTCTGCAGGCGCTCGCCATAGGCCTTGAGCTCGCGCAGGCCCATCACATAAGTGGCGAGCCAGGAGAGGCCGTGGGCGGCGTGCTGCTCCTGCTCCAGCTTGGCCGAGGAGATGCGGCCGTCGACCAGCACCTTCTGCCTGACCGCAGCCACTGCCTCTTCCAGCAGAGCCTCGAAACCGGGCAAGGCGGCGGCGATCAGCGCGACGGCATTGGCTTCGGAATCGGCCTTGAGGACGGCAGCATTCATGTCTCTCTCCCTTTGTTGCGGCGCAGCATAAGGGAAGAATCGCCGATCGCGAAAGCCGTCTTTTGGCGGAGAGCCGCCGATGCGAGCGGGCGGCCGTTAACCGCCTTTCAACCCTGACAAGGGATTATCCAACTGTCGCGAATTTGCATCATCGGATTCGCGGCCACTCATCTTTCGTCTTCTCGGTGTGAGGGCCTGGGTCAGTTGCGTCTGCGTCGGCGATCGAAGCGAATGGGCTGGCAGAAGCTGCGCTGGGCGCTAGCGACCGTCGCTCCCTGGGCGCTCTCGGCCGGCATGCTGGTCTCCTTCACCGCCTCGGCCGGGCAGAAACCCGATGTCCTCGGCCCGCCGGGCTCGCTGATCCCCCGCACCGCGCCGGGCGCGCTCTCCGACCTTGCGGAAGGCCCGTCCCTGCTCGTCGCCGCCAGCGCCTTCCGTATGCCGGAGCGCGCCTATGCCCGTCTGATCCTGCCGGCACGCCTCTCCTTCGAGACGCCCGAGCGGACCTTCGCGATCGATCCGCGCCTGCCGCGCGAGGACATGAAGCGCACGGCCAGCGCCTTCCCGCAGGTCGACCGCAGCAGCAAGGGCGATCCGATCGTGCCCCTGCGTCCGACGCTGACCCGCAACGGCCCGCCCGGCGAGCTCGAACAGGTCGTCTTCGGCGACACCCAGCCCGGGCTGATCTCGGGCGGTTTCTCGCTCGAAGCGCAGGAAAGCCCGGAGGAGCCGCCGCTCGGCTTCGAGCCTTTCCTGCGCGACGAAGGCGTCACCGACCCCGCCCTGTCGGATTCCTCGCCGACGGCGGTTCCAAAGAGCCTCGGCTCGCCGCGCCATGGCGAACTGAATCCGGAAAACCTCGACGGCTCGACGCCGTCAGTCTCCGCCGCGCTCGGCCAGTCCTCCAGCACGCCGACGGCCACCGGCGTCGCCGGAGCGGCCTCCGCCACGCCGATGCAGATGGCGCCCGTCGCTGCCGAGCCGAAATCGCGTAGCCGCATCGCCAAGTCGGAGCGTGGCACGACCACGGACCTGCGCACCGTCGATCCCAGCGAAAAGCAGATCTACACCAGCCTGATCGCGCCCGAGAACATGGCCAAGGAGCAGCGCTGCCTGGCCGAGGCCGTCTATTTCGAGGCGCGCTCGGAAGGCGAGCAGGGCCGCGCCGCGGTCGCGCAGGTGGTGCTCAACCGGGTCAAGAGCGGGCTCTACCCGAATACGGTCTGCGGCGCGGTCTACCAGAACGCCAGCCGCCACCTCGCCTGCCAGTTCACCTTCGCCTGCGAGGGCAAGTCGTTGCGCATCACCGAGCCCGGCCCCTGGCGCGACGCCACCCGCATCGCCCGCGAGGTCTATGACGGCACGACCTATCTGGCGGAAGTCGGCGCCTCCACCCACTACCACGCCGACTATGTCCGGCCGTACTGGGCGCGCAAGCTGAAGAAGATGGACACGATCGGCCGGCACGTCTTCTACAAGCTGCGGCCGGGACAAACCTAGCCAGCGCGTTGTCTAACTGTCCGGCACGGCAATCATTGACTATCGCAGTGGGTATTCAAGCGCACTCACTGATCTGATATCGACGATCTCCAAGCGGCACGCGCGGAGTCTATTTGCTTGATCGACTGGGTGTCTTTTCTCCACGGTTGATTTATATCGATCCGGTACTCTTCGTAGAGCTCACTAGGAAATATGCTTAATATTCGCAGCCTGCCGTTTCTGAGGCCTGCCATTAACGCTGCCAATAACATACCGTAGCACTTTGCCGCTCAACTAGTAAGGTGATGTCAAAGACGACGAGCAGCTGCGTGACGGCAGATCGACGCTTTTTGATTTCGGCCTGTGCATCCAAAAGCCCGCTTGGACAGTAAACTGTCTCAAGCTGTTCAGGCTCGCGTGATCACTCCCGCGATAGAAGCGTTTTCGGTTCTGACGGCCGCAAGCTGCAGGGTGATCTGGTGTGTTGGAGCGCCGCCATGGACCACGACAGAGTTCGGCAGGCTCAGGCCCTGCGCGTGAAAGCGTTGATGTGCCGCCGCTGGGCCGATACCGCCCGGGACAGCGAGGGCGCAGCCCGCCTGGCCGCCATGGCGAGCGCCTATGAAGGGCAAGCGGACGCATTCGAACAGGAAGCCGCGACGCCCGGCTGCGCACAGCGGGGACGATAGGCGCCGGCGACGCTTGTCAGTGCGGGATCGTGGCGCCGTCGGTGCTTGCTCTGGCGGGGCTCGAGCATGGCTCGATCACCCCGAGCGCCTATTCGCCGTAGAGCGCCGAATGCCGCGCGGCTGCGAGGCGATCGACCTTGTCCTTGGCGATCGCATCGGGGTTGTAGAGCCAGCAGATCGACTCGCCCTCGTTCATCATCCGGCCCTGCGCCAGCTCGGCGCCGGCATAGCCGGCCTCGCGCAGGTCGCGCTTCAGCCGGCGGGCGTCCCATCTGATCGCGGCATAGCCGAAGGCGTCGTTGTCGAGGACGAAGCCGTCCTCCTTGATCCGCAGGAGGGCGTTCGTGATGTCTTGCGCTGAGTATGTCATGGCCTGTTCTGGGCTGTGATGGCCCTCCCTAACCTGCAGGCCCTTGGCCGATTGATACGGATTTGACTCGCATTTTAGCGGCGTGCCGATTTTCTGCCGCGTCGGAGCCGGCTCCACTCCCCGCAAAAGCACGAGGCCAGGACTGGTCCCGGCCTCGCTCATGGTCCCGAGATATCGCCCTCTAGTCCTGGAAGGCCCAGGCGGCGGGCAGCCAGCGATACTGGCCCTGATCGGCGACGACGCGGCCGAGCCCTGGGAAGGGCATATGCGTCGCGGCGATCAGCGAGCCTTCCGCTACCGCGCGCTGGAAGAAGCGGGTGCGCATCGCCTGCGCCGCCGGGCGGTCCTGCTCGAACAGGAAATTCACATCGAGCCCCGCCGGATGAACCACCGGGAAGAGCATGTCGCCGGCCATGATCAGGCTCTGGCCGGCATCGGCGATGCGCACGCCGATATGGCCCGGAGTGTGGCCGGCAAGGTCGACGATCGAGACGCCGGGGACGATCTCCCGCTCACCATCGATGGCCTGCAGCTTGGGATAGAGGCGTGCGACCTCGCCGGCGAGCTTGATGCCGTTCTGGAGATAGGACGGCGAAGCCGAGCGGGTCGCCGGGTCGGTCCAGTGCGCGAGCTCGCGCCGATCGACATAGATCTCGGCCTTGGCGAAACTGGCCTGCTCACCAACGACGAGGCCGCCGATATGGTCCTGGTGCATATGAGTGACGATCACGGCGTCGATCTTGCTTCGATCGAGGCCGAGTGCGGCTAAGCCCGCCGGCAGCTTCCCGGATTGGCCGATCGTACCGCCGGGGCCGGCATCGATCAGGATACGATTGCTGCCGTCCTCGATCAGGTACTGGTTGAACATCATCCTGATGCCGCCGGGCCGGGCCGAGAACTGCGCCTTCGCCAGGGCCTCGACCTCGGCGGCGGAGCGGCCGGGGAAGTATTCATAGGGCATATCGACATAGCCGTCGCTCAGCGCAGTCACCTTGAAGCGGCCGATCCTGAGCTGCGCCAAGGGCGGCGGCGGCACCACGCGCTCGGCTGTGGCCGGCGCCTGCGCCAGGCCGGCCGAGGACAGGCCAGCGCCCGCTGCCGCCAGGGCCGGGAGGCCGAGCGAAAATCCCCTGCGTGAAAGACCGGTCATCGTGAACTCCTGGGCTCGTCAGAGCGCGAGGCGCCACGAGCGGCGCCTTCATGAACAACGACGTAGTCCTCCCGGTGAGCGGATGCTATGGACAGATCATGGAGATAGCCTCCCGAATTATGGAAACCTGATGGACCGCCTGGACGCCATGGCGGTGCTGCTCGCGGTGGTCGAGGCCGGGAGCCTGTCGGCGGCCGCGCGAAAGCTGCGCATGCCGCTCGCCACCGTCAGCCGCAAGATCGCCGATCTCGAAACGCATCTGCGGGCCAGGCTGATGCTGCGCACGCGGCGCGGGACCGAGCTGACCGAGGCCGGCCGAGCCTATCTCGAAGCCAGCAAGCGCATCCTCGAACAGGTCGAGGAGGCCGAGCGGATCGCCGCCGGTGAGTACAGCGCGCCTCGCGGCGAACTGAGCCTCACCGCGTCGACGCTGTTCGGCCAGCGCCATGTCATGCCGGTCGCCCTCGCTTTCCTGGAGCAGAACCCGGAGATCTCCCTGAGGCTCCATCTCGAAGACCGGCAGATCAACCTCACCGACGAGCATATCGACGTCGCCGTGCGGATCGGCCACCTCGACGCGGGTGGGCTGATCGCGACGAAGGTCGGCGAGGTCCGGCGCGTCATCTGCGCCAGCCCGGCCTATCTCGACCGCCGCGGCAGGCCGCGGACGCCGGAAGACCTCGGGGCCCATGACGGCATCTCCTTCCGCGGCTTCTCGGTCACCCCGGAATGGCGCTATCGCGGCGACAACCCCGCCCTCGGCGAGGAACCCAGGGCCCGGCTCTCGGTGAACTCGACGATCGCGGCGATCGACGCAGCGCGGGCCGGCTTCGGCCTCGTGCGGGTGCTGTCTTACCAGGTCGAGGACGAGCTGCGGCAAGGCATCCTCGAAGCAGTGCTGGACGACTTCGCCCCGGCGCCGCTGCCGGTCAGCCTCGCCTATGCGGAAGGGGGCCTGCGCAGCCTGAAAGTCCGTTCCTTCCTGGACTGGGTGACGCCGCGCCTGCGCGCACGCCTGGCTGCTCGTGGCGGGGACCATTCCTAGGTGATCGCAGAGCTGGCATTTGCCGGTGGCGCAGCTTTTTCTGCCGAACCATTCCGCCGCCCGCGCGTTCCTTCAGCATACCCATCACGAACACGAGGAGCGTCCAATGGACTGGAACCGCGTCGAAGGAAACTGGAAGCAGCTCAAGGGCAAGGTCAAGGAGCAGTGGGGCAAGCTGACCGATGACGATCTCGACGTCATCGCCGGCAAGCGCGACCAGCTCGAGGGCAAGATCCAGGAGCGCTACGGGATCGAGAAGGACAAGGTCCGCACCGATGTCGACGACTGGTACGGCCGCCAGACCTGGCACTAAGCACGCCGCTTGCGAGCCGGCGCTCCATCTGGCCCGCCGGCTCGCGCCGGCGGGCCTTGCCTATGGGCGCCGGAGACGACGCTCAGCTTCCGTTCATCGCTGTCCCCTATCCTTCCCTGACGATCCCGCCCTTGGCTTTGGCCTCGCGCAGAACAGGAGTACAGGCACGATGTTCAAGACGCTCGCCATCGCGGCCCTCATCGGAGCGGCCATCTCGTCCACGACCAGCGCGAACGCCCAGTATTACGATCCCTACCGGCCGGCACCGCGCTACGATTACGATCGGCCGCCGCCGCCTTATGGCTACGAACGCCCGCGCTATGGCTATGAGCGGCCCTATCGCCAGCGTTTCGGCGACACCTGCGTGACCTCCCGGGGCAACTGCGCAGCCAGGCCGGCGCCGGCCAATTCGTCCTGCAGCTGCTATATCGAAGGCTTCGGCATGAAGCGCGGCGCCATCGACTGACGCCCGACCGGAAAGCTGCTTCCAGACAGGGCCGGCGGTGCTGGCCGGCTACTGCGCCGGCCCGCACTGAAACCCTTGAATACTGGGCAGCGCACCCGACGCGGCAGTCATGACGGGACTGCTTCCGTTCGGGCAGAATTGGTTAATTTTACCTTGTTTTGCAGTTAACCTTGTCTTCATAGATCGTCTCAGGCTTTCTTATCCCAACGACGCAGCGGCAGCGTTGCGCAACGCAGGGTTGGGGTCAGCTATGACGGTCAGGCTTCTTTCACTTTCGGCTCTCGCCACCACGGCGCTGATGGGCCTCGCCGCTCCGGCGCTCGCCGGCGGCTGCAGCAGTTCCTCCTGCTACCGGGCGCCGGTCAGCACTTGCGGCGGCGGCTCCTGCTACAAGCTGGTTTCGACCCCGCCGGTCTACGGCACCGTCGATGAAAGCTATGTCGTGCGCCCCGAGCGCACCTTCTCGCGGGTCGTCCCGGCACAGTACGACACCGTCACCGAGCAGGTGGTGATCCAGCCGGAGCGCCGCGTCGCCCGCCATATCCCGGCGCAGTACCGGACTGTCTCCGAGAAGGTCCTGATCTCGCCGGCGACCAAGCGCTGGGAAGTCACCCGCGACGCCTACGGCCAGACGACCGGCTGCTGGGTGCATGTCCCCGCGCAATACGGCTATCAGCAGCGCACCGTCGAAGTGTCTCCGGCCTCGGTCGACTACGACGTCATTCCGGCCGTCTATGGCCAGCGCAACCGCCGCGTCATGGTCAGCGCCACGCGGGTCGAGCACGAGACCGTGCCGGCCGAGTATGCGACGCGCCAGCGCCAGGTCCTAGTCAGCCCCGGCTCGCAGCATTGGGCCAGGGGCGGCTACTGAGTTTTCCAAGTTTTCTTCGTAGTACCTGTCACCACGTAACAGACACCTCACGCCCCGGCTTCGGCCGGGGCTTTTTTGTCTGCAAGCCTGAGCGAAGTGACCGTCATGCTCGGGCTTGACCCGAGCATCTCAGGCCGGAAGAGACGCCGGCCATCGTCTTTTCGTCAGGAGATTCTCGGGACTGCGCTTCGCTTCGCCCGAGAATGACGGTGGAGGCTCAGGCCAAGCCGCCGGTCAGCAGAATCAGCACGCCGATGCCGAAGGCGAAGGCCAGGATGCGGGCAGGCATGGAGAACAGGGTGCCGGGCGGCTGCTTCGTCACGAAGCCTGCGACGACCTCGACCAAAGCGAGCGCCAGCAGCACATAGACGAAGGGCGGGAAGGTCCCCCCTCTGGCGATCCAGCCGGTGTTGACCGCGAGCGAGGCGAGCGCGCCAAGGCCGACGCCGGCCGCGGCGAAGAATTGCTCGGGCCGGCTGAAACGCATCGTAAGCTCAGCGCCGACGGAAGTTCTGCGGCCGCGGCGGCATCGGGCCGGGGCTGGCGGTCTTCTGGCGGAAGTTGATCCGGCCACGATCGAGATCGTAGGGCGACATCTCGACGACCACGCGGTCGCCGGCGATGGTGCGGATGCGGTTCTTCTTCATCTTGCCGGCCGCATAGGCCAGGATGACGTGGTCATTGTCGAGCTTCACCCGGTAGTTGCCGTCCGGGAGCACCTCGACCACGGTGCCGTCGAATTCGAGCAGTTCTTCTTTCGCCATTCGCTGATCCTTCGTCTTGTCCTCGGCGCGGGGCCAAGCCTTTCCGGCTTAGCCCCAGCGGTTACGGTGCCTGTCAGTTCGGGCGCCGCCCGCCGCCGCCGGTGCGTCGTTGTCCCGTTCTTTGCTGCAAGAACGCGACGCCGCCAAGCCCTTCCTTGCCGGAAGCCGCGTCTTTTCGTGCACCGCCCCCATCCTGGCGTTGGGCCGGACGCTCATGACGCTGCTGCTCCGGACGTGCCTGCTGCTGGCGCGGCTGGCTCGGACGGGGCTGCTCGCGGCGCTGTTCCTGACGCTCGCCCTGCTCCGGGCGCTGGCCATTGCGGCCCTGCGCGCCCCGGCCGTCGCGGCGCTGGCCCTGACCCGGCTGCTGTCCGTTCTGCGGACGCCCCTGCCCGCGGCCACCACGATTCTGCGGCGGCTTCTTCGGGGTGCGACCATCCCAATGCGGCACGTCACCGACCGGGGTGAGCGCGATCTTGGTCAGCTTCTCGATCGCGGCGAGATCGCCGCGCTCTTCGGGCGTGCAGAAGGCGATGGCGAGACCCGAGGCGCCGGCGCGCGCAGTGCGGCCGATGCGGTGGACATAGGTCTCGGGCACGTTCGGCAGGTCGAAATTGACGACATGGCTGATGCCGTCGACATCGATGCCGCGCGCCGCGATGTCGGTCGCGACCAGAATGCGCAGCTCGCCGTCGCGGAAGGCGCCGAGGGCACGCTCGCGCTGGCCCTGGCTCTTGTTGCCATGGATCGCGGCGGAGTTGATGCCGGCCTGCTCAAGCTGGCGCACGACCTTGTCGGCGCCGTGCTTGGTGCGGGTGAAAACGATGGCGCGCTCCATCTCCGGAACGCTCAGGGTCTTCGCCAGCAAGGCCGGCTTCTGGCCGGCTTCGGTGAAGATGACGCGCTGCTCGATCTTCTCGGCCGTGGTGGCGACGGGCGCGACCGCGACCTCGACCGGATCGGTCAGGTAGGCCGAGGCAATCTCGCGGATCGCCTTCGGCATGGTCGCCGAGAACAGCAGCGTCTGGCGCTGCTTCGGGATCAGCGTCGCGATCTTGCGCAGCGCGTGGATGAAGCCGAGGTCGAGCATCTGGTCGGCTTCGTCCAGCACCAGGAACTCGATCTCACGCAGCGAGACGGCGCGCTGGTCGACGAGGTCGAGCAGGCGGCCAGGGGTCGCGACGAGGATGTCGACATGCTGGCCGAGCGCGCGGATCTGCTTGCCGACCGGCACGCCGCCGAAGATCACCGTCGACTTCAGCGAGGTGAACTGGGCGTAGTTGCGGATGCTGGCCTCGATCTGGGCGGCGAGCTCACGCGTCGGCGACAGGATCAGGGCGCGCACCGAGCGCGGCTGCATGCGCCGCGGCTGGTTCAGCAGGCGGTGCAGCATGGGCAGCGAGAAGGCGGCGGTCTTGCCGGTGCCGGTCTGGGCGGCTCCGAGCAGGTCACGGCCATCGCGAATGGAAGGGATCGCCTGCGCCTGGATCGGCGTCGGCGTCTCATAACCTTCGGCGGCGAGCGCTTTGAGAAGCGGCTCGGCCAGGCCGAGGTCGGTAAATTTGGTCAAATCAGGTCTTTCTGAGCCGAACGAAATGGGGCGCACGTGGTGAACGGAAGCGCCTCGACATGCCGTCTCGGTCTACGCATGGTCTCTTTCCGCCCGGCGAACCGCTAGCCACTGCGCCGGAGGATGTCGTGTGTCGCGGGCCTCAAGGCTCGCGTGTTGAAAACGGGCGGACGCTAATGGCCCGCCCGATAAGCGTCTTCAGCCGGCGACGAGGTTGCCAGCCGAGGACTTGCCGGTCTTGCGATCGGCGATCAGCTCGTAGGAGACGACCTGGCCTTCGCGCAGCTCGCGCAGGCCAGCGCGCTCGACGGCGCTGATGTGGACGAAAATGTCCGGGCCGCCAGCCTCAGGGGTGATGAAGCCGTAGCCCTTGGTGGCGTTGAACCACTTGACGGTGCCCTTGTTCATAGCGGGACTAATCCTTGCACTTCAGATCCGCGTATTCGTGGAACCCATGACCGGACGCGCGGACGCCTTGCCATGGCCTTGTATCGACGTGTGGTGGATCTGAAGTGGCCCGCCGGTCGGAATACCCGCGCGGAGGATTGGCCAGAACCGGCCGCATCTCGTCTTACATCGGTGGAGCTAGCACAAATTGCAAGGCTGGTCCAGCTAAGGGGCCATTAGCCCCGGCGAGGCCGCGGTTTCGGCCCGGTCAGAGTGTGGGCTCGCGCCACGATCGCCGCGACCTCGTCCCAGTCGGGACCATCGTCGAGACGCATGCCGACCCAGCCCCTGTGGCCGACATAGGGCGGCACGAAGAAGCGCCGGGGATCGGCGCCGACCAAGACCTCCTGGCTGCCGTTCGGCGCCTTGCACCAGAGCGAGCAACGGCCGTCGCCGGATTTCACCATGGCGAAGATGCGCTCGCGCACCCGAAAGGTCGGGTCGCCCCAGGCCTCCTTCTCGCTGGCGCCGGGCAGAGCAAGGCAGATGCGGCGCAGACGTTCGACCGGGTCGTCTGGCATGCTCGCTCCCCGCGTTTGGCGTGCGCCTCAGCCGATCTCGCGCACCAGATCGACCAGCCCGCCGAGATCAGACAGCTTGCGGAAACGGACCTCCCCTGCCGGCTCCTCGGCATGCTCCAGCGCCCAGGTCAGCTCATGGGGGACATGCGCCGCCCAGGCGCCGGCGGCGAGCGCCGGGACGATGTCCGACTTCAGCGAGTTGCCGACCATCATGGCCCGCCCCGGCCCGTCGCCATGGCGGGCGAAGAGCTTCTCATAGGTCGCGGCGCTCTTGTCGCTGACGATCTCGACCGCGTCGAAGAAATCGCCGAGCCCTGACTGGGCCAGCTTGCGCTCCTGGTCGAAGAGATCGCCCTTGGTGATCAGCACCAGCCGATAGCCGCCGGCGAGCTTAGCGAGCGTATCCTGTGCATGCGGCAGCGTCTCGACCGGATGGCTCAGCATCTCGCGGCCGGCGGCGAGGATCTCGCCGATCACCGCCGGTGGGACTTGCCCGCGGGTGATCTCGAGCGCGGTCTCGATCATCGAGAGGGTGAAGCCCTTGATGCCGAAACCGTAGAAGGAAAGGTTGCGCTTCTCGGCCTCGAGCAGCTTGCCGGAGATCTCGGCCGCCTCGCCATGCTCGCCGAGCAGCGCGACGAAGCGGTCCTCCGTCAACCGGAAGAACTGCTCGTTCTGCCAGAGCGTGTCGTCGGCATCGAAGCCGATGGTGGTGAGGGCGCGTGCCGCCATGATGGATCGCGCCCTCCCGTTTCTCAGGCGTCCTTGGCCTTGATCGCCCCCAAAGCCGCCTGCGCGGCGGCGAGGCGCGCGATCGGCACGCGGAAGGGCGAGCAGGACACATAATCCAGCCCGACGCTCTCGCAGAAGCCGATGGAGGCGGGGTCGCCGCCATGCTCGCCGCAGATGCCGAGCTTGATGTTCGGGCGCGCCTTGCGGCCGCGCTCTACCGCGATCCTGACCAGCTCGCCAACGCCGTCCTGGTCGATCGTCACGAACGGATCGGATTCGAGCAGGCCGCGCGCCGTATAGGAGCCGAGGAAGGAGCCGGCGTCGTCGCGGCTGATGCCGAGCGTGGTCTGCGTCAGGTCGTTGGTGCCGAAGGAGAAGAACTCGGCACTCCTTGCGATCTCCTCCGCCCGCAGCGCTGCGCGCGGCAGTTCGATCATGGTGCCAACCTGATAGGTGAGCTCCGTGCCGCTCTCCTTTTTCACGGCCTCCGCCATCGCGTCGATCCGGCCCTTGACCAGGTCGAGCTCGGGCGCGCCCATAACGAGCGGCACCATCACCTCCGGGATGACCGGGTGGCCGGTCTCCCTGGCGGCGATCACGGCCGCCTCGAAGATCGCCCGCGCCTGCATCTCGGCGATCTCGGGATAGGCGACCGCGAGGCGCACGCCGCGGAAGCCGAGCATCGGGTTGAACTCGTGCAGCTCGGCGGCGCGGCGCTTCAGCTTGTCGGCGGTTGTGCCCATGGCCGAGGCGACCTCGGCGATCTCATCGTCGGTATGCGGCAGGAACTCGTGCAGTGGCGGATCGAGCAGGCGGATCGTGACCGGCAGGCCCTGCATGATGGTGAAGAGCTCGACGAAGTCCTGGCGCTGCATCGGCAGGAGCTTGGCAAGAGCGGCGCGGCGGCCCTTCTCGTCCTCAGCCAGGATCATCTCGCGCACGGCGAGGATGCGGCCGGCATCGAAGAACATGTGCTCGGTGCGGCAGAGGCCGATGCCCTCGGCGCCGAATTCGCGGGCCGCCTTGGCGTCGCGCGGCGTCTCGGCATTGGCGCGGATCTTCAGGCGCCGGACTTTGTCGGCCCAGCCCATCAGCGTCCGGAAGTCGCCGGAAAGCTCGGGCTGCTGCATCTTGACCTCGCCGAGCAGCACCTGGCCGTTGCTGCCGTCGATGGTGACGAAGTCGCCGGCTTTCAGCGTGGTCGGGCCGACGGTCATCGTGCCCTTGGTGTAGTCGACGCGGATCTGGCCGGCGCCGGAGACGCAGGGCTTGCCCATGCCACGCGCCACGACCGCCGCATGCGAGGTCATGCCGCCGCGCGTGGTCAGGATGCCTTCGGCGGCGTGCATGCCGTGAATATCCTCCGGCGAGGTCTCGACGCGGACGAGGATGACCTTCCTGCCGGCCTTCTTCGCCAGCTCGGCGGCCTCGGACGTGAAGACGATCTCGCCGGCGGCAGCACCGGGCGAGGCCGGCAGGCCGGCGGTCAGCACGCGGCGCTCGGCCTTGGTGTCGATGGTCGGATGCAGGAGCTGGTCGAGCGCGCCGGGCTCGACGCGGCCGACCGCTTCGGTCTCGGTGATCAGGCCCTCGCGGGCGAGCTCGACCGCGATCCTGAGCGCCGCCTTGGCGGTGCGCTTGCCGGAACGGGTCTGCAGCATCCAGAGCTTGCCCTCCTGGATGGTGAACTCCATGTCCTGCATGTCGCGGTAATGCTTCTCGAGGATGCCGTAGATGCGGCAGAGCTCGGCATAAGCCTCCGGCATCACCTTCTCCATCGAAGGCTTGTCGGATTTGGCAGCGGCCTTGGCCGCCTCGGTGATGTCCTGCGGGGTGCGGATGCCGGCGACGACGTCCTCGCCCTGGGCGTTGACCAGGAACTCGCCATAGAGCGCGTTCTCGCCGGTCGAGGGATTGCGGGTGAAGGCGACGCCGGTCGCCGAGGTCTCGCCCATGTTGCCGAAGACCATCGACTGGACGTTGACCGCCGTGCCCCAGGAGGCCGGAATGCTGTTGAGCTCGCGGTACTTGATGGCGCGGGCGTTCATCCAAGAGGAGAAGACGGCGCCGACCGCGCCCCAGAGCTGCTGCTGCGGGTCCTGCGGGAAGTCGGAGCCGAGCTCCTTCCTGACGATGTCCTTGTACTTGCCGACCAGCACCTTCCAGTCATCGGCCGCAAGGTCGGTGTCGAGATGGAGGCCCTTGCGCTCCTTGTAATCCTCGAGCGCCTCCTCGAAATGGCCGTGGTCGATGTCGAGCACGACGTTCGAGTACATGGTGATGAAGCGGCGGTAGCTGTCATAGGCGAAACGGGCATCGCCCGAGGCCTTCGCGACCGCCTCGACGGTGACGTCGTTGAGGCCGAGATTGAGGACGGTGTCCATCATGCCCGGCATCGAGGCGCGTGCCCCCGAGCGGACCGAGACCAGCAGCGGGTTCGCCGGGTCGCCGAAGGTCTTGCCGGTCAGCCTGGCCATGCCGGCGAGCGCGTCCTTGACCTCACCGTCCAGCTCGGCCGGGAAGCTCTTGCCGTTGTCGTAATACCAGGTGCAGACCTCGGTGGTGATGGTGAAGCCCGGAGGCACCGGAAGCCCCAGATTGCTCATCTCGGCCAGGTTCGCGCCCTTGCCGCCGAGCAGGTTCTTCATGCCCGCCTCGCCTTCGGCCTTGCCGTCGCCGAAGGTGTAGACCCACTTCTGCCCTGCCATAGCCTGCCTTTCCCAACGTTGTCGCCGACATCAACGCCGGCGGGTCCGCCTGGTTTCGCATTTGCGGTGCCCGCTTGTTGCAGCGCACCGGGTGCGGGGGTGGTCATGCCGAAAACCGGATGAACAATCAATGATCATGCGGTGGAGCCGGCCCACCCACCCGACAATCCCGGGCGACCTGGCGACCGGTCGCGCAATATGGCCAAGGCCAGCGCCGCGCGATAGGGTACCGTTCCCGCCTCCGAGCAGCGACGACCGCCGCCGATCCGATGGTCGCCAGCGCCACACTCGCCTTGCCAGAACGACACCGAAGCAAACGATGCGCCTGAACGCCTGTCACAACTTCCACGATTTCCGCACCCTCGCCAGGAAGCGGCTGCCGGGCCCGATCTTCAACTACATCGATGGCGGGGCCGATGATGAAGTCACTCTGCGGCGAAACTCCGAGAGCTTCGAGCGTTGCGACCTCGTTCCGAGCGTCCTGCGCGGCGTGAGCAGCCTCGATACGTCCGTCACCGTGATGGGCCAGAAGCTCGCCGTGCCGTTCTACTGCTCGCCGACAGCCCTGCAGCGGCTCTTCCATCATCAGGGCGAGCGGGCGGTCGCCGCGGCGGCGGCGCGCTACGGCACCATGTTCGGCGTCTCCTCGCTCGGCACGATCAGCCTCGAGGAGCTACGCAAGGCCCATAGCGGCCCGCAGGTCTACCAGTTCTACTTCCACAAGGACCGCGGCCTGAACCGGGCGATGATGGAGCGCGCCAAGAGCGCCGGCGTCAACGTCATGATGCTGACTGTCGACAGCATCACCGGCGGCAATCGCGAGCGCGACCTGCGCACCGGCTTCTCGATCCCGTTCCGGCTCAACCTCGCCGGCATCGCCCAGTTCGCGATCAAGCCGCAATGGGCGCTGAACTACCTCACCCACGAGAAATTCAGCCTGCCGCAGCTCGACAGCCACGTCGACATGGGCGGCGGCGTGATGTCGATCAGCCGCTATTTCACCGAAATGCTCGACCCGTCGATGACCTGGGACGACGTCGCCGAGATGGTCAAGCTGTGGTCGGGGCAGTTCTGCCTCAAGGGGATCATGTCGGTCGCCGATGCGAAGCGCGCCGTCGAGATCGGCTGCACCGGCATCATCCTCTCCAACCATGGCGGCCGGCAGCTCGACGGCTCCCGCGCCGCCTTCGACCAGCTCGCCGAGATCGTCGATGCGGTCGGCGACAAGATCGACGTGATCATGGACGGCGGCATCCAGCGCGGCACGCATGTGCTGAAGGCCCTGTCGCTCGGGGCCAAGGCCGTCGGCATCGGGCGCTACTACCTCTACCCGCTCGCGGCGGCAGGCCAGCCCGGCGTCGAACGCGCCCTCGGCCAGCTCAAGACGGAAGTCGAGCGCAGCATGAAGCTGATGGGCGTCACCAGTCTCGACCAGCTGTCGCGCGAGAATTTGCGCTTTCGGTAGAGCCGGCCCAAGTCGCGACGGCTCACATTTGCTGGCCCGCGTCCGGAGCGATCACCGGCAAGCCGGGGAAATATGTCCGATAGCGGGAAGCGTCGCGCGTGATCAGCGTGTAGCCGGCGACCGCCGCATGCGCGCCGATGAAGAAATCTGGGAGCGGCGATTGCTTCGCGCCGCCTCTGCGCTTGTAGGCAAGGAAGCATTTGCCGGCCAGAAACGCAGCGGCGAATGGTATCGGCTCCCGCTCCAGCATCGTCGTAGGGAGGGCCGCATCCAAATCCTCAACCCGTGAATAATGGGTCGAGATTTCGGCATAGACTATCGCATTGATCACAAGCCGCTGCCGATCAGCGGCCTCGGACAAGGCGCGCGCCGACCAGGCGGACCAGCGGGTGTCCTGCGTCAGAACGTCGAGCAGAACATTGCTATCGACGAGGACTGCGCTCATTCGGGCTCGCGCGTCAGCGCCATGATCTCATCGGTCGTCATGGCGATATCGCCCTTGCTGTGACGCAGATGCGCAACCAGCCTGTCGCCGCGCCCCATCTTGCGGCGCGCCGGCACGGGCACGATCCGAACGACTTTGCCGTCGAACTCGAAATCCACCTCGGTCTCGGGCAGGAGGCCGGCCCGCTCACGGATATCGGCAGGAATGGTCACCTGGCCCTTGGACGTGATCCGCATAGGAACCTCCTTACTCTTACGCGTAAGAGTAAGACTTTGGCCGGGGCGCTACAAGCTGAACCGACGCGTCCTTACCGTTGCGGCCCTCGCGCCGCCTTCGGCCAGCGCAGCGGCCAGGCGACGATGCGCTCGACGATCTCCTCCTCGGCGACCTCGTCCTCGTTGGCGTGGACCTTGCCCCGGACGGACACGCCCGCCGCAATCACCGTCTGAGGATCACCGGAAACAAGCGGATGCCACCAGGGCAGATCCCTGCCCTCCCCGAGCAGCCGATAGGCGCAGGTCGGCGGTAGCCAGGGCAGCGTGCGCACCGCCTCGGGCGTGAGCGTGACGCAGTCGGGCACGGTCTTCGAGCGATTGGCGTAATCGTGGCAACGGCAGGTCGCCGCATCGAACAGGCGGCAGCCGATATCGGTGGCGTGGATCTTGCCGGTATCGTCATCCTCGAGCTTGACCAGGCAGCAGCGCCCGCAGCCGTCGCAGAGCGATTCCCACTCCGCCTCGGTCATCTCCTCGAGCGTCTTGCTGCGCCAGAAGGGCGTGCTGTCGGTCATCGCGTCGGCCATGGCCGCTTATGCACCTTGGAGGCGGCCGTCGGCAATCGGGCATCGGTAGCCGGAACTCGCCCCATCCGCGACGACGGTCGGCGACCGATGGCGATCGCCATTTCTTATAGAGATTCTAATCTATACTTAGAGAAGTTATAATCTATGAAAATTGACCCAATACACGGTTCGTCCTAACGGGAAGAAGAATTCCCTCGCTCACGAGCCGTCTTCAATGCTGACCCGCCGACATCTTCTGCGCGCTTTTACCATCACCGCGGGCCTGACGGTGGCGGCCCTCCCCGCGCTGGCCGAGAAGGTCACCGTCACCGACATCGTCGGGCGCAAGGTCGAGGTCGAGGCGCCGGTCAAGCGGATCATCCTCGGCGAAGGCCGGCAGATGTACTTCGTCGGCGCGCTCGACAGGGACGAGCCGTTCAAGCGCGTCGTCGGCTGGCGCGACGATCTCGGCAAGGCCGATCCCGAGACCTTTCGCGCCTATGCGAAGCGCTATCCCGAGATCGCCAAGCTGCCGACCTTCGGCGGCATGAAGGAAGGCGCCTTCGACATCGAGCAGGCGATCGCGCTCAAGCCCGACGTGCTCTTCCTCAATATCGAGGCCAAGATCGCCAGCGACGAGGCCAAGCTGGTCGAGAAGCTCGCCTCGGTCGGCATCCCCGTCGTCTATGTCGACTTCCGCGAGAAGCCATTCGAGCACACCGAGCCGTCGATGCGCCTGATCGGCAAGCTCTTCGGCAAGGAGCAGGTCGCCGAGGAGTTCATCACGTTCCGCGCCGAGCAGATCAAGATCGTGACCGATCGTCTCGCCGGCGCCAAGGAGCTGAAGCGCCCGCTCGTCATGATCGAGCGCGCCGGCGGCTATTCCGATGATTGCTGCATGTCCTTCGGCAATGAGAATTTCGGCAAGATGGTCG
The DNA here is from genome assembly GCF_056400825.1 of Allobosea sp. P4_H5. Lineage (NCBI taxonomy): Bacteria > Pseudomonadati > Pseudomonadota > Alphaproteobacteria > Hyphomicrobiales > Alloboseaceae > Allobosea > Allobosea sp. P4_H5. The sequence goes on along the minus strand of NZ_JBFUKM010000004.1, from coordinate 171,746 downwards.
ACTTCGCCGGCGGCCGGAACCTGGCGACGCCGCTGATCCCCGGCACCTTCGGCACCGTCAATGCCGAGCAGATCGTCGCCTCCAATCCCGATGTCGTGATCGTCACCGGCAGCAATTGGGACGGCTATGTCCCGGGCGGCAACTGGGTCGGCCTCGGCTACGGCGCCGACATGACCGAGGCACGCCGCAAGCTGGCCAATCTGATGAAGCGTCCGGCCTTCACCCAGACGGCTGCGGTCAAGAACGGCCGCGTCCACGGCATCTGGCACCAGTTCTACAACAGCCCCTACCAGTTCGTGGCGATCCAGGAGATCGCGAAATGGCTGCACCCCGAGTTGTTCAAGGACGTCGATCCCGGCGCGACGATGAAGGTGCTGCACGAGCGCTTCCTGTCGCTGCCCTATGAGCCCGGCCTTTGGATCTCGCTCGAGGCGGGCAAATGAGCCTAGCGCCCGCCAGCGCCGACGACGTTGTGACGACGCCGGCAGAAGCGCCGCGGAGCACGGCCCAAGGGAGAGACGCCTATCGGGCGCTGGCGCTGCGCCGCAAGCTGATCCTCGCGGGCTTTGCCGCCGTGCTGCTGGCCTGCCTGATCGTCGACCTGATGCTTGGGCCCGCCCGCTACAGCGTGAGCGAGGTCGTCAACGCGCTGCTCTCGCCCTCGACCGCGCCGGCAGCCGTCCGGGTGGTGATCTGGGATATCCGCCTGCCGGTCGCGCTGATGGCGGTCGTCACCGGCGCCGCGCTCGCCATCGCCGGCGCGCAGATGCAGACCGTGCTGAACAACCCGCTCGCCAGCCCTTTCACGCTCGGCATCTCCGCTGCGGCGAGCTTCGGGGCGGCGCTGGCGCTTGTCTTCGGCGTCTCGATCGTGCCGCTCGCGATCGACTATGTCGTGCCGCTCAACGCCTTCATCATGGCGATGGGCGCTTCGCTGCTGATCCATCTGCTCAGCCAGCGCCGCGGCGTCACCACCGAGACGGTGGTGCTGCTCGGCATCGCGCTGGTCTTCACCTTCAACGCCCTGCTGGCACTGCTGCAGTTCTTCGCCTCCGAGCAGGCGCTAGGGGCCGTCGTGTTCTGGATGATGGGCTCGCTGACCAAGGCGAACTGGCACAAACTCGCCATCACCTCCACCGTGCTGCTGATCTGCATCCCGCTGTTCGCGCGCCGGGCCTGGGCGCTGACGACCTTGCGCCTCGGCGACGAGAAGGCGGCGAGCTTCGGCATCGACGTCCGCTATCTGCGGCTCGAGACCATGCTGCTCGTCGCCCTGCTCGCATCGGTCCCCGTCGCCTTCGTCGGCACGATCGGCTTCATCGGCCTGGTTGGCCCGCATATCGCCCGCATGGTGATCGGCGAGGACCAGCGCTTCTTCATGCCCGCATCCGCGCTCGCCGGCGCGGCCGTGCTCTCGGCTTCATCCGTGGTCAGCAAGTCGCTGATCCCCGGGCTGATCTTCCCGATCAGCATCGTCACCGCGCTGGTCGGGGTGCCGTTCTTCTTCAGCCTGATCCTGACCAGCCGGAAACGCTCATGGTGAAGCGCCTCGCACTCAGCGATGTCGGCGTTGCCTATGGCAAGCGCCAGATCCTTTCGGGGATCACGACGCCGACCATGACCGGCGGCGAGGTCGTCGCCGTAATCGGCCCCAACGCCGCCGGCAAGTCGAGCCTGTTCCGCCGCATCGCCGGGCTGATCCCGGGCGCCGGCAAGGTCCAGGTCGAAAGCACGACCGGCAAGACGCCCTGCTACCTGCCGCAGGATACTGCGGTGAACGCGGTGCTGACCGTCTATGAATCGATCCTGCTCGCCCGCAAGCAAGGCGGCTCCTGGGGCGTCGGCGACGACGAGCTCGCCGCGATCGACGAAGCCCTGCACGCGCTCGACATCGCCGATCTCGCCTTCCGCGGCCTCGGCGAGCTCTCGGGCGGCCAGCGCCAGCTCGTCTCGATCGCCCAGACCTTGGTGCGCCGGCCCGAGATCATGCTGCTCGACGAGCCGACCAGCGCGCTCGACCTGCACCGCCAGTTCGAGGTGCTGAGCCTCGTCGGCCGGCTGGCGCGCGAGCGGCAGATCTGCGTGCTGATCGCGATCCACGACCTCAACCAGGCGCTGCGCATCGCCGACAAGGTGATGGTGCTATCACAAGGGCGGCTCGCCGCCTTTGGCGACCCGCGCGAGATCATCACGCCGGCCCTGCTGGAAGACGTCTACGGCGTCGTCGCGCGGGTCGAGGCGAACGAAGGCGAGACGCCCTTCATCGTCGTCCACGGCTCCGCCCGCAGGCGCAGCCGCGGCGATACGCAGCTTGCTCCTGCCCAGGCAGCGGAATAACCCCCTCTCAGTTCAACCTGGCGAACCGCCGATGTCAGACAGCAGCCTCCAGACTGGTCTTTCCGCCCCTGGTGCCAACTACTCCCTCAAGGAGGAGATCCGGACCTATTGGTCCGGCCGGGCCGCCAGTTTCGACCAGCAGGTCGGCCACGCCATCAAGTCGGACGCCGAGCTCGCCGCCTTCCAGTCGCTGCTGCGGCAATCCTTCGGCGCGGAGCCGCGCGAGGTCCTCGATCTCGCCTGCGGCACCGGCGAGATCACCCGCGCCTTGCTCTCGCTCGGGCACAAGGTCACGGCACTCGACTTCTCCGAGGAGATGCTGGCCCGCGCCCGCGCCAAGCATGGCGACAAGGCTCGGATCCTCGCCGGCGATGCCGAGCGCCTGCTCGACGAGGACGGGACCTATGATGCGCTGGTGACCCGCCATCTGGTCTGGACGCTGACCGACCCGGAAGCGGCCTTCGCCGAATGGTTCCGGGTGCTGAAGCCCGGCGGCAAACTGCTCGTCATCGACGGCGACTGGATCAACCGCTCCTGGCTGCAGCAGATGCTGAACCGCGCCGCGACATTCCTGCGCGAACGCGCCGGCGCCGCCCCGCACGCGGCCGATCGCGACGCCTTCGACTCGATCACCAAGCGCTTCTTCTTCCGCGACGGCCTGAGCTTCGAGCGGCTGGGCACGATGCTGCGCCAGGCCGGTTTCGCCCGCATCGAGGCAGCCGATTATGCGCAGGTGGTCCGGGCGCAGCAGCGCAACGCCGCCCTGCACGACGCGCTCCGGCTGGCCTCCTCGACCCGCTTCGCAGTGCTCGCGACCAAGGGCTGACCGACTACTCGGCGGCACACCCATTTTGCCGTGCAGCCGGACCACCGCCCTCTTCCGTTGCCGGCCCCGAGCTCTTACCTTCTGAGATCGGGCATGGCCTTCGCCGGCCGGTCCGGGACACCGCGGACGCGCGCCCGCGGCAGGCTCAGGATGCCGCACGACCGTGATCGAGTTCCGGAAAGCGAGCTGGACGACCCGTCTCAAGCGCCTCGCGCTGAGCGCCGACTCGTGGATCGACGCCTCGCTCTACGCGGCCGGCCACCGCGCCGGCGAGATCTATGAACGCATCCGCAGCATCACCGACCGGCTGACTGTCAGCGGCCCGAAACGGCTCGCGGCCGAATTCGCCAGCGAGGGCCTGAACGTCGGTATCGCCGGCGCGATCGTGATGCTGATGCTGGCGATCCCCGCCTTCCGCGAAGGGCGCGAGGAGGCGCTGAAGAACCAGGTCTTCGCCGTCACCTTCCTCGACCGCTACGGCTCCGAGATCGGCCATCGCGGCGCCCGCCATGATGATTCGCTGAAGCTCGAGGAATTCCCCGATCACCTGCTCAAGGCGGTGCTCGCGACCGAGGACCGGCGCTTCTACGACCATTTCGGCATCGACGTGATCGGCACCTTCCGGGCGATCACCGTCAACGCCCGCGCCTCGGGCGTGGTCCAGGGCGGCTCCTCGCTGACGCAGCAATTGGCCAAGAACCTGTTCCTCAACAACGAGCGCTCGCTCGACCGCAAGATCAAGGAAGCCTTCCTCTCGCTCTGGCTGGAATACCGGCTCACCAAGAACGAGATCCTGAAGCTCTATCTCGACCGCGCCTATATGGGCGGCGGCACGTTTGGCGTCGTGGCGGCGGCCGAATACTATTTCGGCAAATCGGTGAAGAATGTCACGCTGGCGGAGGCGGCCATGCTCGCCGGCCTGTTCAAGGCGCCGACCAAGTTTGCGCCGCATGTCAACCTGCCGGCGGCACGGGCGCGCGCCAACGACGTGCTGAACGCCATGGTCGATGCCGGCTTCATGACCGCCGGCCAGGTCGACTCGGCCCGGCGCAACCCGGCAACGCCGATCGATCGCAAGCGCGATTCCAGCCCGGACTACTATCTCGACTGGGCCTTCGACGAGATCCGCAAGCTCGCGGATGACGGCAAGCTCGGCCCCGAGCGAGTGCTGACGGTCAAGACTCCGCACGATCCGGCCATCCAGAAGCGCGCCGACGAGGCGGTCGAGTCGATCCTGCGCCAGCATGGGCCGGCCTATCGCGCCAGGCAGGCGGCGGCGGTGATCATGGATCCGGACGGGGCGGTGCGCGCCATCGTCGGTGGGCGCGACTATGGCGTGAGCCAGTTCAACCGGGCGACATCGAGCCTGCGCCAGCCCGGCTCGTCCTTCAAACCATACGTCTATGCAGCGGCGATGAGCGCCGGGCTCTACAAGCCGACCACTGTTGTCACCGACCGGCCGGTCTGCATCGGCAACTGGTGCCCGAACAATTACGGGCGCTCCTATGCCGGCTCGATGCCGCTGACGGTGGCGCTGGCGAAGTCGATCAATACGATCCCGGTTCAGATGTCGATCGCGATCGGCAAGGCGACCGGCGAGACGCACGAGGCCCGCGCCGCCCGCATCGGCCGGATGAAGATCGTCGAGACCTGCCGCGCCATGGGCCTGACCACGCCGCTGACCGACACGGTCTCGCTGCCGATCGGCGCCGGCGAGGTTACCGTGATCGAACAGGCCGCCGGCTATGCCGTCTTCGCCAGTGGCGGCAAGCGAGCCAAGCCCTATGCCGCCTTCGACATCCGCAACTCGGCCGGCGAGGAGATCTATCGCCACGACCGCGACGAGCCGGCGCCCGCGCAGGTGCTGAGCACGCAGGTCGCCTTCGAGATGAACCAGATGCTCTCGACCGTTCCGACGGCTGGCACCGGCCGGCGCGCCGCGCTCGACGGCGTCGTCAGCGCCGGCAAGACCGGCACGACCAATGGCTACAAGGACGCCTGGTATGTCGGCTACACCGGCAACCTCGTCGGCGCGGTCTGGTTCGGCAACGACGATTCCTCCGAGACCAACAACATGACCGGCGGTTCGCTGCCGGCGATGACCTGGAAGGAGATCATGGCCTTCGCGCATCAGGGCATCGAGCTGAAGCCGATCCCGGGGGTGACGCCGCAACCGGGCGACGCCAAGGTAGCAGCGGCCAAGGCCACCGACCCTGCCGCCGCGGCACGGGCCAGCGCCGGTCATATGCCACGCAAATCCTTCGAGGTGCTCTCCTCGGTCGGCGCGATGTTCAAGGCGGTCGAGGTTCCCCGGACGGCCCGGGCTTCCGTCCAGGTCGGGGCCCGCGACGCCGCGCGCGGCCTCACCGCCATACGCTGACTGCCATCATGCGGACCCGGATCGTTCCATGCGCGTCCTCCCGCTGGCCTATGTGATCGCGCTCGGGGCCGGCCTCGGCCTTGTCTCCGCCCGCTATGCAGTGGCGGAGCGGCCCTGGTTCGGCCGCGCCCAGGTCGGCGCCTGGACGAGCTGGCCGAAAAGCGGCGCGCGCGACATCGATCCCTATATGCGGGCCTATCTGGCGCGCGGCGTGCACTTGCCGCTCGGCGCCGGCGAGGGACTGGAGCTGATCGCCGGAGAGGATGACGGCGGGCAGGCGCTCGATGCGCGCTGCCGCTATCTTGTCAGCGGAGCGACACCGCCGGCGCGCGGCTGGTCGCTCGGCGTCGCCGACCCGAGGGGCCGGCACCTGCAACTGCCGATCGAGCGCGAGAGCTTCACCGACGCCGAGATCGTGCGCGGCGAGCGCGGCGGCATGCGCATCGTGCTGGCGACGACGCCCGAGACCGGCAATTGGCTGCCCCTGCCGGCAGAAGGGCGCTTCCAGCTGCGCCTGCGCCTCTACGACACGCCGATCTCGAGCCATGCCGGCGAGCTCAGGCCCGACACCCTGCCCCGCATCACCAGGGTCGATTGCCGGTGAGCGCGATCGACGACAGCCTGATGGTACCGGCCGCGGCGCCCCTCCCCGCCTGCGCAGGCGCGCCGCGCCGTTTTCTGGCGCGCCTGGGCAGCGGCCTCCTGCGGTTCGCGCTGCTGACCCTGGCCGGGCTGCTGCTCGCCGGCATCGTCCACATCGTCACCGTACTGCGCATCCCGGCCCTGGCCACACATGACGCGGCCACGGTCTATGCCGCGCTCGGCGCCAACGGCCGCGCCGAGCTGGTGACGCCGCCACCTGCGGGTTTGCCGGCCATCCTCGACGGCGATCCCAACAGCGTCGCGGCGGTGTGCAGCTACGATCTTTCGGCGGGGCCCTTGCGCGTCGTGGCGCGCACCGGCTCCCTGCCGCTCGGCCTCACCGTCCATCGCCGCGGCGGCGGCGTCGCCTATGCGATCACAGATCGGGCTGCGATCCGCGGCGTGCTCGAATTCGTGGTGATGACGCAGGAGCAGCTCGACGAGCGTCTGGCCAATGACGAGGAAGGCGAGACCTCGCGGGAACTCCGGGTGGTCTCGCCGTCGCTGCAAGGGCTCGTCGTCGCCAGGGTGGTCGTTCGCCGCGCCTTCGACCGCAGCGAGGCGGAAGCACAGGCGACCGGCGTCGCCTGCGGGCTGGCGGATTAGTCTTTAGTTTCACGCAATTCCGGACGCAAAACCGCTACGCACTTTTGCTGGAATTGCTCAGTCCGGCTTCGCGCTCAGCGTTCCAAAGAGCGATTCGAGCTGCGCGCTCATCGGCAGGCGCAGGCGCTCGCCGCCCGGCAGCTTGTGCATGAACCAGCGATTATAGCTGTGCTCGAGCTCGCGGCTTTCGGCGATGCTGCGGAACATCCTGTCGACCAGGGCCGCCATCGCCGGATCGTCGCGACGGAACATGATGCCGTAGGGGTCGTAGGAGAGGAAATCGCCGACGACCATCACCTTGTCCTCGGCCTTGGCGCGCGCGATCATGCCGTAGAGCAGGATGTCGTCGCCGGCATAGGCATCGGCCTTGCCGGCCATGAACTGCGCGAAGGACTGATCATGGTCCGGCGTGGTGACGATCGTGGCGCCGGTCTTGAAGCGCGCCTGAAGATCGTTCATCGCCTTCTCATTGGTGGTGCCGGCGGTCACGACCACGGTCTTCCCGTTGAGATCGCGGAAGGAGCGGATGCCGGCATCCTTGCGGACCATGAGCTTGGTGCCGGCAACGAAGGTCACCGGCGAGAAGGCTGCGATCGCCTGCCGCTCGCGATTCTGCGTGGTCGAACCACATTCGAGGTCGATCTCGCCTTTGGTGAGCGCGTCGAAGCGCGAGGCCGAGGTCACCGGAACCCATTTCAGCTGAAGTTCGCGGCCGAGCTCGTCGCTCATCGCATCGACGATCAGCCGGCAGAGATCGATCGAATAGCCGATCGGCTCGCGCCTGGCGTCGAGATAGGAGAAGGGGAACGAGGCCTCGCGATAGCCGATGGTCACCGCCCCGGCATCGCGCGCCTTCTTCAGCGTACCGGTGAGCGCATTCGACTGGGTCTGCGCCGAGGCCGCAGCCCCGACGAGGCACCCGAACACGGCGATCAGGCCGACAAAGAGCCGTCGCATCGTCGCTCCTTTCGGGCGGCCGCCATGGCCGCCCCGTAATCCCCGGGATGAGCGGCTTCCGGATCAGGCAGCCTGCCCGGCAAGAGCGGCCGAAGCTCCGGCGGCAGCCGGATCGTCGACCGGCTCGCCGAGCTGCCCCTCCCATTTGGCGACGCTCGCCACGGCGATCGAATTGCCGACGGCGTTGGTGGCGGAGCGCCCCATGTCGAGAAACTGGTCGACGCCCATGATCAGCAGCAGCCCGGCTTCGGGGATGTTGTACTGGTTCAAGATCGCGGCGATGACGACCAGCGAGGCGCGCGGCACGCCGGCCATGCCCTTCGAGGTCAGCATGAGCAGCAGCATCATCGAGATCTGCGTGCCCCAGGACAATTCGATGCCGTAGGCCTGGGCGATGAACAGCACGGCGAAGGTGCAGTACATCATGCTGCCGTCGAGGTTGAAGGAATAGCCCATCGGCAGCATGAAGCTGGAGATCTTGCGGCTGACGCCGAAGCGGTCGAGCGCCTCCAGCATCTTCGGATAGGCCGCCTCCGAGCTCGCCGTCGAGAAGGAGATCAGGAACGGCTCCTTGACCAGGCTGACGAGCCTGGCAACGCTCGGCCCCAGGATCAGGAAGCCGACGAGGATCATCAGCCCCCAGAGCACGAACAGGCCGAGATAGAACGAGCCCATGAACTTGGCGAAGGTGACGAGGATGCTGAGCCCCTGGGTGGTGATGGTCGAAGCGACGGCGGCGAACACCGCGATCGGCGCGAAATACATCACCATGCCGGTGATCTTCAGCATCAGATGGGCCATCTGATCGATCATCTCGGTCAGGGCCTTGCCGGTCTCGCCCATCGAGGCGAGCGCGACGCCGGCGAAGAGCGAGAACACCACGATCTGCAGGATCTCGTTGGTGGCGAGCGCCTCGGCGACCGATTTCGGCACCAGATGGGTGATGAAATCCTTCAGCGTGAAGGAGGAGGTCTTGAGATTGGTCGCAGCGCCGACATCCGGCAGCGGCAGGCCGATATTGTGACCGGGCTGGAGAAGGTTCGCCAGGATGAGCCCAAGCGCCAGCGAGATCAGCGAGGCGACCATGAACCAGCCCAGCGCCTTGATGCCGACACGGCCGATCGAGGAGGTGTCGCCCATATGGGCGATGCCGACGATCAGGGTCGTGAGCACCAGCGGGCCGATGATCATCTTGATCAGCCGCAGGAACACGGTGGTGATGATGTTGATGTTGTCGGCGATCTGCCCGGCGACCTTCGGGTCAGGGTAGTTCGTGTTGCACATATAGCCGACGATGACGCCGAGGATCATGCCGATCAGCACGTACATGGTGATCGGTGGCCGTTTCTTGGTTTCCGCCGCGGCTGCCATTGTCTCGCTCCCTCATGCCAAGGTCAGCAATGCAGTGCCCGCCGGCGCGCCTATCGGCGTAGCCGGCCGATCACAACCAGAAGGTTCAACTTGCAGTATCCGATGTCAATGACGCGCATCTCGGCGCGTCGTCTGGCCGGACCATCGAAAGGGCGCGATATCGCCGCCATCAAAGCCAGCCATTGCGCTTGAAGCGCCAGAAGAGCGTCAGGCAGGCAGTGACGATGAAGCCGAGGACGATGTAGTAGCCGTAATGCATCTCCAGTTCCGGCATGTTCTTGAAGTTCATGCCGTAGATGCCGGCGACCGCCGTCGGCACCGCGAGAATGGCCGCCCAGGAGGCGAGCCGCTTGGTGATGGAATTCTCCTGGCTCTGGCCGACGAGCAGGCTCGCCTCGAAGGCGAAGGCGAGCACCTCGCGCAGGCTGTCGATCTTCTCCTGCACGGTGCGGACATGGTCGGTCACGTCGCGGAACATCGGCGCCAGCGTCGGGCGAACCTGCAGCACGCTGCCATTGGTCAGGCGCTGGCAGACGTCGACGAGCGGGCCGACCGCGTTGCGCAGGCGCAAGAGGTCGCGCCTGAGCATGTAGAGCCGCTCGATGTCGCTGCGCGCCATCGGCCTGGCGAGGATCTTGTCCTCGATCTCCTCGACCTCGTCATGGATCGCCTCGAGCACCGGCATGTAATTGTCGACGATGAAATCGAGGATGGCGTAGAGGATGAAGTCCTCGCCCTTGGCCAGCGAGGTCGGGCAGGTCTCCCAATGCTGCCGGACCGACGTGTACGAGGTCGAGGCGCCGTGCCGGACGCTGACGATATAGCCACGGCCGATGAAGATGTGCGTCTCGCCGAAGGCGATGCGCTTGTCGACCATCTGGGCGGTGCGGGCGACGACGAAGAGCGCGTCGCCATATTGCTCGAGCTTCGGCCGCTGATGGGCGTTGGTCGCGTCCTCGACAGCGAGCGGATGCAGGTTGAACTGCTGCTGCACGCATTTGAGCAGTGCAGCCTCCGGCTCGAACAGCCCGATCCAGACGACATGGCCGTCCTTGCGGGACCATTCTCCGGCTTCCTCGACCGGAATGTCGGCGACGCGCACGCCATGGGCGTAGACGCTCGACGCGATGACACCGGCCTCATGGCGATGGCCATGATCGACGGGTGGATCGGAGGGCGCTTCCGCTGCGGCCGAAGCTGCGAACCTGATTTGCGTCACTGACATGCGATCCCCCACCGATCGCCGGCTCATGATCGGCAGGCTAGACCCAATGTGCGGGAGATGGGAACCATTTTTCGCAACACGGGACGACGAGGCCTTCGACCAATCGAAGGGCAGGCCTCCGGCGACCGGCCACTAGCCCTTGTAGACGACGGGAGCGCGCGGCGGCGCGCCCTCGCCCTTGCCGCCGAAGACGCCGATCAGCGGCAGGTTGCAGGCGGGGCCGAGCTCGCTCTCCATGCCCATGATGGCGCGCTCGGCCCGGATTGCCTCGCGCGAAGGCATTTCGACAACCAGATTGTCGAGCGAGAAGCGATAGCTCTTCAGCCTGAAGCGCGCCCGCTCGCAAACCCAGAGCATCAGCCCTTCGTTCTCGGCGACGCGCTGGGCGGCCGAATCGCGCTGTTCGGGCGACACCTGCTGCGAAGCGTCGAGGACGCGCAGGCGTGCGCGGTCGGCATTGATGACGCGCAAGGCGTTGGCGCGGAACTGGCCGAGCAGCAGCCGGTCGCCATTGGCGTCCTCGCCCAGGCGATTGTAGCGCGAGGCCTGCGAGGCGAAGGAGCCCGAGGTCAAAGCGCGGTGATAAGCGGAGACATCGTTCGATTGCGCCTCGACGGGCAGGATGCGGGCATGGGCAAGCTTCGAGACCTCCCGGTCGAAATGGCTGCGCTCATGCGCGGGCAGGACGAGCCGCCAGGCGCGAGCCCGCAACTGCTCCTCGTCGTCCGTCAGGTGGAACCAGGATGAGGCCTCGCCGCGAAAGCGCGCACTCCAGTCGCCGATCGCCGGCGCGATCTTGTCGGCGAGGATGTTGGGGCGGGGCCGGCCGAGATCGCCCGTGGTCGAGCAGCCGGCGAGCAGAAGGCAGGACAACGCCGCCGTGACGACCGAGTGGGATACGAAAAAGTGGGAACCGGTTTTTCGCATGAATCCCACTCGAACTCTCAAACGAGGATCGCGATGATTTTGGATCGATCCAAGATCATCGTGATCCGAAAGCCTTCACCCGGGACGCCTGCGCCGTGTCTCGCGCTCACCGCGGCCGGCAGGGCGCGGGCGCCGGGGCGGCTTGCTCGTGGCCGGCTCGTGCTGGCGCTCGTAGCGCACGCCGGTGAAGAACAGGATCTGGCCGAACGGGCCCGCCGCTGCGGTCCCCTGGCTGGCTGAGCGCCTGCGCGGCGCGAAAGGAATGACGTCTGCCATGATGCGCCTCCCTTGCTGGCGCCTGCGCCCAATTCGCCGATAACGCGGAAGCCGGATAGCCGCTGGCACAAACCGCGCCAGCCATCCTCAAGATCATCAAGCGCCATCATGGTTAACGCCGTGCTAACGCATCGGGGATAAGTTTCGCAAAAGTGCAGTTCGCCGACGAGAATCGCCCATGCCGTCCCGCATCGCCACAGACCTTGCCGAACTCGCCAGGCTGGCCAGCGATGGCGGCCTCGACCTGCGCCAGGTCGCGCTGCGGGTGAAGACCGATCTGCTCCTGGCGACGCCCAGCCCCTCTCCGGAGGACATGGACGCCTTCCGCGCCATGGCCAAGGCCCTGATTCCCGTGGTCGACGAGGCGACGGCGACGATCCTCGCCCGCAAGCTCGCGAGCTGGCCGCATGCACCGCGCGAGGTGCTCGCTGCCTTGCGCGACCGCGGAGGCGAGGTGCTGGCCGCGCTGATCAAGCATGACATGCCGCTCAGCACGACCGAGATCGAGGAGATCGCGGACGAAGGCGATGACGAGGCCAGGACCGCCCTCGCCGGCCGGCGCGACCTGACCAATAGCGCCAGCATCGCACTCGCCGGCTGCGACAGCGCGGAGATCGATGCGGCACTGGTCGCGAACGGGGCTACATCGCTGCCCCATGCCGCGCTCGACCTGCTGCTGCCGCGCGCGGTGGGCACGCCGGCTCTCGGCGCTGCCTTGTTGGCACGGGCGGATCTGCCCGCGTCGGAGCTGACGCCGCTCTTCCTGCAGGCGAGCCTGGAAAAGCGTCTCGCCATGATCGACGCCGTCACGGCCCACGAGGCTCTGGCGCCTTCGCCACGCCCGGCGATGCTCCCCGGCGAGCAGCTCTCCGCTCTGATCGCGACGGCGCTCTCCGACCGACACAACGCCTTCACTGCGCTGGCGGACGCCTTCGGCGGCGATGCGCGCTTCGCGACGGCGATGGCGAACGATGCGTCCCGTCAGCTTGCGGCCTTGGCGCTGATCGGCTGCGGAGCAGCCCCTGAGGATGCAACGCGCTTCCTGATCGGCCTCGGCGACGATGCTGCCCGCTCGGTCGAGCGCATCTTCGCGCTGGTCGAGCTGATGCGGGCGCTGCAGCCGGCGGTGGCTCGCCGGCTCGCCCAGCAGATCGGCGGGATCGCGCCGCGCAGTGCCCGCTCCGGCGTCTTGCAGCCAGCCATGGATCCCAGCGGCACCTCGGCCCGTCCTGGCGCCGAGCGGGCGCCGGTTCGCGGCATCGTTCAGGAGGTCAGGCGCAGGCTCGGCGGCAGCGCTGACTGAGCGCTAGCTTTCGACGATGTCGAGGCGCGCATCGCCAGCGCGGCTCTCGATCTCGACCAGCCAGAGATCGCTGTCGAAGCGGACCTCGCGCTCGACACGATCCTCGATCGCAAGCGGATCGGCATCGAGCACGAGCTGGAAGCGCCGCGCGCCGGCCTCGTCCGCCAGCGCCTGCGGCGCCGGGCCATAGAGCGCCGCGGTACCGTCCAATCGGTCGAGCTTGACGAAGATCGCGCCGGCTTCGCGCGCGCCGCGTCGGCGCAGCACCGCGACGAGCCCGTCATGCGCAGCCTGGCGCAGATAGGCCGAGACCCAGAAATCGCTGGTCAGGCGTGGCAAGGCCGGCCCTCGCGGGACTGAGAATGTCCGCGCTTCTCCGAAGCGCGGACATTCTCAGTCTTCTTGTTCTGTCGCATTTTCTTCACGCGAACCGGCCGCCACTTCGCTCGGAAATGCTCTAGCGCCGCTGGCCCTTGATGTCTGCCGGCGGGCGGATGTCACCGCCGTTGATCAGGTCCGCGATCGGATCGCGTGCCGCCGGCTGGGCAGCGGGAGCCGGACGTGCCGGGGCTGGCGCCGCCTGGGCCTGACGCTGCTGGGCGGGCGCAACCGGTGCCGGTGGGCGCGGCGCCGCGTCACGAGCGGCCGGTGCCAGGGTGCCGGGCCGCGCCGGCGGCATCACCGCCTGCGGAGCGGGTGCGGGCTCGGCGACGACCGGCGTCTCGACGCGGCGCTGTTCTGCCGGTCGCGCGGCCGATTGCGAAGGCGGCGACAGCATCGGGGCGGGATGGCGGCCCTTCTGGAACAACACCGCGTTCAGGACGATCAGCACCGACGCCGCCGCGAACAGCAGCACGATGAAGCCCCGGCCCGGACGGCGGACGAACCAGCGCAGCAGCCGCGCCGGCATCGACGGCGCGGCGCGTCGGCCGGCCGGGCGGCGAACAGGCATCGACAGCGTCGCATCGGAGCGGGCACGGGCGGCAAGCGTGGCTGACATGGGTCTTGAGCTCTCGGGTCAGGCGGTCAGACGAACGGGTTGCTTGGTGTCGAGGCCGCGGCGCGGGGCGCGGGCGAAGGTCGCGATGCGGGCCGGCTCGCTCGCGGCGGCGACGCCGCCGATCGGCAGGCGCACGCCGACGCGGGTGCCGATGCCCGGCGCGCTCTCGATGGTGAGCGTGCCGCCATGCAGGCCGACAAGGCCGCGCACCACCGAGAGGCCGAGGCCGGTGCCGTCATGAGCGCGGTCGTAGGACGATTTGGCCTGGAAGAAGGGATCACCCAGCCGCGGCAGGTCGGTGGCGGCGATGCCGATGCCCGTATCGGAAACCGAGAGGTCGATCATGCCACCATCGCGCACCAGAGCGAGCGTGACGCGTCCACCGGGCGGCGTGAACTTGATCGCGTTCGAGAGCAGGTTGAGCATCACCTGCTTGAGTGCGCGCCGGTCGCCAAGCAGCTGCGGCAGGTCCGGACCAACGACGCGTTCGAGCGCGACCGTGCCGCTGCCGGCCTTGAGCGCGACGACGTTGCAGCAATCCTCGGCGAGCTCGGCCATATCGAGCGCATCCTGCTCGATCGTCATCGCGCCGCTCTCGATCTTCGAGACGTCGAGCAGCGTATTGACCACATCGAGCAAGTGCTGCCCGGAATCATGGATGATCCTGGCGTATTCCTGACGCTGCGCCTGGCTGAACGAAACCGCGAGATCGCCGCTCAGCATCTCCGAAAAGCCGATGATGGCGTTGAGCGGGGTGCGCAGCTCATGGCTGACCGTCGCCAGGAACTGGCCCTTGACGTCGCTCGACTTGACCGCTTCGACGCGATTGCGCTCGCGCTCCTCGTCGATCGCATGCCGGTCGGTGACGTCGCGGCTGACGCAGACGACGGCGGCGGCGCCATGCGGGCCGGACTGCTCGATGCGCCGGGCGCTGAGGTCGAGCCAGCGGACGACCGGGCTCGCATTGGCGCGCCCATCGGCTCCCGCCGGGACGAAGAGGACACGGAAGCAGGCGCTGGCCCGGCCACTGCCATGAGCGGCATCGCTCAGCGCCTTCAGGAAAAGCGGCCTGTCGGCAATGTGGACGCGCTCGAACAGGCCGCGGCCGAAGAGTCCCGCGGGCTCGGCTCCGGTCAGGTTGCGGGCAGCCTCGTTGGCGAAGACGACGGCGCCGGCCGCATCATGCCAGGTGACGAGATCGCCGACATGCTCGAGCATCAGCCGAGCCCGCGCATCGGAAGCCCGGTGCTCACGCAATTCGTCGTCGCGGCGATAGAGGAAACCGACCGTGATCAGCGCCGCGTGCAGGATCGCGACGGCGGCGAAGACGGGCATCGCCTGCCAGGTCCAGGATGCCGGCTCCGCGAGCATCCCGGTTCCCTGCAAGGCGACGACGACGCCAAGACCGATCACCGCGAGCGCACTGGCGCGCGCCACATAGGGCCGGGAGCCGAAGAACATCGCTTCGGCGGGGACCGCGGCCAGCCAGAGCAGCAGCGGCGAGGCAGCGCCCCCGGTCAGGCAGGCGAGCGTGGTGACCAGCAAGGTCAGGGCGGCGCCGGACAGGCAATGCGCGAGATCGAGCCGGCCAGTGCGAGAGAGGAGGAACACGGCCAGCAGCGGCATCGCCATGGCAACGAGCACGAGCAGTTCGAGCGCGCCGATGCGGCCGCGCCAGGCGATATAGGCCGGCATCAGGCTGAGCGCCGCGACCGAAGCGGCCAGCCTGCTCAGCATGAAGCGCTCATGACGCATGCGCTCGAGCGAATCGGCCAGCGCCGATGGATGGACCATCGCCGCGACCTGCGCCCTCACCGCCGTCATCAAACTGGAAAACCGCAAACGCGCACCTCTGCCGGTCGTCGGCGCTTTCGCCTCGCCGTGTTGAGCCGATCCTCGCGGCTCCCGTTTAAGCGGGGCTTAAAGCGACGGAGCCGGAAACCTGGCGCTTCTATGGCAAAGGCAGAAATAGCTTTTGTTTTTCAACAAATTGCACAGGTCGCCACACACTTGCCGAGGCTAAGCTGTTGTTCGCGGCAAGGTGAATGGAAGCTGAAGACGATACCCTGCCTTTGATTCAAATCGATGCTGTCGCCGACACCTGATCTTTCGACCCCGGCGCTATGGTTCGCTCATCCGAGGGCTGGGGAGCCCGGAACCGGATGGGGACCAAGATGGCTTATCTTCTGCGCAGCATGGCGATCGTCGGCGTGATCGCGCTGAACTCGCCCGTGTACGGCACGAAGAGCGAGCCCGATGCGCTCATGGTCGATGCGAAGGCGGCGATCGCCATCCTCGCCAAGATCGATCCCAAGGCGGCACTGCAAGGCGCTGCCAGCATACGCGAAGCCGCGGAAGTCCTGGCTGGACTGGAGCCGGAGACCCGGGCCCGGGTGCTTGCCCTGGCCGCAAGCGCCGCGACCCGCAGCAGCGAAACGTCGCCGCGACACCGCTAAGGCTTGACCTCGCCGCGCGGCAGGCCGAAGAGCTTCGCCATCCCCGCCCCAGGGCCGGCGGGTGAGCCGGAGGCCGACAGCGGAATTCATGAGCGAGAGCCTCGACGAGATCGTCGCCAATTTCGAGCTGCTCGACGAGTGGGACGATCGCTATCGCTACCTGATCGAGCTCGGGCGCACGCTCGCCCCCCTGCCCGACGAAGCGCACAACGATGCCAACAAGGTGCGCGGCTGCGCCAGCCAGGTCTGGCTCGAGACCAAGAGCGAGGGCGGCCCCGGCGCGGCGACGCGCCTCTCGTTCCGTGGTGACAGCGACGCCCATATCGTGCGGGGGCTGGTCGCGCTCGCCATCGCCATCCATTCCGGCCAGACGGCACAGGAAATCCTGACGACCGACGCCTTCGCGATCTATGAGCGCCTCGGCCTTGCTGCCCATTTGACGCCGCAGCGCTCGAACGGCGTGCGCGCCATGATGGAGCGGATCAAGAACGACGCCCGCGCGGCGCTCGCTTAGAGCCTCTAACAAAACCTGGACCTATCTGGACGCCGGCAATTCGTCCGATCCGCCAGGAGCGGTGCGCAGCCGATACCGTTGGTATCGGCAAGCGATGCGACGCCGCGGGCGGGCGAATTCCCGGCGCCGAAGGTGAGCCTTGGAGGGCCGCCTGCGGCGTCGGATCGACTTGCCGATATCGAAGGATATCGGCTGCGCGCTCCTCCTGGCATTCGGCTCCTCCAAGACCCATCCAGATAGGTCCAGGTTTTGTTAGAGGCTCTTAGTCGCGGCGTTCCGGCGGAGCCTGGATCACCGGGCGCGCATCGGGCGCGCGCCGAGCATGGCTCGCCGGTCGTTCCTGCTTTGCGCCGAGCCCGTAGTGCTCGACCAGCGCCGACAGCGCCAGCCGGAGTACGACCTTGGCAGAGCGCGCCGGCCATTTGCGCTCGCGCTCGACCTGGTCGAGCCCCTTGAGGAAACCGCAGACATCGATCGCCAGGCCCGACAATTCGGGGCCGAGGCGCTTGCAGGCGAGGCGCACGCGCTGGCGCGCCGCCAAACTGGAATCGGAGGCGTCGGCCGGCCCGCGCGCCGGGGCATGGGTGCCGGCGGCAAGGGCCGCATCCCAGTTGACCGTCACCCGCGGCAGCATCTGCGCCAGGGTCAGATCGGCACGGAAGCGCTCGCCGGCCGCAAACTCCGCTGCCGAGATCTGCGGCGCCCCATCCTTGCCGGGACGGCGATGAAGCCAGAGCAGCGGGCTCTCGCGCTCGTCCAGCACGACCTGCTGCGCTTCCCCGTCCACCATCACCGTCGTGGTCGCGCGCGGCCTATCGGGCTCCGTGCCGGCAAGGCGCAACCGCCGCTTGCCCGCTTCCGTGACCCAGCCGGCGAAGCCGGCCGCGACCAGGGCCTGCGCCTCGGCGGCCTCGACATAGCCGGCCCCGAGCGTCGTTCCGCCGGCGCCGCGGCGGTAGAGCGCGATCCGGCCACAGCCGAGCGGGGAGTCGACGCCATAGGCGCCGGGCTCGCTCAGATGCCGCAGCAGGCGGGATGGCGACTGGTTGCGATCGTCAGCGCTCATCATGCAGCCTCCGAGGCGAAACCCAGCTGCAGGCCGAAGGCGAGGTGCGCCAGACCGGTCTCGAGCGCTGATACCGCGAGGTCGAAGGCCGGCTGATCACGCCGGTCCTCCACCAGGGCGCAGGCATGGCGCACGGTGGTACGGTCACGCTCGAAGCAGGCGCCGACCTGCGTCAAGGTCAGACCGAAGCCGACATGGGTCAGATACATCGCGAGCTGGCGGGCGAAAGAGATCCGGCGCTGGCCGCGCCCGGTCCGCAGCGCCCCGGCGGGCAGGCCCATCGCGCCGCAGACGGCGGCTTCGACCAACCTCGCCGGTGCGCTCCACCGCATCATGTCTGGCCGCTTGGCAATCACAATGTTCATGATATGTTCCATTGCGGGTATCGCCTCCCCGAATTCAACTGCGACGCTTACAGGTATATATTCCTATAATTCTTCACCACAAGCACGAAGTCGACCATCCCGACAGGCTCCTGACATTTTTGGGTCGGAGACGGCCCGGCTCGCAGGTCACAAACTCCCAAAAGAAAAAGCCGCCGGGTAATCCGGCGGCTTCTTCACGACCTCAGCGATGAGGCAGCTTGGTCTGCTGTGCCTCAGCGGCGCTTGCGGCGCTGCTGGCCCAGACCCATCTTCTTGGCAAGCTGCGAGCGCGCCTCGGCATAGTTCGGCGCGACCATCGGATAATCGGGCGGCAAGCCCCACTTCTCGCGATACTGCTCGGGCGACATGTTGTACTGCGTGCGCAGATGACGCTTGAGCGACTTGAACTTCTTTCCGTCCTCCAGGCAGATCAGATAGTCGGCCGTGATCGACTTCTTCACCGCGATGGCAGGCTTCGGCGCCTCGACCGGAACAATCGGGGCGGCACCGCCGACAACACGATTGAGGGCGGCGTGGACGTCGCTGATCAGCGACGGCAAGTCCGATGCCGGGACAGAATTGTTCGACACGTAGGCGGAAACGATATCTGCCGTGAGCTCGATGAAATCGGAACCGTCTTGGTCAGCCATGATGGCGTTGCTCCATTGTTTTATTGACCGGTCATAGCGGTGACTGCGCCCAGCTCTGTTTCCAGGCGCAAGCGCCCTCCCTGATCGCCGCCGACGAACGGTCGAATTTCCGCCGGAATAGAATCATGCAAAACGGACCAGCGGCACTCGTCTAAGCCATGCAGTTCAATATCGCAAGTGGCCTGACAAGGATTCGAATACATTCGTTGAGACATATTATTGCTTATTTTGTAAGCGCAGATCGTAACCATGACGCTTTGCGCTGCAGCATTTGCGCCAAAAGGTTGTCCTTGTCAGTGTCCACCCCCACCTCTACCTGTCGTCAACCGCAGAGATAGAGCGATCCCTATATGGATCGCTCCTTGGAAATGATCAAACCGAGTCCGGAGACCAAGCATGACTAGCCAGGGCAAGGTCGCCTCGCCGCCGATTGCCGCGGTCCGCCCCCAGAGCCGCGTCGTCCATGGCGTCACCTTGAACGACGATTATGCCTGGCTGCGCGCCGAGAACTGGCGCGATGTGCTGCGCGACCCCGATACGCTGCCAGCCGAGATCCGCAAGCATATCGAAGCGGAGAACGCCTGGTGCGATACACTGATGGCGCCGACGAAGGCACTCCAGCGCGAATTGATCAAGGAGATGCGCGGGCGCATCAAGGAGGACGACAGCGAGCCGCCACAGCCGGACGGACCGTTCCTCTATTACAGCCGCTATCGGCGTGGCGGCGAGCACCCGCTGATCTGTCGCAAACCACAGGCGAACGAAGGCGGCAAGCCCGGCCGTGAACAGGTCATGCTCGACGCTGACGCGCTGGCCGAGGGCAAGGAGTTCTTCGATCTCGGCGACGCCGAGCACAGCCCGGACCATCGCCTGCTGGCTTGGAGCGCCGACGAAGCCGGTTCGGAACTGTTCCTGATCCGGGTTCGTGATCTCGCCACCGGCAAGGACCTGCCGGACGCGATCGCCGATACCTCCGGCGAGATGATCTGGGCGGCCGATTCCAGCGCCTTCGCCTATGTCGCGCTCGATGACGACCACCGCCCGACACGTGTGTTGCGCCATCGGCTCGGCACGCCGCAGAGCGAAGACGAACTGCTCTATGAGGAGACCGATCCCGGCCTGTTCGCCGATATCGACCAGACCCAGTCGCGGCGCTTCCTGCTGATCTCCAGCAGCGACCACGAGACCTCGGAGGTGAGCCTGGTCGACCTTGCCGACAAGGCGAGCAAGCCCAGGCTGGTCGCCCCGCGACTGGCGGGACGCCAGTATAGCGTCGAGCATCACGGCGACGAGTTGCTGATCCAGACCAATGCCGACGGCGCCGAAGACTTCAAGATCGTGCGTGCGCCGCTCAGCGATCCTTCGCCGTCCAACTGGGTCGATCTCGTGCCGCACAAGCGCGGCCGGCTCATCCTCAGCCATATCTGCCTCGCCGGCCGGCTGATCCGCCTGGAGCGCGAGGAGGGCCTGCCGCGCATCGTCATCCGCGACCTTAAGAGCGGAACGGAAAGCAGCATCGCCTTCGACGAGGAGGCCTATGGGCTCGGCGTCGATGCCGGCTACGAGTTCGACACCAACACCTTGCGCTTCATCTACGCCTCGATGGCACGGCCGGCCGAGACCTATGACTACGACCTCGCAACCGGCGAGCGCACTCTGGTGAAGCGCCAGGAGGTGCCGTCCGGCCACGATGCCGAGGCCTATGTCGTGCGCCGCATCTTCGCGACGGCCAAGGACGGCGCCAGGGTGCCGGTCTCCGTGCTGCATCGGCGCGACCTGACGCTGGACGGCTCGGCGCCCTGTCTGCTCTACGGCTACGGCTCCTATGGCGCGGCGATGTCGGCCTCGTTCCGGACCCGGCCCCTCAGCCTGGTCGACCGCGGCTTTGTCTATGCGATCGCCCATATCCGCGGCGGCACCGACAAGGGCTGGGGCTGGTATCTCGACGGCAAGCGCCAAAACAAGCCCAACAGCTTCACAGACTTCATCGCTGCTGGCGAAATGCTCGCAGCCGAGGGCTTCACCAGCCGCGGCCGCATCATCGCCGAGGGCGGCAGCGCCGGTGGCATGCTGATGGGCGCAGTCGCCAATCTCGCGCCGGAGCTGTTCGCCGGCATCATCGCCGAGGTGCCGTTCGTCGACGTGCTCAACACCATCCTCGACGAGAGCTTGCCGCTGACCCCGATGGAATGGCCGGAATGGGGCGACCCGATCCGGGACCTCGCCGCCTTCCGGACGATCCTGGGCTATTCGCCCTATGACAATGTCAAGGCGCAGGCCTATCCGCCGATCCTGGCGACGGGCGGTCTCGCCGATCCGCGCGTGACCTATTGGGAGCCGGCGAAATGGGTGGCGCGCCTGCGCGCCACCATGACCGGCGGCGGCCCGATCATGCTGCACACCAATATGGACGCTGGCCATGCCGGGGCGGCCGGGCGCTTCGACTCGCTGAAGGAGACCGCCCTTGCCTATGCCTTCGCCATCACGGCGGCAGGTGGCGGCTGGAGCAAGACCGATGAGGCGGAGGGCGTCAGCTAGATCGCGATGCGTGCGATCGGACGCAAAGTGGCGATCCGGCTCCTTGTCTGAGCATCAGATTGGACCGAAACGTGGATTCCACTTTTCGGTCCAGTGCTCTAGGCGCCGAGCTTGTCCTTCTCGCTGGCGAGATAGGTCTTCAACTCGTCCATCGAGGCAAAGACATAGTCGCCATCCGGCGTGCGGGCATGGATCGAGCCGTCGGCGAACATGGTGAACTGCGTCTCGCCGACCTGATAGGCACCGATCACGCCCTCGTTGGACGCCGCAGGCTCTTCGTTCGGCTTGGCGTCGTCCGGCTTGGCTTCGGCTACCTGGGCTTCTGCTGCCTTGGCATCGGCTGCTGATGGCTCGGCTTTCTCGACAGGCGACTCGTCCACCGTTGCGAAGGCCGGCTCGGCGGCCAGCTCCGAATCTGGTTCGGGTAGCGAAGGCTCGTTCACCAGGGGAGCGGGCTCGACCTTCACCTCCTCCGGCGGCACCTTGTCGGCAGCCTCGGCCTCGACCTCGCTCAGGGCACCGGGATCGCGCGGCTGCGTCACCGGCGGCCAGGGCCGCGGCGCTATCCAGCTCTCGGCTGTATCGACGTTATCACGGTCGCGCCGCGGCGGCTCGACCTCCGGCGCATTGACAACCCCGGCGAGCTGATCGCGCAGCGCGTTGAATTCGTCGTCGACAGATGAAGACGGTTCCGACCGCGCGGAGTGATCGATGCGCGGCCACCACAGCTGCTCCTCAGAGCTCGTCGCAGGCACGGCCTGCAGCTTGGAGGCATCGTCGCGCTCATGCTCGTCCTGCCCGGCTTCGGGCTCATCCACCGCGGCGTCAGGTTCGGCGATGCCATCGACTTTCTCGTCAGTCGGGTGCGAGGCCTCGTCGATATCGGCGGTGTCCAGGTGCTTCGGCTTGTCCTGCGCGTCCTCGGCCTTCCCGTTCGCCTCACTGCTCTCGTCTCGCTCGTCCGGGCGAACACCCGCGGGGGCGATATCGAGCACCGGCGAGACCGGAGGTAGCAGCCAGTCATCGATGTCGCCGGCCGTGGCGACGGGCGCCTGGGATGGTTCGGCGACAACAGTCGAGGGCAGTTCGGCGCGATCGGAACGGGCCCCTTCGTCGCCCTCTGCCTTGTCGGCTTCGTCCGCCGCCTCGACTGCCTGCTTCTCGTCAGGCTTATCCTCAGCCTTGCCGAGGCTGGCCAGTGCACCGACCACTGCAGCAGCACCAGCTCCAGCCGCCAGCGTGGCCGCGATGCCGACAGACCCGGCGTCGGACGCCGGCGCCTTCTCGAGCACGGGCTCCGGAGGCGAAGGCGCGGTAGCCGGCACCGGATGCTCGACGACACGCGGCTCGGACAGTGCCACCGCTGCCATGGCGCCGCTGACCAGCCCCTTGAGACGGCGGACCTCGGCGAGAACCGCCGCGAGCGCGAGCAGGATCAAGCCGGCGACCATCGACAGTCCTCCGAGGATGACCTCAGTGAAGCCACGCTCCAGGACGCGATATGGCCAACCATCGACGATGGCATAGGCACCGCCCGCCAGCAGGGCGAACCCGAGAACCACGAAAAGCCTGACCAACGCTTGCTCCTTTGGGGCGAGACGAGCTGCGACAGCTTGCCGCCTCGGCGGTTAACCTATCGATACCATCCGGTATTGCCAACCAAACGGCCTGCACCGGCCCTTCCAACGGAACGCAGGCCGGCTGTGCCGGAATTCTCGGGCTCTGGCGGTTGCCGCTGCGAACCGGGCGGCTTAACTAACAGGCGAATGGCGGGGTGTTCCGCCGGGCGTACATTGCCCATGCGTTGCGTCATTGCAGCCATTCTCACGTCGCGATTTCGACAGCCCAAGGAGAGGCCCCATGTCCTTTACCCTGCCCGATCTTCCCTATGCGCATGACGCCCTCCAGCCCTTTATGTCGAAGGAGACGCTGGAGTACCACCACGACAAGCACCACCTCGCCTACGTCAACAACGGCAACAACGCGATCAAGGGCACCGAATTCGAGGGCAAGTCGCTCGAGGAGATCGTCAAGGGCTCCTATGGCAAGAACCCGGCCGTGTTCAACAATGCCGGCCAGCACTACAACCACCTCCATTTCTGGAAGTGGATGAAGCCCAATGGTGGCGGCAAGCTGCCGGGTGCGCTTGAGAAGGCGATCACCGATTCCTTCGGCTCGGTCGACAAGTTCAAGGAAGACTTCGTCGCCGCCGGCGTCGGCCAGTTCGGCTCGGGCTGGGCCTGGCTCGAGGTCAAGGGCGGCAAGCTCGCCGTCAGCAAGACTCCGAACGGCGAGAGCCCGCTGGTCCATGGCGGCACGCCGATCCTCGGCGTCGACGTCTGGGAGCACTCCTACTACATCGACTACCGCAATCGCCGCCCCGACTATCTCAAGGCTTTCCTGGAGAGCCTGGTGAACTGGGACTACGTCGCCGAGCTCTATGACGGCGCCAAGGCCTGATCGTCACATTCGATCAATGAAGACGGACGGGGCCCTGTGGGGCCCCGTTTCGTTTGGCCAACGCTCAAGCTGCGACGCGCTTGAGGAACTGGTCGACTGTCGAATCGAGCCGCATCGCCTGGGCCGAGACCTCGCCGGCGGCCTGGCGGACCTGCTCGGCAGACCGGCCGGTCTCCTCGACGCTGTCGGCCAGCACGCTGAGATCACTCGACACGGAGAGGGCCGAGGTGCTCGCCATCGCGACACCGCTGGCGATCTCGCCGGTGGCGATCGCCTGCTGCTCGATCGAGGTCGCGACCGAATTGGCGAAGCTCTCGATCGCGCCCATGCGGGTGGCGATATTCTGGATCGCGTCGACGACCTCGGTGGTCGCGCCCTGGATCGCCCCGACCTGGCTAACGATCCGGTCGGTGGCGTCGGCGGTCTGGGAGGCCAGGCTCTTAACCTCTGCCGCGACCACCGCGAAGCCGCGACCAGCCTCGCCGGCGCGCGCCGCCTCGATCGTCGCATTGAGCGCCAGGAGATTGGTCTGTGCGGCGATATCGCGGATGAGGTTGACGACTTCGCCGATCGCCCGCGCCGTCTCGTCCAGCGCCTGGACCGAGCCCGCCGTGTCGCGGGAGGCGGAGGCCGCCTCGACGATCTCGGTGCGGACGCGGCGGATCTGGAACTCGACCTCGCGGATCGCTGCGCCCATTTCCTCGGCCGCCTGGGCGGCGTTCTCGACATTGGCCGACGCGCCGTGCGAATTCTGGGCGGCGCGAGCGGCGCGCTCAGACGACTCCGCCGCGACCCGCGCCAGGCCGTCCGAAGCCTCGCCCATCCGGTCGGCATTGCTCTTGAAGGCCTCGAGCGCGACCCCGACCTCGCCGCGGAACAATGCGATGGCCTCCTCGACATGCTTCTGGTGGCGATGGCGATCCGCCTCGGTCGTCAATTGCTGCTGCTGCAGGCTCGCCCGCTCGGCGAGGCGCAGCTTGAGCACGCCGAGCGCCCTGGCGATCGCCCCGATCTCGTCCTGGCGGCCAACCGCGTCGATCGGCGTGTCGAGCTTGCCGTCGGAGATGCCGACGATCGCGCGGGTCATGCTCTTCAGCGGCCGCATGGTCCGCGACAGCGAGATCCAGAGCAGCGGCCCGAGCACGACGAGCAGGGCGATGCCGATCCCGATCGTCAGGAACTGCTCCCAGGCCGAGCGGGCGACGAGCCGGGTCTTGTCGAAGCGCAAGGCAACGTAGCCGATCTGCTTCTTGAAGCCGCCGACCTTCACCGAGAGCAGCTGCGTCACATAGGTCTTGTCCTCGAGCCGCAGGGTGTCCTTCTCGGCGAGCAGGTCCCAGGCTTCGCGCCCGAGCTCCCGGCCGAGCTTGTTCGGAGTCAGCGACAGCCGCGCCTCGTCATTGCGGCCAGCAGAGGCGAGCGCGACGAGGTCATCGGCGACGAAACCCGCGTCGAAATCGGGATCGCGCTTCAGCGATTCCAGGATGTAGGTCAAGGTGACGGTGTCGCGCGCCAGGATCAGCGGCGGAGAGGCATGGACGATCATCGCTGTCAGCGACATCATCTTCTGCTCGAGATCGCCGCGCGTCTTGGCTTCGTTGTAGCGGGAGGCAGCGATGACGACAAAGACGATCGCGACGGCGACGATGGCGACCGCAGCCCCGGCGATCTGGCTGCTGAGCGAGCGCATCACCCTCTCGACCTGGCCGAGCTGCGGCGCGGCCACATGCGATCGCGGCGCCCGCGATTGAAACCAGGCCATCACGCTCATCTTCCGCGAACTCCAGACACCGACATCCCCAGGCTGTCGGGACCGTCACTCCGCAGGGTGAACGAATGGGGTAAATTTTCGATTGCGTGCGGCGATCCTGCACGCGACCCGACAGGATCAACGCCGGCCAGAGTCGGTGAAACGACCGATCCGCAGCCCCGGCGGCGCGAACGCCATCAGCGCCGCATGCTCGAGCGGGCGCGTCGCGACGACAGGGTCGAGCGCGACGAGCTCGTCGTCGACATGGCCGGGATGGCACATCACCAGATGCGCCGGCCCCGGCTGAACGAGGAAGGCCTCGAGATCGTCAGCGAAATCGCGCTCGGGATCGAAAGGCGAGAAACCGGAGAAGCCGCGATTGGTCGGGATGCCACGTCGGACTGCGGACCGGCGCAGTCCCATGGCGAGCCCGGCGACGGTCAGCGCCTTGCCGACAGCGATGCCGCGGGCCCGGATCGCCGCGATCGAATCGGAGGGATCACGCAGATAGACCGAGCCGGCGGGATAGCGGGCCGCCAGCGCATCGAGCACCTGATGGCGGACACCGGGCAGGACATGGACATGCTGGTGGCCGTCGACGAAATCAGGCGCCCGGCCGAGATGCTGCTCGAAGGCGTCGAGCTGGCGGGCGATCTCGGCCGCAATCTCGGCACGCGCCGCGCCGGAGCGCAGCGCCAGCGGCGCGAGCCCGCCGAGCCTCGGCAGGGTGCCCGATGGCGCGACAGTCGGCATGGCCGAGAGCGGGGCAGCGCAGGTCAGGTTGAGGTGAAGGCCGAGATCGGCTCGGCCGGAGAAGGCTGCAAGCTCGCCGGCGAGGCGCGGCCAGTGCGGCCGGTTGGTCATAGCCCCGGTGGCCGAGAGCCTGCCGGCGGCGAGCAGCTCCAGGATCGAGCGGCTGACGCCCTCGGTCATGGCGAAATCATCGGCGCAGAGCACGAAGCTGCGGGTCATGCCGGCTGTTACCCCCTATTCATCAGCGCTGGTATATGGAGCCTGCGGTTGGTTCCACAGCCCTAGCCGAGCAACGAAGGTCCTGAAAGCCTTGTCCGCGATTGCGCCCAGCTCCGCCTCCACCACGATGCCGGCCCTCGCTCCGCGGCCGGAGCTCTCGATCGTGGTGCCGGTCTACAACGAGGCCGACAATCTCGCGCCGCTGATCGCACGGCTCGAGCCGATCCTCGACGCCCACGCCGCCGCCTGGGAGATCGTCTGCGTCGACGATGGCAGCCGCGACGGCACGCTGGCGGCGCTACGGGCCCTCAACGCGCAGGACAGCCGGATCCATGCCATCTCCTTCAGCCGCAATTTCGGCAAGGAGGTCGCGATCGCCGCCGGGCTCGACCATGCCAATGGCGACGCCGTGGTGATCATGGATGCCGACCTGCAGCATCCGCCGGAGGTGATCCCCGCCTTCCTGGCGAAATGGCGCGAGGGTTTCCTCAATGTCTACGGCCAGCGCACCGACCGCGAAGGCGAGAGCCCGCTGAAGCGCAATTTCGCCAAGGCCTTCTACAAGCTCTTCGCCAGCTTCGGCGAGACCGAATTGCCGGAAGGGGCCGGCGACTTCCGACTGCTCGACCGGCGCGTGGTCGAGGCGCTGCGGGCTCTGCCCGAACGGGCGCGCTTCTCGAAGGGCCTCTATGCCTGGGTCGGCTTCCCGGCGACCGGCGTGCCCTTCGCGGTCGCCGACCGTGCCCACGGCGAGAGCAAGTTCCGCTTCCGCAAGCTGTTCAGCTTCGCCTTCGATGGAATCTCCTCATTCTCGACCGTGCCGCTGAAGATTGCGACCTGGCTCGGCGTGCTGATCGCTATCGTCGCGACCCTGACCGGCCTGTATTTCATGGTCCGGACGCTGCTCTTCGGTACCGACCTGCCGGGCTTTCCCTCGCTGATCGTCTCGATCATGTTCTTCTCCGGCATCCAGCTGATCTCGCTCGGGATGATCGGCGAATATGTCGGGCGCATCTTCGCCGAGGTGAAGCGCCGGCCGCTCTATCTGGTCGGCGAGCGGGTCGGATTCGACAAGCACGACAACGCCCATCCGCGCGGCAATGTGCTGCCGCCCGGGATCGGGTAGGCGCCATAGCGAGCCCGGTGCTGGACCATCTCCCGCGACGCAGCTATGCGGCTACCTGCAAAGGGGACTGCCGACCGTGGCGGGCCCGAGTGGCGCGATGCTGAGAAAGATCCTCTCCGTCAGCGGCTTCACGCTGCTCTCGCGGCTGTCCGGTTTCCTCCGCGACACCGTGCTCGCGGCGACGCTCGGCGTGAGCGGGCTGATGGACGCCTTCTCGGTGGCCTTGCGCCTGCCGAATCATTTCCGCGCCATTTTCGGCGAAGGCGCCTTCAACCAGGCCTACATCCCGGCCTATAGCCGCATCCGCGAGCAGTCTGGCGAAGCCGCCGCGGCACAATTCTCGAACCGCGTCTTCTCGCTCAACCTCATCGTCCAGATCGTCCTGGCGGGGCTCGCCATCCCGTTCATGCCGGAGCTGGTCCGGCTGCTGGCGCCTGGCTTCGCTGGCGATCCCGTGCGCTTCGACCTTGCGGTGACGCTGACGCGGATCACCTTCCCCTACCTTCTCTTCGTCACGCTGGTGACGCTGCTCTCGGCCAATCTCAACGCCGTCGATCGCTTCGCGGCGGCGGCGGCCGCGCCGATCCTGCTGAATATCTGCCTGATCGGGGCGCTCTTCGTCGCCTTCCTGTTCCCGAGCGCGGCCCATGCCGCCGCCTGGGGCGTCGCCGTCGCCGGCGTGCTGGAATGGCTGCTGCTCTGGATCGCGGCGCGGCAGGCAGGTGTCTCGGCGGCGCTGACCCGGCCGCGCCTCGATGGTGAGGTCAGGGGCTTCTTCAAGGCCTTCGGACCGGCGGTGATCGGCTCGGCCGGCGTGCAGATCGCCCTCTTCGCCGACACGATCATCGCGTCGCTGCTGCCGGCCGGCGCCTATTCGGCGCTGTACTATGCCGAGCGCCTCTATCAATTGCCGCTCGGCGTGATCGCGATCGGCGTCGGCACCGTGCTGCTGCCGACGATGAGCCGCGCCATCGCCAACGGCAACGAAGCCAAAGCGGAGGCGGCGCAGAACCGCGCGATCGCGCTCACCCTCGTCGCCGCAGCCCCCTTCGCCGCCGCCTTCCTCGCCATTCCCGAGCTGATCGTCGCGGCGCTGTTCGAGCGCGGCCGTTTCGACGATGCGGCGACGCAGGCGGCGGGCGCCGTGCTGTTCGCCTATGCCATCGGCCTGCCGGCGATCGTGCTGATCCGCGCGCAGGTCTCGAGCTTCCAGGCACGCGGCGACACGACGACGCCGATGCTGGTCTCGCTCGCGGCCATCGCCGCCAATGTCGGGCTGAAGCTGCTGCTCTGGAGGAGCCATGGCGCGCCCGGCCTCGCCCTCTCTACCGCCGTCGGCGCCTGGATCAATCTCGGCGCGCTCTATGGCCTCGCGCTGAAGCGCGGCTGGACCAATCCCGATCGCGCTTTGCCGCTGCTGATCGTGATCGTCGGCGTCGCTGCCGGCTTTGCCGCGCTGGTCGCCCGTTTGCTGGCCGAACCGCTTTATGGGCTGCTGATCCGGTTCCCTTACGAACCGCGGCTGATTGCCCTCGCCATCCTCAGCCTGGTGGCTACCGGCATCTATGGCGTGGTGGCGCTCGGTGGCCTGAGGTCGGCCGGGCTGTGGCGACTGCTGCGCTAATTCAGCCTGCGATCAGTCTCGCGCCAGCTTTCAGTTGGCCGGCCGCCTCGTCGATCATGCGCGCGACGATCTCGCCCGCCGACGGGATGTCCGAGATCAGCCCGGCAGCCTCGCCGAAGACCACTGCCGCCTTGTCGGGATCGCCGGCCATGAAGGCCTCGCGATAGGCCGGCGCCTCCGCTTCGATCGCAGCGCGCAGATCGGCCTCGCGCCCGCGCCATGTCGCGATGAAGGCGTTGTCGCTGACGCGGATATCGAAGGGCTTCGGCCAGTCGAGCCGGCGGGCGATGTCGGGCAGCGCCGACCGCACCGTCTGGTCGCCTGTCGCCGCCAGCGCCGCCGCGTGATGGTTGGGGTGGACCAGCGCCTCGCGGCTCGCCCAGAAGCGGGTGCCGACCAGCACGCCGTCGGCGCCGAGCATCAGCGCCGCGGCAAGGCCACGTCCATCGGCGATGCCGCCGGCCGCGAGCAGCAGCGTGTCCGGGCTCTCACGCGCCAAGAGGTCGGCGACCTCCGGCACGAACGGCAAGGTGCCGCGGCGATGGCCATGGCCGCCGGCCTCGGCGCCCTGTGCGACGATGATCGCCGCGCCCGCCTCGAGTGCAGTGCGAACATGGGCCAGGCTCTGGCACTGGCAGATCAGCGGTACACCGGCCGCAGCAACCTCGCCGGCGAAAGGCGTGGGATCGCCGAAGGAGAGCATCAACGCCGCCGGCCGATGCGCCAGCACCTCGCCGAGGAGATGCGGCTGCTTCGCCAGCGACCAAGTGATGAAGCCGCAGCCGGTGCGGGTGTTGCCGGCAGCGGCGTATTGCGTCGTGAGCCAGCCGCTGTCGCCATAGCCGCCGCCGATCAGGCCGAGGCCGCCGGCGCGGGTCACGGCGGCGGCCAGTGCCCCGCCGCCCGCCAGAGCCATCGGCGCCGACAGGATCGGGTGCTCGATCCCCAGGCGCTCGGTCAGGCGGGTGGCAAGCCGGGCCATCTGGCCTCAGGCGCCCTTGCTGTGAGCGAAGTCCATGTAGAGCTCGCGGGCCTTGCGGAACATCGGGCCGGGTTGGAGCTGGCGATCGTCGATCTTGTAGATCGGGATCACCTTCGAGTAGTTGCCGGTCGAGAAGATCTCGTCGGACTGCTCGAAATCCTCATAGCGCAGCGTCGTCTCCTCGACGGTGACGCCGGCCTGGCGCAAGAGGCCGATGGTGCGCTGGCGGGTGATGCCGTTGAGGAAGGTGCCGTTCGGGGCCGGTGTCTTCACCACGCCGTCCTTGGCAAGGAAGATGTTGGAGGTGCCGGTCTCGGCGACATTACCGAGCATGTCGAGTACCAGCGCATTGTCGAAGCCCCTGCCCTTTGCCTCGCGCAGGACGCGGGCATTGTTGGGATAGAGGCAGCCGGCCTTGGCGTCGGTCGGCGCGTTCTCCAGGGTCGGGCGGCGGAACGCGCCCTTGGTCACCGAGAAGCCCTTGCCGGGATCGCCCATCTGCGCCTCGAACAGGCAGAGCGCGAACTGGGTCGACTCGGGGTCGCCGATGATGGTCGACGGGCCGTCGGCCTCGGCCCAGTACATCGGCTTGATGTAGAGCGCGGTACCGCCGGTGAATTTCTTCACACCCTCGGCGGCCTTGGCGACGATCTCCTCGGCCGACATGGTCGGCTTCAGGCCGAGCGCGAGAGCGGAGCGATTCACGCGCGCAGCATGCCGGTCGAGATCGGGCGAGACGCCGTCGAAATGGCGGGCACCGTCGAAGACTTGGGAGGCCTGCCAGGCGGCATGGGTGCGCGGGCCCATGATGCCGGGGTTCCCCTCGCGCCACTCACCGTCGAACCAGGTCCATGTCTGCGAATACCAGGCCATCATGCGCTCCGATCGGTGAGAGTTTCTGGCCGGCACCGTCTGCCGCAGGCAGGACGACGTCAACATGTCGGCCGCATGCCGACGAACGATTGCTGTGATGGATGCGATCGTAGCCGGTGATGGATCGCGGCGGCAGGCGCAGCTTCGCTCACAGGCCTGCGCGATCGCGCCCAGGCCTCAAAAGCCCGCTGCCCGCATCAGCGAGACGACCACCATGCCTGTCACGAGCGCCAGCAATTCGCTGCGCCTGATCACCATGCTGGCGATCGCCGCCAGCAAAGCGAGTCCGGCGGCAAGGCCGAGCCGCTCGATCAGCGGCAGGACGGTCGCGACCACGATCGAGCCCGGCAGGGCGGCAAGCCCGCGCCGCACCCGTGGCGTCAGCGGTATGAAGCTCATCAGGACGACGCCGGAGATGCGGCAGAGATAGGTCGCCAGCGCCATGCCGAGGATGGCGAGATAGGGGCCCCAGTTTCCGGGTTCAGGCAGGGTCATCGAGCAAGGCTCCCGCCACGGCGCCGGAGAGCGCGCCGACGATGATGAAGGCATAGCCGTCGACCAGCCGCGCAGTGACCAGCGCGACGATGCCGGCGATGATCCAGGGCAGCATCGCGCGCTTGCCACGCCAGAGCGGCACAATCATCGCCGCGAAAAAGATCGGCATCACCATGTCGATCCCGTATTTGCGGGGATCGGCGACGAGCGTGCCGAGCAGGTAGCCAGGGACCGTCATGGCGACCCAGAGGACCCAAAGCGCAAGGCCGGCGCCAAGCACGACACCGACGTCACGTCCGCCCTCGCTATGATAGCGCGTGCCGACCAGCCAGTTCGCATCGGTGAAGAAGGAGAGCTGGAAGGCTGTCACGAACCAGGGATAGCGCGAGAACCAGGGTTGCAGCGACGCCGCCTGCAGGATGGTGCGGGCGTTGACCGTCGCGGTCACGAAGGCGAGTGCGACGATCGCGCCCCAGGTCCATTCTGGCCGCCAGAGCTCCATCGCCACGAGCTGCGAGACGCCGGCATAGACCAGCGCGCTCATCAGCACCGCCTCGAACAGGCTGAGCCCCTTGGCCGAGGCGGCAGCGCCGAAGGCGACGGCGAAGACGACAACGCCCGGCATCAGCACGGAGACGCGGCGCAGGCCGAGCCGCATGCCGGCCAGGGTGAGCTGGGCCGCAGGTTGCGGCTCGGAATTGTCGTCGGAAGGCATCTGTCCTCGAACCGGTTTCCCCGTGTTGCGTCAACGCCCTGCAAGCTCCGGGCCTCCATGAGCGTGGCGCAGGGCGGGTCGGACGATCGCCTTCCGCGCGGGCGCACGCTGCACTAGAAGCGCGACATGCTCTGGCTCTCCTCCATCGATCAGATCGCCCCTACCCTGCCCGCGGCCTGGCTGATTGCGACACAGGCACAGCCGACGAACCTGCCGGAGCGTTCGCGGTTGCGGCGCTCGCTCGCCCGCGAGATGTTGGCGCGCCAGTTCGGTCTACAGGACGATGCTGTCGAGATCGGGCATGAGCCAGCAGGACGCCCGCTGATCCTTCGTCCACGCGCCTCAGGCCTGCACCTGTCGCTCGCGACGCGTGCAGGTCTCGTCGCGATCGCGCTGGCGCATCGGCCAGTCGGTGTGGATGTCGAACAGGTCGTACTCGCAAGCGAGCCGCCGCTCGCCGCGCTGCATCCGCAAGAGCGGCGCTGGCTGCAGGGCTTGCCCGCCCCTGCCCGGCCGCTGGCCTTCGCCCAGCTCTGGAGCGCCAAGGAAGCCTATGTGAAGGCACTCGGCACCGGCTTTTCCCGTGCCCCCGAGAGCTTCGCAGTCCGCCTCGATGGCGCCGAGCGTTTCGCCGTGACTGACGAGCAGAACGACCGCACCGCAAGCGGTTTCATCCGGCTCACGAAAAACGGCGGCCATGAGAGCATGGCCGCCGCATTCATTGTTCTCGATCAAGCCTGATTTTTCAGCCCGGCTGGTCGACCGGCTTCTTCTTCAGCGCATAACCGACGACGACGACGAACAGCGCGCCAAGAACGGCGGCCGCGTAGTGCGGCATGCTCGCAGGCGCAAGCCCGACCGGATTGACGTCGAGCGGCACGGTGACGACCCAACTCGGGACCACCGTCATCAGCCAGCGCAGCACAGCCGCATCGCCGAGGATCATCTCCGCTGCGATCCAGCCGAGCAGGGCTGCGCCGAGCCAGACGATAATGGGATAGCGTTCGATGATCTTGGTCAGGAGCTGGGCGCCCATGATGATCAGCGGGATCGTCAGCAGCAGGCCGAAGATGAAGAGCTCGGCATGGCCGCGCGACGCAGCCGCGATGGCGACGACGTTGTCGAGACTCATCACCGCATCGGCGATGGCGATGGTGCGGACGGCGCGCCAAAGATTGTCGCTGGCTTCGATGTCGCTATGAGCTTCCTCCTCGCCCATGGCGAGCTTGATCGCGATCCAGAACAGCAGGACGCCACCGACCACCTTGAGGAAAGGCACCGCCAGCAGATAGCTGACGACCAGCGCGAAGATGATGCGCAGGCCGACGGCAGCGCCGGCGCCGAGCCAGATGCCGAGCGTGCGCCGGTTTTCAGGCAGCGAGCGGCAGGCGAGCGCGATGACGACCGCGTTGTCGCCCGAGAGCAGGAGGTCGATCCAGATGATCTGGAGAAGCGACACCCAGAAGGTCGATGACGAGAAATCCATAGGTCGGTCAGTCCCTGTGTCAGAGGGCCGGATCTGGCCGGCGATGCTTGAGGAAATAGCCGAGGCCGAGCACGAGCAGGGCCCCGAGGATGGCGGCGGGGTATTCGAGCTGATGAGCGAGCGTCTCGCCGAGCTTGCCGATCAGCCAGGGGTCGGTCTCGAACATTTCGCCCGCGACCCAGCCGAGCAGGCCAGCGCCGGCCCAGACCAGCACCGGGAAGCGGGTCAGGAGCGAGGTGATCAGCGAGGCGCCGAGCACGATCAGCGGGATCGAGATGATCAGGCCGCCGACCAGCAGCGGGATCGAATCCTTGGCGACGGCCGCGATGGCGAGCACGTTGTCGAGGCTCATGACGATGTCGGCGATAGCGACGGTCTGCACCGCCTTCCAGAGCTTGCTGCTGGCGGCGACAGCGTTCTCGTCGCTCTCGCCATCCTCGATGATCAGCTTGACCGCGATCCAGACGAGCAGCAGCGCGCCGATGATGTGCAGGAACGGCATGTTGAGGAGGGAGGCGATCAGCACGGTGAAGACGACGCGCAGCAGCACCGCCACGCCGGCACCGAGCGCAATGCCCTTGGCGCGCTGCTCGGGTGCGAGCGCCCGGCAGGCGAGCGCGATCACCACCGCATTGTCACCCGACAGGACGATGTTGAGCGCGATGATCTCGAAGAGCTTGCCCCAGAGCGCCGGGTCCAGCAGAGAAAACGTCAGATCGGGCACCTTATCCCCCCTCCTTAAGTCTTACGTCTTTTCGGCGCCGACCACCGCTTGTGGTCAGCGCCAGCGTCGTCGTCAACCCAGCGCCTGCTCGATCGCCTTGCCGGCAGCCTCAGTCTTTAGGCTACCGCCGAGATCGCGCGTGCGGGTGCGGGCATCGCCGAGCGCGCGCTCGATCGCGGCCTCGATCGCCTTGGCTGCCTCGTGCTCGCCGAGGTGATCCAGCATCATCGCGCCCGACCAGATCTGGCCGACCGGGTTGGCGATGCCCTGCCCGGCGATGTCGGGGGCAGAGCCGTGCACGGGCTCGAACAAGGACGGGAATTCGCCGGTCGGGTTGATGTTCCCCGACGGGGCGATGCCGATCGTGCCGGTGCAGGCCGGGCCGAGATCGGAGAGGATGTCGCCGAACAGGTTGGAGGCGACGACCACGTCGAAACGGTCGGGGTTGAGCACGAAATGCGCGGTCAGGATATCGATATGGTACTGATCGACGGCGACGTCCGGATAGTTCTTGGCCATCTCCTTCACCCGCTCGTCCCAGTACGGCATGGTGATCGAGATGCCGTTCGACTTGGTCGCCGAGGTCAGCTTCTTGCGCGGCCGGCGCTGGGCCAGTTCGAAGGCGTATTTGAGCACGCGGTCGACGCCGACGCGGCTCATCACCGTCTCCTGGATGACGATCTCGCGGTCGGTGCCGCCATACATCCGCCCGCCGACCGAGGAGTACTCACCCTCGGTGTTCTCGCGCACGACAAAGAAGTCGATATCGCCCGGCTTGCGGCCGACCAGCGGGCCAGGCACGCCCGGCATCAGGCGAACGGGCCGCAGGTTGACGTATTGGTCGAACTCGCGGCGGAACAGCAGCAGCGAGCCCCAGAGCGAGATATGGTCCGGCACCTGGGCGGGCATGCCGACGGCGCCGAAGAAGATCGCGTCATGGCCGCCGATCTTCTCCTTCCAGTCGTCCGGCAGCATCTTGCCGTGCTTGGCGTAGTAGTCGCAGGAGGAGAAGTCGAACTCGTCGAGCTGGATCTCGAAACCGTACTTCTTCGCGGCCGCCTCGAGCACGCGCAGGCCCTCGGGCATGACCTCCTTGCCGATGCCGTCGCCGGCGATGGCGGCGATGCGGTAGACGCGATTGGTGCGGCTCATGTGTT
The DNA here is from genome assembly GCF_056400825.1 of Allobosea sp. P4_H5. NCBI lineage: Bacteria > Pseudomonadati > Pseudomonadota > Alphaproteobacteria > Hyphomicrobiales > Alloboseaceae > Allobosea > Allobosea sp. P4_H5. The sequence goes on along the minus strand of NZ_JBFUKM010000004.1, from coordinate 135,943 downwards.
CTCTCCGAAGAAGGCCGAGAATTCGGCGGCGACGAGATCGGGGATCTCCTCCGCCAGATAATGCCCGCCCGGCAGGGCCCGGCCTTGGACGTTTTCCGCGCGCTCGCGCCAGAGCGCCAGCACATCGAAGCATTTTCCGACGGCGCCGCGATCGCCCCACAGCGCCAGCAGCGGGCAGGAGACCTTCCTGCCGTCATCGGCATCGTCATGGGCGATGTCGATCGTCGCCGCGGCGCGGTAATCCTCGCAGCTGGCATGGATCATCGCCGGATCGCGAAAGCAGCGCAGATATTCGGCGAGCGCCGCCGACTCGAACAGCTTCATGTCGGAGGCGCGCCGGCTCGTCCAATAGAACTCCGGATCGGCGCCGATCATGCGCTCCGGCATCGGTGCCGGCTGGATCAGGAAGAACCAGTGCCAATAGGCGCGGGCGAAGGCGTCGGTGGTGTCGCGATACATCTCGCGCGTCGGCGCGATGTCGAGCGTCGCCAGCTTCAACACCCGCTCGCCATGGTCGAGTGCCAGCCGGTGCGCGACGCGGGCGCCGCGATCATGCGAGCCGACGAAGAAGTGTTCATGGCCGAGCGCGCTCATGACCTCGGCCATGTCCTGCGCCATGGCGCGCTTGGAATAAGGCGCGTGATCGGCGGCGCTCGGCGGCTTTTCCGAATCGCCGTAGCCGCGCAGATCCGGGCAGACCAGGGTGAAGCGCCGCGCCAGCTGCGGAGCCACGCGCCGCCACATGATGTGCGTCTGGGGATAGCCGTGGAGCAGCAGGAGCGGCGGCCCCTCCCCGCCGGTGCGAACGCGAATGCGCGCACCTGACGTCGTGACGTCGAGCAGCCGGAAACCGGGGAACAGATCGTCCGCGACAGGGAGCTCGACCAGCGACATCAGGCCTCTCAGATTGCAACAATCAGAGCCGATACCCGGATTTTCAACCGATTTCCTGCGTCGATTATTTCATAATTCTGGTCAATAACGCGGGGGCGCGGGTAGCACAAAGCCGTCATTCTCGGGCGAAGCGAAGCGCAGACCCGAGAATCTCATGACGAAAAGGCACCATCCGGCGCCCATTCTGGCCTGAGATGGTCGGCTCAAGGCCGACCATGACGTTCCCTATCCCCGCAACACCGCGCCGTAGCGCTTGCTCATCTCGGCGACGATCTTGGCCGCGACAGCCTCGATCTCGGTGTCGGTCAGCGTCTTCTGCGTCGGCTGCAGCGTCACGGCCAGCGCCACGGACTTCTTGCCCGGTTCGACACCTGTGCCCTCATAGAGGTCGAAGACGCCAACGTCCGAGACCAGCGCGCGGTCGGCGTTCTGGGCGCTCTTGGCCATCTCGCCGGCCGCCACCGCCTTGTCGACGATGAAGGCGAAGTCGCGCGTCACCGGCTGGAAGTCGGAGAGCGCCAGCTTCGGCTTGACCTTGGTCGGCTTGTACTTCGGCAGCGGCAGTGCATCGAGATGGATCTCGAAGGCGACCAGCGGGCCCTTGACGTCGAGCGCCTTGAGCACGCGCGGATGAACCTCGCCGAAAGCGCCGATCACGCCCTTGGGACCGAACTGGAGCGTGGCCGAACGGCCGGGATGGGCCCAGGCCGGACCGCCCGCGACGATCTGCAGTCCACCGACCGGCACACCGAGGCCGGAGAGCAGGCCGAACACGTCAGCCTTGGCATCGAAGGCGTCGACCGGCTTGGCGCCGCCGTCCCAATGGCGGCCGGCCCCCTCGAGCCTGGCCGTGCCGCGGCGAAGGCCAGCGGCGGCAATGAGCTGGCCTTCCGGCTCGTCGCTCAGGAATATCTGGCCGACCTCGAACAGGGCGACGTCACTGAACCCACGGTCGGCATTGGCCTGCGCCGAGCGGATCAGCCCCGGCAGCAGCGAGGGCCGCATGTCGGAGAGATCGGCCGCGATCGGGTTGGCGAGCACGAGCTTGCGCGAGCCGCCGCCGAAGAGCTTGGCTGCATCATGCGAGATGAAGGACCAGGTCACCGCCTCGACCAGCCCGCGGCTGGCGAGCAGGCGCTTGGCCGCGCGGGTGCGCTTCTGGAGCACGGTCAGGACCGGCTTGATCACCTCGCCCTTGATGCGCGGCAGCGGCGCAGGCGCGACGCGGTCGATGCCGGCGATGCGCAGGATCTCCTCGACGAGATCGGCCTTGCCCTCGACATCGGCGCGCCAGGACGGCGGCGCGACCTTGACGCGATCACCGGCGCCGGAGACGTGGAAGCCGAGCGAGGTCAGCGCCAGCTTCATCTCAACCACGGGCAGGTCGAGCCCGGTCAGGCGCTTGACCTCGGACCAGGGGAAGTCGATGGCGCGCGGACTCTCCGGCAGGTCGCCGGCGAAGACGACCTCGGACGGCTCGCCGCCGCAGAGCGAGATGATCATCTGCGTCGCCATGTCGAGGCCGGCACGGGTGAAGTCCGGATCGATGCCGCGCTCGTTGCGGTAGCGGGCATCGGAGTTGATGCCGAGCGCGCGGCCGGTGCGGGCGATGTTGAGCGTGTTCCAGACCGCGCTTTCGACCAGCACGTCGGTGGTGCTCTCGTCGCAGCCGGAATGCTCGCCGCCCATCACGCCGGCGATCGATTCGACGCCGTTGTCGTCGGCGATCGCAACCATGTCCGAGGTCAACGCATAGGTCCTGCCGTCGAGCGCCAGCACCTCCTCGCCATCCCTGGCGCGGCGGACGACGAGGTCGCCCTTGACCTTGGCTGCGTCGAAGACGTGCAGCGGCCGGTTGCGGTCGAAGGTCATGAAGTTGGTGATGTCGACCAGCGCATTGATGGGGCGCAGGCCGATGGCGCGCAGGCGCGCCTGCAACCATTCCGGCGACGGGCCGTTCTTGACGCCGCGCACCAGCCTGAGCGCGAAGACCGGGCAAAGATTGCGGTCTTCCTCGGCGAAGTCGAGCTTCAGCGCAACCGGGCACGGGAAGGCGCCGCGCACCGGCTGGACCGGAGCGGTCTTGATCGTTCCGAGGCCGGCGGCGGCGAGGTCGCGGGCGACGCCGGCGACACCGAGTGCATCGGCGCGGTTCGGCGTCACCGCGATCTCGATCACGGCATCGTCGAGGCCGGCATAGGTCGCGTAGGGTTGCCCGACAGGGGCATCCTCAGGCAGGTCGAGGATGCCGTCATGGTCTTCCGAGATCTGCAGTTCGGCGGCCGAGCAGAGCATGCCGTTCGACTCGACGCCGCGGATCACGCCCTTGCCGAGGGTGATGTCCTTGCCGGGGATATAGGTGCCGGGCGGAGAGAACACGCTCTTCATGCCGGTGCGGGCATTGGGGGCGCCGCAGACGACCTGGACCGGCTCGCCCGAGCCGGTGTCGACCATGCAGACGCGCAGCCGGTCGGCGTTCGGGTGCTGCTTGGCCTCGATCACATAGGCGATCGTGAAGGCACTGAGCGCCTTGGCCTTGTCCTCGACGCTTTCGACCTCAAGGCCGACCCGGGTCAGCGTCTCGGTGATGGTGTCGAGCGAATCGGTGGTGTCGAGATGCTCTTTGAGCCAGGAAAGCGAGAATTTCATGCTGTTACGTCCATCGGAGCGAACACCTCCACCAGACGGAAGCGTTCGCAAAGCAAGATCATGTCGGGACTGAAGACGCCGAGGCGCCGGAAATAGTTTTCATGGGCTTCGCGCCAGGAGGCGAGCGTCCTGTCGTCCTCACCCTCCTCGAAGGCGAACGCCTCGTCGATCTCGTCGAAGCGCCTGGGAAACAGTTCAAGCGTCTCGATCACGCAAACGGGGCGCTTGTCGCCGTCGAGTACGATCCACAGTTCGCCGACTTTCGGGCAGTCGGGGGCATCGGGTGTATTCACCGTCGCGCGCTTGCGGCCGGCGACGACCAGAGCCGCCAGCTCGGTAGCCAGTTCCGGACCGTCGCCGAAGGAGAAGGTCCGACAATCGCGATATCGCTCGGGAATCCCGGTCATGTCCATGGTCAGGCAGCCCCGTCGCGTCGGACCGCGACGGTCGACAATTCGGGCTGACTGTCGTTCAGTTGGTCCTCGCCATCCGTCCTGATCTTCATCGCATTGCCGCGCCAGCTCACTTCGCGGGCAATGAAGGCATAGGCCCAGATGCCGGGGAAGATGAGGTCGCGGGTCAGATAAGCCAAAGGCGTGCGCCAGTTCACGAACCAGCCGACGCCCTTCGCCAGCACGATCTCGCCGGCATACCAGAGTACGAGGACGGCGAGCACGGCTTGCCAGATCGCCAGCCCGAAAGCCGGCGCGGCGTAAGCGGCAAGCAGCGCCGGCACCAGCGGCCCGACCAGAATCTCCGGCGCGAAGAAGGGCAGGAAGGTGACGCGGCGCAAGCGCGCCCAGCGGAACTGGCGCTGGACGACGTCGCGCAGACTGCGCGGCCCGAGCGGCTGCTCGAAGGGCTGGCCGACGAGATGGACATGCTTGCCGGCCTTGCGCACCAGCTTGGTCGCCGCGGCATCCTCGGCGATCTCGGCAGCGAGCGCGGCGATGCCGCCATTGGCGTCGAGAAAAGGCTTGTTCCACAGCATCGACTTGCCCTGGGCGAAGCCGAAGCCGAGCGCCTCGCCGGCATATTGCCAGCGCGCCTGGAAGGTATTGAGGAAGGCGCACTCGACCTCGGCGCCGAAGCAGCCCGGCCGCGAGCCGGCCGGCGTCGAGCAGACCAGCCCGGTGTCCTCACGCCAGGAAGCCATCAGCCGCTGGACATAGTCCTTCGGCATCAGCACGTTGGAATCGGCGAGGATCACCCAGTCATGGCGCGCCGCCTCCCAGCCCTTGACGCAGTTGTTGAGCTTGGGATTGGCGCTGACCGCGACATCGCCGACGATCAGGCGGACGCGATCGGCGCCATAGATTCCGATCAACTCCTCGATCAGCGGCACGATCGGATCGTGGCCGTCGGCGACGCAGAAGATCGTCTCGTATTGGGGATAGTCGAGTTCCAGGCCGGAGGTCAGCGTCTCCCGGCTGAAGGTCTCGATGCCGCGCACCGGGCGCACGATCGTCACCGGCGGCGCGAGCTTCTGCAGGCGCGACGGCGCCTGCTTGCGGCGCAGGCGCACGAAGGCGACGGCCAAGCACAGCAGATTGGCGGCGACCATCAGCGCCGCGATCAGCCCAGCCCATTGCGCGCCGTTCATGCGTCTCCCCTCAGGGTGAGGTTTAAGAGGTCAACCCGCCGGTCAGGGTCGGCAGGTCGAGCGGGCGGAAGCCGTAATGCGACAGCCAGCGGACATCCGCCTCGAAGAACGGCCGCAGGTCCGGCATGCCGTATTTCAACATGGCGATGCGATCGATGCCCATGCCCCAGGCGAAGCCCTGGTAGACGTCCGGGTCGAGCCCGCAATTACGCAGCACGTTCGGATGGACCATGCCGCAGCCGAGAATCTCGAGCCAGTCCTCGCCCTCGCCGAAGCGGATCTCGCCGTCCTTGCGCGAGCACTGGATGTCGACCTCGGCCGACGGCTCGGTGAACGGGAAGAAGGACGGGCGGAAGCGCATCTTGACGCCCTCGACCTCGAAGAACGCCTTGCAGAACTCCTCCAGCACCCATTTCATGTGGCCGAAATGGGTCTTCTTGTCGATGACGAGGCCCTCGACCTGATGGAACATCGGCGTGTGGGTCTGGTCGGAATCCATGCGGTAGGTCCGGCCCGGGCAGATCACGCGGATCGGCGGCTCCTGCGACATCATCGTGCGCACCTGGACCGGCGAGGTATGGGTGCGCAGCAGCTTGCGCTCGCCATTGGCATCCGGCGCGAAGAAGAAGGTGTCGTGCATCTCGCGGGCGGGATGGCCGACCGGGAAGTTCAGCTTGGTGAAGTTGAGATCGTCGGTCTCGACGTCCGGGCCTTCGGCGACCGAGAAACCCATATCGCCGAAGATCGCGGTGATCTCGTCGATGACCTGGCTGATCGGGTGGATGCGCCCGCGCGCCTCCGGCCCCTCGCGCACCGGCAGAGAGATGTCGAGCCGCTCGCTGGCGAGTCGCGCTTCCAGCGCCGCCTCGCCGAGCGCGTCCTTGCGGGCAGTAAGCGCCTGCTGGACGACATCGCGCAGGCCGTTGATGCGCGGCCCCTGCTCCTTGCGCTCGTCCGGCGTCATCGCGCCGAGCGTCTTCAGCAGGGCCGAGACCGATCCGGACTTGCCGAGCGCCGCGATGCGCAACTGCTCCAGCGCCGTTTCGTCGCCGGCCGCCTCGATCTCCCCGACCAGGGAATCGCGAAGGGTATCGATGTCGTTCATGCCAATTCAGCCTGTTTGCGAGCCACCTTCTAGGGGGTCAGGCAAGCGGATGCCAGTCCAATCACGCTGGCAAAGCATCCCGTTCACGCAGTTCTCGACGCTGTCGCCACTCTAGCCACTGCTTCATGACAATCCCGTCGCAATCATCCTTACCTTGGACGCGAGGGGCGACAGGAATGGTCCGGCGCAGCTATGCAGTGCCGACGACGGAGACGACGAGCATGCCCGACAACAGCGCCCAGAAGAATTCGCCCTCCTACCGGATCGCCGCACTCGACCAGGATTTCCTCCTCGGCGATTCCATGCGCGGGGCGCGCTTCATGCTCGAGTACCAGAAGGCCGAGGACGCCCTCAGAGCCCGCGGCATCCTCTCGACCATCGTCGTGTTCGGCTCAGCGCGGGTGCGCGAGGGCAATCCCTGGTACGAGGCGGCACGGGAGTTCGGCAAGATCGCCTCGGAACGCGGCGGCGCCCTCGACGGCAAGGATGGCGGCAAGCGCCATGTCATCGCCACCGGCGGCGGGCCAGGGATCATGGAGGCCGCCAATCGCGGCGCCACCGAGGCCGGCGCCGTCTCGATCGGCTTCAACATCACCTTGCCGCATGAGCAGGATCCGAATGCCTGGTCGACGCCGGACCTGACCTTCCGCTTCCACTATTTCGCGATGCGCAAGATGCATCTCGCCATGCGGGCGGCGGCGCTGGTGGTCTTCCCCGGCGGCTTCGGCACGCTCGACGAGCTCTTCGAGATCATGACGCTGGTGCAGACCGGCAAGATGCCGCCGGTGCCGATCGTGCTCTACGACAGCGCCTATTGGCAGGGGCTGATCAATCTCGAGCGGATGGCCGAAGCGGGCTTCATCCGGCCGGAGGATCTGAAGCTGTTCTGCTATGCCGACAGCCCCGAGGAGGCCTATCAGCGCATCGTCGACGGCGCCGGCGAGAGCTGGACGCCGAAGGCGGTGGACAAGGTGCAGACCTGAACGGCTCCGTCCGGCCCTCTATCGCCGTGGGTGCTGGATGTCGGCGACAGTACGGAGCCGACGGCCGACCACCGGGCCGGTGTAGACATCGGCCTGCCGGACGGCGTCGGCGAAGACGATGCCGGTGTCGGCCTCGATCTTGGTCACCGGCACCTGGAAGTTCTGGCCCGGCTTCGTGCTGTTGGGGCCGACGGGAAGCTGCTCGAAGGGGATGTCGAGCGCATAATCCTGCTGGCTGACGATATACCCGCTCGAAAAGAGCTTGCCGACCTTGTCCACGACCGCGATCACCTTCCAGTAGAATTGCGGGATGCGGATGCCGCGGTGAAGCTCGTCGTCCGAGCGGAGCAGCGGGCCCGAGAAGACGGAGGCCCGCACATTCTCCTCGTCGGTGTTGTAGAGCAGGAAGTTCTCGAGGCCCTGCCAGAGGTCGGCGCCCTGGTTGAACCCCCAGTACTGCGGTGAGCAGTTGGTCCAGTGAAAGGTGTCGTCATTGGCGAGCTTGGCCTCGCGGATGCCGCCCCAGACCGGGTCGAGCCGGCGCACCAGATGGCCGCGGTCGAAATAGTTCTTCGACGGGACCGGCTCGTTGCCATAGAGCTCGTCACCGTTCTGCAACTCCTCCGGGATGCGGCCATCATAGAACCAGGCGTCGTCGCCGCGGTCGAGATTGGTCCAGCGCGTCCCGTCGATGTTGACCGCCGTATAGAAGGCGAGCTTGCGGTCCTCGGCGCCGTTCAGGACCACGGAGAAATGCAGATAGCGCAGCACATCGTCCGCCGCGCCCGCCACCTTGGCCGGCGCGCCATGGCGTAGCGCGGCCGGGCCGAGGGTCGGCAGCGGGATCCGCGTCGGCAGGAAGTCCGGTTCGTAGCCACGCCGCCCGTCGAAAAAGGAAGCCGGATGGGTACGCCGGGTCGGCCTGCGCGCAGCCTCGAGCACCGCCGCCTCGGCGGCGACAGCAGCGATCGTCGCGATAGCCGGCGCAGCGATCAGCGGTGGCCCTATGATGCTCTGCGCCGGCACGGTTCCGGCGAAGGCTTTCACGCCGGTGGCGTCGGCGATCAGATCGACGATCAGCGGCGAGCTGACAAAGCCGTCGAGTTTCGACTGCCGCTCCAGATCAGCGATCAGTTTCGAAATCCGGACACCTTCATTGGCCAGCCAATGCACTTTATCGGCCGGGAGGCGCCTGGCCAGTGCGGCGGGTGCCGTGGTGCCGTCCGCGAGCACCCAATGCTCCTGCCCCTGGACCATCTTGCGATCGGGGACGCCGGCATGGTGCAGGCAGATCACCTGCCAGGCATCGGTGAAGACCGGTGCACCGGATGAACCAGGGGCCGTATCCGAGGAATACCAGAGGAAGTTGTCTCGGGTCGGATCGGCGCGATCGCCATATTTGACGATCTTGTTCTCGCGCAGCGAGATGCGCTTGGTCCTGGCATCGGGGTGCTGGATGATCGTTGCGTACTGGCCGAGTTCGGTCTTGCCGGTGCGCGGATCGAGGCGCAGGAAACCGAGATCGGCGAGGGCGACATCACCGTCCTCGCTCACCGGCGCCACCGCGACGATGGTGTAGTCGAGCGCATTCCTGTCGCTGGTGACGAAACCGTCCTGCGGCGTCAGGCGGAAACGGGTGGACCGCTTCAGCCTCCCCTCCCCGTCGAGCTCGTAGCCGAACTCGACCGTCGACGTGAGCGCCTCCTCGACCGAGCCGATGACGTGGTTGTTGGTCAGCAGCAAGCGCGGGCCGATCAGGAAGCCGGTTCCCCATTCACTGCCGTCACCGACCGCTGCCGGCCCATTGATGCGGCAGACGGTGCGAGCTGCGAGCAGGCCGCGCTCGAGATAGTTGATCTCGACGAGGTCGTTCTCGCCGAGCAGGGCTTCGAAGACATCAAAGTCGACGCCCGCGCCTGCACGCGTGCGGTGGACGATCTGCTCGGCCAGGCGCTGCGGATCCTGGGCCGGGCGCTTCAGCTTGCGGCCGGCAGCGATGTCCTTGGCGAGACGGTCGTCGGCGACGAAATTCGAGATCTCGAGCATGGTGCGATCCTCCCCGCAGGAAGGGATCACGCAATCGCAACACAACCATGACGCGCGCGACCAAGCGGCCGCGAAAAACAAAAGGCCGGCGTTTCCGCCGGCCTTTCGTATTCCGATCAGGTCAGACCGCTCAGGCGGCCTGGGCCTCGGTGCCCAGCGCGCCCTTGACCGTCTCGACCACCGCAGCGAAGGCGGCTGCGTCGTCGATGGCGAGAGCCGACAGGGTCTTGCGGTCGAGCTCGAGGCCCGCCTTGGCGAGGCCGCCGATGAACAGCGAGTAGGTCAGGCCGTGCTCGCGCACCGCAGCGTTCAGGCGCTGGATCCAGAGCGCGCGAAACGTGCGCTTCTTGTTCTTGCGGTCGCGATAGGCGTACTGCATCGAGCGATCGACGGCCGCCTTGGCGGCGCGGATCGTGTTCTTGCGGCGGCCATAGAAGCCCTTGGCGGCCTTGAATGTCTTCTTGTGCTTGGCGTGGGACGTAACGCCCCGTTTCACGCGAGCCATGTTTGATCTCCGGAAAAGTTAGGGGACGTCAGCCGTTGGGGAGGAAGTACTTCTTCACGTTGGCGGCATCGCCTTCGAAAAGAACGTTCGTCCCACGGTGATTGCGGAGCTGCTTGTTGGTCCGCTTGATCATCCCGTGACGCTTGCCGGCCTGGGCGTAGAGCACCTTGCCGGTTCCGGTGACCTTGAACCGCTTCTTGGCGGCCGATTTAGTCTTCATCTTGGGCATTTCAGCTCCTCATAGGTCGCGAGCGCGAACAATGCGCCGCTTCAATTTTGCTTTGGGAAGCAAAGTACGACCGCCACGGCAGCCCTTATCAGCCGGGCGATCGAAGGCGCGGCTTATGGCAGAAAGGCCGGGACCTGGCAAGAGCTTGGAGCTGTGGCGAAATCCGCCTCCCGATGGCATGCCTCGCGCCAGCGGACATCTATCATTTGAAAATCGTCATAGAACCGTAATTATTTCCGACCATCGCAGCCGCATTCCCGCCCGGAGACACTCATCGTGAAGACACCCCTCCTAAGTTTGGCAGCGGGCCTTGCGCTCGTGGCCGCCTCTGCCGTCTCCGCCTTCGCCCAGGGCGGCAGCCAGTCGACCCTCGACCGGATCAAGGCGCGCGGCCATATCGTCTGCGGCACCAGCGAAGGCGTGCCGGGCTTCTCGCTGCAGGATGGCAAGGGTGTCTGGAACGGCTTCGACACCGATGTCTGCCGCGCGCTCGCGGCTGCGATCTTCAACGACCAGGACAAGGCGCAATATCTGTCGCTGTCGAGCAAGAACCGCCTGGTGTCTTTGCAATCGGGCGAGATCGACGTCCTGGCGCGCACCACCACCTGGACGCTGAGCCGCGACATCGGCCAGGGCCTCAGCTTCACGGCAGTGAACTATTATGACGGCCAGGGCTTCATCCTGCGCAAGAAGCTCGGCGTGAACATGGTCAAGGAGCTCAATGGCGCCTCGGTCTGCGTCGCCCAGGGTACCACCACCGAACTCAACCTCGCCGACTACGGCCGCACCAACAATCTCAAGTTCGAGACCGTCGCCTTCGCCACACTGGAGGAGACGGTCGCTGCCTATGAGGCCGGGCGCTGCGATGCCTACACCACCGACCTCTCCTCGCTCGCCGGCACGCGCAACAAGCTGCAGAAGCCGGACGAGCACATCCTGCTCCAGGAGGTGATCTCCAAGGAGCCGCTCGGTCCCTGGGTCCGCAAGAACGACCAGGCCTGGTTCGACATCGTGCGCTGGACCGTGTTCGCGCTGATCAATGCCGAGGAGCTCGGCGTCACCCAGGCCAATGTCGAGGAGTTGGCGAAGACCTCGCAGAACCCGGAAGTGCGCCGCATGCTCGGCGCCGAGAGCAAGTTCGGCGAGTCGCTCGGCCTCACCAATGACTGGGTGGTGCGCATCGTCAAGGCGGTCGGCAATTACGGCGAAAGCTTCGAGCGGCATTTTGGCGCCCAGAGCCGCAACCCGCTGCCGCGCGGCGTCAACAAGCTCTGGTCGCAGGGCGGGCTGCAATACGCACCGCCGATCCGCTGAGCTTAGCTGCAAACAGATCGGGCGGCCTCCTTCGGGAGGCCGCCCTTTTTGTGAGGCGGATCTTACACGCGGCTCGCCCTCAGCCCGTCCATGCCATCGCCGTCCGCCGCGGCTCGGCGATCAGGCAGAATCCGATCGTGACGATCGCCAGCGCCGAGAATCCGCCGGCCACCGAGACGTAGAAGCCGGTGCTCGCGCCATAGACGTCGATCAGCCAGCCGGAGGCGGCCGAACCCGCCGCCATGCCGATACCCATGCCGGTCATCACCCAGGTGATGCCCTCGGTGAGCTTCGAAGCCGGCACATGCCGTTCGACCAGCGCCATCGCGACGATGACGGTCGGCGAGATCGAGGCGCCGGCGATGAAGAGCACGATGCCCAGCATCCAGAGCGACGACACGATCAGCAGCGGCAGTGTTGTCGCCGCGGCAAGCCCGATCGCGAGCAGCAACTGCGTGGCGAGCGGCATGCGCAGGCGGAGCGCGCCGAAAACGAGGCCGGTGATGAAGGAGCCGGCAGCATAGGCCGCAAGTGCCAGACTCGCCGCCGCCTTGTTGCCCTGCGCTTCGGCGAAGGCCACCGCAGTGACCTCAGCCGTGCCGAAGACGACACCGAGCGCAACCATCAGCAGCGCGATGATCTGCACTGGCACCAGGCGGATGGCGGAGCTGCTGGCGTCGACGCCTTGCGAGTGCACAGGCGGCTCGGTCGCGCGCTGCGCCACGAACAGGGCCATGCCGACAGCGAGCATGATCGTCGCCGCAAGCGGCCCGGCTTCCGGGAACCAGATCACGCTCAGGCCGATCGAGATCACCGGGCCGAGCATGAAGATGACCTCGTCGATGACCGATTCGAAGGCAAAGGCGGTGCGCAAATGCGGCGTATCGCGATAGATCTCGGTCCAACGGGCACGCACCATCGCCATCATGCTCGGCTCGAGCCCGGCGAGAGCGGCAAAGAGGAAAAGTACCCAGATCGGCGCCTCGAGGCGCGTCGCCAGCATCAGCCCGATCAGCGCGACAATGGTCGCGAGCGTGGAGGGGATCAGCACTTTGCTCTGACCATGGCGGTCGACCAGCCGCGAGATCTGCGGCGCGATCAGCGCATTGGACAGCGCGAAGGTCGCGGCGACGCCACCGGCAAGCCAATACTGGCCGCGCGCCTGGGAGAGCATGGTGACGATGCCGATCGTCAGCATCGAGAATGGCATGCGGGCGAGGAATCCGGCGGCTGAAAAGCCGATCGAGCCGGGAGCCCGGAAAATTTCGCGATAGGGGTTAGGCATGGACGTCTCCGTCACATCGAAGCGCAACGTGGAAGCGTAATTGACATACGTTGCGTATGTGACATGAGTAATTACATACGCAACGTATGTCAATTCACATACGCTTCGTATGCGAAAGGAACATGGACGATGCGCAAGCCGCGCAGCCAGATGATCGCCGAGACGCGGACCAAACTGATCGCCGCGGCGCGCGCCGCCTTCGGCACGGTCGGCTATGCGCAGACCTCGATGGATGATCTCACCGCCTCGGCCGGGCTGACGCGCGGGGCGCTCTACCATCATTTCGGCGACAAGAAGGGCCTGCTGGTCGCGGTGATCACCGAGATCGACGGCGAGATGAACGCCCATATGCAGGAGGTCTCGGCGAAGGCCGGCGACCCATGGACCGGTTTCCGCGACGAATGCACCGCCTATATCGAACTGGCGCTCGATCCCGAAATCCAGCGCATCATGCTGCGGGACGGTCCAGCGGTCCTCGGTGATCCCTGGGACTGGCCAACGCTGAGCGAGTGCATCCGCTCGATGACGGAAAGCCTGACGAAACTGGCCGAGACCGGCGTCATTGCCCCTATCGATCCCGAAGCGGCTGCGAGGCTGATCGCGGGGGCAACGCAATATGCCGCACAGTGGATCGCGAATGCCCCCGAGCCGGAAGCGATCTCGCGCAAGGCGATCGACGCCTTCAACCTCATGCTCGACGGGCTGCTGGTTCGGAGCTGAGCCAAACTCGGTGCCCGCGAAAGGCATCGCGTCGCATGAAACAATCGTTTCACTCTATAGGTCTCAAAGAATCTGTTTCATACACTGTATGCCCCTGCTAAGGTCCGGCGCATGGACAAGCCCGGCCTGACGGCGAGCCTCACCGAGAGCTTCGAACAGTTGCCGCAGCAATTGCAGGCGGCGGCGCGCTGGGTGCTCGATCATCCCGCCGATGTCGCGCTGCTGACGACGCGTGAGCAGGCCAAGCGCGCCGGCTTGTCGCCGGCCACCCTCACCCGGCTGGCGCAACGCTTCGGCCTCAAGGGTTACGACGAACTGCGCGCTGTCCATGCGGCTGCGCTGCGGCGACGGCCGGAAGGCTTCGCCGGCCGGGCAGGCGAATTGATGCAGCGCCATGGCGAAGAAGGTCCGAGCGCGATCGTACAGGACATGTTCGCGGCGCTGACCGAACATCTGAAAGCACTGCGCGAACCACAGGCGCTCGCCCGCTTCGAACAGGCTGCCGACCTGCTGAGCGAGGCGCAGACGGTGTTCTGCTTCGGCCTGCGCTCGGCCTTCCCGGCCGCCTTCATGCTCGACTACATCCGCGATCTGATCGGGGCAGGCTCCGTGCTCGCCGACGGCGCCGGCGGGCGCGGCATCGATGCGCTGCGCCGGATCGGACCCGGCGATGCGCTCTTCGCTGTCTCGGTCGCGCCCTATACGCGCCAGACCGTGCAGGCGGCCGAGATCGCCAAAGAGAGCGGCGCAAAGGTTATAGCGCTGACCGACAGCACGCTTTCTCCCCTCGCCGCCATCGCCGATGTGGCGCTGCTGGTGCGAACCGAAACGCCGTCCTTCTTCCACACGATGACACCGGCCTTCGCCGCGGTCGAATGCCTGGCGGCGCTGATGACCGCGCGCAAGGGCAAGGCCGCGCTCGACGCGATCGCGCGCCACGAGGCGACGCTCGACGCGGCCGGTACTTTCCTCACTCACCGATCCAACAGGCGAGGCCATCGATGAGCCACATCCTGCATCGCATGCTGAGCAAGACCTATCCGACCGCTACCGGCGGCGAGGGCATGGTGCTGCGCGACCGCGATGGGCGCGAGCACATCGACGCATCCGGCGGCGCCGCTGTCTCCTGCCTCGGCCATGGCCATCCCGACGTGCTGGCGGCGATGCATGCGCAGATCGACAAGCTCGCTTATGCCCATACCAGCTTCTTCACCACCGACGCGGCCGAGGAGCTCGCCGACCATCTGATCGCGCGAGCGCCGGCCGGGATGGCATCAGTCTATTTCTGCAGCTCGGGCTCGGAGGCGATCGAGGCCTGCCTGAAGCTGGCACGGCATTACTTCGTCGAGAAAGGCGAGACGCGCCGGGTCAACTTCATCTCGCGGCGCCAGAGCTATCACGGCATCACGCTGGGGGCGCTTTCGGTCGGCGGCCGGATGAAGGACCGCGCGCCGTTCGAGCAGATGCTGATGCAGGGCCATCACATCTCGCCCTGCTACGAGTATCGAGGCCGCCGGGCCGACGAGACCAGCGAGGACTACGCCTTGCGTGTCGCCGACGAGCTCGAGGCGAAGATCCTGGAGCTCGGCCCGGAGACGGTCTGCGCCTTCGTCGCCGAGACGGTGGTCGGCGCGACGCTCGGCGCGGTGCCCGCGGCGCCCGGCTATTTCAAGCGCATCCGCGAGATCTGCGACCGCCATGGCGTGCTGCTGATCCTCGACGAAGTCATGAGCGGCATGGGTCGCACCGGCACGCTCCATGCCTGCGAGCAGGAAGGCATCGCGCCCGATTTGATGGCGATCGCCAAGGGGCTCGGCGGCGGCTATGCGCCGATCGGCGCGATGCTGGCCTCGAAGCGGGTCGTCGGGGCGGTCAGGCAGGGCTCGGGCGTCTTCCCGCACAGCCAGACTTACGTGGGCCATCCCCTTGCCTGCGCCACCGCGCTGGCGGTGCAGCAAGTGATCGAGCGCGACGACCTCCTCGCCAATGTCCGCAAGCAGGGCGCCAGGCTGGAGCAGCGCCTGCGCGAGCGCTTCGGCAATCATCACCATGTCGGCGACATTCGCGGGCGCGGCCATTTCTGGGGCGTCGAGATCGTCGCCGACCGCTCGACCAAGACACCTTTCGACCCGGCCCTCAAACTCAACGCCAGGATCAAGCAGGCGGCACAGGAGCGCGGGCTGCTGATCTACCCGATGGGCGGCACCGCCGACGGCACCGCCGGCGACCATGTCCTGCTCGCCCCGCCCTTCATCATCGACGCTGCGACCGTCGACACCATCGTCGAGCGGCTGGGCGACGCGCTCGATGCGAGTTTGGCCTCGGCCCGGCTGGCCTGAGGCTTGCCACGATCCGGGCCAACAAGAGCCCGGTACTTCCACAACAGGGGAACGATCATGAAAACCAAGCAGCTGAAACATCTGCTCTTCGCCGGACTCGCCACGCTCGGCTTTGCCGGCGTAGCCAGCGCCCAGACCGGCACGCTCGACCGCGTCAAGGCGCGCGGCGAACTGATCTGCGGCAACCATATCGCCCTGCCCGGCTTCGGCATCCAAGGGTCGGACGGACGCTGGGACGGGCTCGATATCGACCTCTGCCGCGCCGTCGCCGCGGCGATCTTCAACGACCCGAACAAGGTCAGGTTCATCCCGACGACGCCGCAGATGCGCTTCGTCGTGGTGCAGTCCGGCGAGGTCGACATGCTCGCCCGCAACGCGACCTATACGATGTCGCGCGACACCTCGGCCGGCATGTCCTGGCCGATCATCAACTATTTCGATGGCCAGGGCTTCATGGTGCGCAAGTCGCTGGGGGTCACCGAGGCGAAGGGGCTGGAGGGCGCCTCGATCTGCGTGACACAAGGCACGACGACCGAGCTCAACCTCGCCGACTTCTTCCGCGCCAACAAACTCAAATACGAGATCATCGGCTTCGCCACCAACGAGGAGGGCGTGAAGGCGCTGGAAGCGGGGCGCTGCGACGCCTTCACCACTGACACCTCCGGGCTCGCTGCCGAGCGGCTGAAATTCTCCAAGCCCGACGATTTCGTCGTCCTGCCGACGCTGATCTCGCGCGAGCCACTCGGCCCGGCGGTGAAGCGCGGCGACGAGAGCTGGGTCGCGCTGGTGAAATGGGTGCACTACGCCATGCTCAACGCCGAGGAGTTCGGCGTGACCAAGGCCAATGTCGACGAGCAGCTGAAGTCTGGGAATCCCGAGATCAAGCGTCTGCTCGGTGTCGAGGGCAAGTTCGGCGAAGGCCTTGGCCTGAGCAATGACTGGGCCTATCGCGTGATCAAGCATATCGGCAATTACGGCGAGAGCTTCGAGCGCAATGTCGGCGGGGGATCGAAGCTGCAGTTGAAGCGCGGGCTGAACGACCTCGCCTCGCGCGGCGGGCTGCAATACCCGCATCCGATCCGGTAAGATTAAGAGCTGCCTATGCGGATCGCGCTGATCCATGCCCTGCGCCATTCGCCGCCTCCGATCGAGGCGGCGTTCGCGCGGCTATGGCCAGAAGTCACGCTGATGAACCTGCTCGACGACAGCCTCTCGGCCGATCTTTCCCGCGACGGGCAGATCACCGAGGCGATGACCGGGCGCTTCCTCAGCCTCGCCGGCTATGCGCGGTCGACCGGCGCCGACGGCATCCTCTTCACCTGCTCGGCCTTCGGCCCCTGCATCGAAGCGGTGCAGCGCGCGCTTTCCCCCCTGCCGGTGCTGAAGCCGAACGAGGCGATGATCGAGGAAGCCGAGGCGATCGGCGGCCGGATCGGCCTGCTCGCCAGCTTCGGACCGACGCTGCAGTCGATGCCGCCGGAATTTCCGGAATCGCTTACGATCACGCCCAAGCTGGCGGAGGGCGCGCTCGCCGCGCTCGACCGCGGCGACGGGGCCGAGCACGACCGGCTGGCGGCGCTTGCGGCTGGCGATCTGGCTGATTGCGAAGCGATCGCGCTGGCGCAGTTCAGCCTGGCACGGGCCGCATCGGCAGTCGCGGAGGCGACGGGCAAGCCGGTGCTGACCACGCCGGACAGCGCGGTCCGCAAGTTGAAGCGCCTGCTCGGCCGATAGGCCCTGCCCGGTACCGGCCCGTCATGCTAGATTGACGGGATAGGCCCGGCGGATGGTCAACGGCCCATCCGGAACCGCGCGGCGACAAGCGGGCCGCCGTAGGCAGCTTCCGACGAAAGGCCGGGCCTTTCTGGGAGAAGCGCGATGACGACCTACATCATGCTGCTCAACTGGACCGACCAGGGCGCACGCAACCTCAAGGATTCGCCGACCCGTCTCGATACGGCCAAGCAGGCGCTGAAGGAGATGGGAGGCGATTTCAAAGCCTTCTTCATGACCATGGGCAAGCACGACATGGTCGTCATCTGCGAGGCACCGGACGATGCCGTGCAGGCGCGCTTCTGCCTGCGGCTCGCCATGCTCGGCAATGTCCGCACGGAAACGCTCAAGGCTTTCCCGGAGACGGCCTATCGCGAGATCATCCGCTCCGTCAGCTAGTACGCCGCCGACACGACAAAGCCCGGCCGAGGCGGCCGGGCTTTGTGAAAGGCAGGTCCGGGTGTGGCGCCTTGGGCAAGGCGCGCAAGCCTCGCCTTATCGGGGCGCGAGCACCATGACCATCTGGCGGCCTTCGAGCTGCCAGTCGCTCTCGACCTTGGCGACCTCGACGGTATCGACCTTGACGCGCTCCAGCACCTTCACGCCGAGGTCCTGGTGCGCCATCTCGCGGCCGCGGAAGCGCAGGGTGACCTTCACCTTGTCGCCCTCCTCGAAGAAGCCGTGCATCGCCTTCATCTTCACGTCGTAGTCGTGCTTGTCGATGCCGGGGCGAAGCTTGATTTCCTTGATCTCGATGGTGCGCTGCTTCTTGCGCGCCTCGGACGCCTTCTTCTGCTCGAGAAAGCGGAAGCGGCCGTAATCGAGGATCTTGCAGACCGGAGGCACAGAATTGGGGGCGATCTCGACCAAATCGAGACCGGCGTCCTCGGCAATCTTGAGCGCCTCGAAGAACGAGACCACGCCACGGTTGGCGCCGGTATCGTCGATGAGCTGGACGTCGCGGACGCCACGGATGTCGCGGTTGGCGCGGGGACCGTCCTTGACGGGGGCTGGTGCGGCACGGAAGGGACGACGAATGGCTGTATTCTCCTGTGAATGGCGCTCGTCGCGCCGTTGGTGAGACACATTGCACAACGCGAAGCGTTGTCAATGGATCAGGCGGTTTCAGCGCCCGAGCAGGGCGCAATAGACATCGAGTGTGTCATTGACCATCGAGGCCAATGAGAAGTGGCGCTCGACATGCAGCCGGGCGCGGCGCGCCAACGCTTCGCGGGCGGAGGGGCGCAGCGCCAGCGCTTCGCGCAGCGCCTCGGCCAGTGCCGCCGCATCATCGGGCGGGACATGCCAGCCGGAGCGTTCCTGCGGCGCGACCTGGGGCGGAGCCAGCACCGTTTCCGGCACGGCGCCGAGATTGGAGACGACGACCGGCGTGCCCATGGCCTGCGCCTCAACCGCGACACGGCCGAAGGCTTCGGGCTCGGTCGAGGGCACGGCGACGACAGCCGCCGCCAGGAAGGCGGCCGGCATGTCCGAGCAATGGCCGACGCGGCGGACCCGGCCCTCGAGCCCGGCCCTGGCAATGGCGTCGTCAAGCTCGCGGACATAACCGTCGCGGCCTTGAGCGTCGCCCGCGAGGATGAAGGCAGTGTCCTCGTCACCGGCATCACGCAATTGGCGCGCCGCCTCGATCAGCACCTTCTGGCCTTTCCAGCCGGTGAGCCGGCCAGGCAGCAGCACGATGCGCTGATGCGGCTCGACGCCCCAGGCGCTGCGCAGGGCGCTGATCCGCTCCGGGCTCACCGCCGACGGCGCGAAGGCCGAGAAATCGGTACCGCGATGGACGACGCGGATGCGATCGCGGGCGAAGGGATGGCGGGCGCGGATCAGGTCAGCCGTGTAGCCGGAGTTGGCGATGACGACGTCGCTGCGCGCCATCACCGAATTGTAGAGGTTCTTCACCACCGAGCGGGCATTGTAGGAGCCGTGATAGGTGGTGACGAAGGGCAGCTTCAGCGCCCGCGTCGCCGCCAGCGCGACCCATGCCGGCGCCCGCGAGCGGGCGTGGACGAGTTCGACCCGCTCACGCTTGCAGAGCAGGGCGAAGGTCCGCACGTTGAGCAGCATCGAGACGGGGTTCTTGGCCGCCGCCGGAAATGGCAGCCAGATGCCGCCCTTGGCCTGCAGCTCGGCGACGAGCCGCCCGCCCTCCGTCGCGACCAGCGCCCGCGCGCCGACCTCGGTCAGCCCGGCGGCGATGTCGACCGCAGTGCGCTCGGCACCGCCGGCTTCCAGCTCCGGGATGATCTGCAGCACGGTGCGCCCGGCCAGCGGATGCGTCTCGGTCGACGGCAGGGAGAGTTGCGCGCCGGAACGCAGGGAGATGCTCACTATTCGAAAGGGCCTTCTGCTTGGCGACTCGCCGATGCTATCGGGGTCGTGATGATCACAAAATCGGGCGGGATTGCAGCAGGGTTATACCTGCTTTCGCCCGGTTCATCACAGGAGAGATTAAAGTGACGAGGCCCCAGCCGCAATTTCTGAGCGTCGGCACCGGCGCGGAACGCCGTGATATCGCGGTGCTGACGCAGGCCGGCAAGGGTCCGCCGGTGGTCTGGCTCGGCGGCCTGCGCTCGGATATGCGCGCCACCAAGGCCGAGGCGCTCGCCGCCTGGGCGGAGCGCACCGGGCGCGCCTTCATCCGCTTCGACTATGCCGGCCATGGCGAATCGAGCGGCGAGTTCGCGCAGTGGACGATGTCGCACTGGATCGAGGATGCGCAGGCGGTGCTGGCCGTCCATACGCAAGGTCCTGCCGTCCTGGTCGGCTCGTCCATGGGCGGTTGGGTCGCGCTGCTGACGACGCTGAGACTGCGCAAGACCGCCCCGGACCTGCAGCCCGCCGGCCTCGTTCTGATCGCGCCGGCGGTCGACTTCACCGAGGAGTTAATGTGGGCGCAGATGCCGGAGGCGATCCGCGAGACGATCATCAGGGACGGCGTCTGGCAGCGGCCGTCGGAGTACTCCCCGGAGCCGATGCCGATCACCCAAGCGCTGATCGAGGACGGCAGGAGCCATCTCCTGTTCGGGCATCCGCTCGAAACCGGCTGCCCCGTCCATATCCTGCAGGGAATGAAGGATCCCGATGTGCCCTATGGCCAGGCGCTCAAGCTCGTCGAGCATCTGCCGCACGATCCGGTCGTGCTGACCCTGATCAAGGACGGCGACCATCGCCTCTCGACGCCGGAGGACATCGCGCGCCTGCTCACCGCCGTCGAGGGCATCGCGCCCGCGACGGCATAGACGTTTCGGGTCAGTGCAGGCTGACCATCCTGAGATCGTGCTCCCAGGCGTTGGCCGTCGCGGCCTCGCGGGAATCGGTCACCAGGATCGGAGCGCCATCGGCTGCGAGCAGCGCGAAGAGCTGCAAGCCGGGTTCGATATCCGGCGCCTGCGGAAAGATGCGGGCCAACTCATCCGACATGATCGGCTTGAGATAGGCGACCTGGCCGTTGCCGAGGGCGGCGAATTCGGCCGTGGTCAGAGGGTTGTTTCTGGTCTCAGTCATCGCGCCCTCCTTCAGAGCAGTGCGAGGCGGTTAGATTGTGCACCCTTGATCATGAACGGAAGGCAAACCGCATGCCCTCTCGTAAAGACCTTCTGTAGCCCTCAGGGGCCTAGTCGCGGCTCATGATATCGATACGCCGGACGAGCCGCTCCGGTTCCGGACGGGCCAGATCGATGGCGAGCAGCCCGTTCGAGAGATCAGCCCCCAGGACCTGCATGCCGTCGGCGAGCAGGAAGGAGCGCTGGAACTGCCGCGCGGCGATGCCGCGATGCAGGAAATGCCGCGTCTTGTCGTCGACCTGTCGACCGCGGATGGTCAGCTGGTTTTCCTCCAGCGTGATCTCGAGCTGGTCGCGCGAGAACCCGGCCACCGCGAGCGTGATCCTGAGCTTGTCGGGCTCATCCTCCGTGCGCGGCATGCGCTCGATATTGTAGGGTGGATAGCCATCGCCGGCGCCTTTGGCGACACGGTCGAGTGCCCGCTCGATATCGTCGAAGCCGAGCAGGAAGGGATGCGACAGGCTAGGCGGACGCGTCATCACGAAGCCCTTGAAAAGGCGCCTCTGGAACTATCGGAGCCCGCTTGCGCAGCACCCCGCACGCGAAAGGCGAACCCAACCGCGCAAGCGAGATATGGCGAGCGGCCTGCCCTGCCGCAAGCCCTTGGCGACGGCGCCTCAATCCAGCGCCGCGATCGCCTCGATCTCGATCAGCAGGCGCGGATCGACGAGGGCGGTGACGCCGACCATGGTGCTCGCCGGAAATGGGCCGTCGCCGAGATATTTCATCCGCACCTTGCGCACGGCGACCGCCTTCTCGGTGCTGAGCCCGACGACGTAGGTCACCAGCTTGAACACTTTCGTGAAGTCGGTGCCGGCGGCGGCCAGGGCGGCGGCGAGGTTGGCGTAGACCTGCTCGGCCTGGGCGGCGATATCACCCTCCCCGACCACCTTGCCCATCGGATCGAACGCGACCTGGCCGGAGACATGCACCTGCTTGCCGGCCTCGACGATCGCGAGATGCGAATAGCCGGTCGGCGGCGAGAGCGAGGCGGGATTGAGGAGATCGATCTTGCTGGGCATGGAGGGCCTCCCGAGGCGGGCGGCTCAAAGCCGCGTGGCGCGGCAAGCTAGGCCGGCGCGGGGCTCACGCGCAATCTCGGGAAGAAGCGGAATGGAGGAGGAAGATGGTACAGCCACCCCGGCTTGAACGGGGGACCTCTAGATCCACAATCTAGCGCTCTAACCAACTGAGCTATGGCTGCACGGCTTGCGCCTGATGTCGCGGCGCCTGGAAGCGGTCCGGCGACGGCGCGGAACCTAGTGCCACGCCTCGCCGAATGCAACGGCAAATACAGGCCGGCGCGTGGAAAACCGCGCCGGCTTTCAAAATCAACGGCGCGGCAGTTCCTGGCGCG
This sequence comes from Allobosea sp. P4_H5, assembly GCF_056400825.1. Lineage (NCBI taxonomy): Bacteria > Pseudomonadati > Pseudomonadota > Alphaproteobacteria > Hyphomicrobiales > Alloboseaceae > Allobosea > Allobosea sp. P4_H5. The sequence continues at coordinate 113,557 of NZ_JBFUKM010000004.1, read as the reverse complement.
CCGTCGCGGCGAGATCACCGAGATGGGCCGCGAAGGATTCGTAGCTGCGGCGGAAGGCCTTGGCCTGGAGCGCGACCGCGTCCGCGGCGCTCTGCGTACGCGCCAGGGTCTCGACCTCGTCCAGCGTCGCCTTGAGCTCAGCGCAGGCATGGTCGAGGACCTTGGCCTGGACGACGCCGAAGGTGCGTGTCAGCGCCAGGGTCGGCTCGAGCCAGGCGATGGCCGGGAAAGCTGCGACAGAAGCTGGCTTCGGCGCCTCGACCGGCTTGGCGACAACGGGGGCGATAGCCACCGGCGTCGCAGCGGGCTTGGCGGGCTGAACGGCTTCGGCGACCTTGGCCGCAACCGGAGCAGCCGGCTTCACGACAACGGGCTCGACCTTGGCGGGAGCGGGCTGCACCTTGACCGGCTCGGCAGCGACCTTGGCAGACGCGGCCTTAGGCGCCGGAGCGGCGACCTTGACGGCCGGCTTCGCAACCTTGGTCTTCTGCGGGGCAATGCGCTTGGTCGGCTCGGCGGCGGGCTTTACCACAGGCTTCGGTGCGGGCACGGCGACAACGACGGCGGCGGGCTTCACCACCGGCTGGGCGACGGGCTGCGGGACAGCGGGCTTGGGAGCAGCGGCAGCGGACTTGGCTTCTACCTTGGCGACGGGCGCCTCGACCTTGGGGGCGGGCGCAACCGCGACCGGAGCGGCGACGGGCTTAACCTCGACCACGGGCTTGATTTCCACCGGCTTGGTTTCCACCGGCTTGGCCTCCGGAGCCTTGACGGGTGCAGCCGGCACGACCGGTGCAACCAGCTTCGACTCGCTCAGCGCCTTGACCGGTGCGAGGCTGACCGGCGCCTTGCCGGGGATCGTCTGCTTAGCCATCGGATCTCTCCTTCACGGTTTCGGCAGGACATGCCTGCGCGATAGATGCAACCGGGCACGAGCGAACTCCGGCGAGGTGAGTCTCACCCCATCAAAGAGTCACGCACCGGCCCGGCCACTTGGTCGTGAAAGCCTGCTCCGCGCCCGTGGCGCTCAAGGCTTCACTTAAGCTTGGTCGCCTTGGCGGCGGTCTCGGCCGTCTTCTTGGCGACATCCTGCACGCTCGCGCCGACTTCCTTGAGCTGCGCCTGCAGCGCGGCGACCTGCGCCTTCAGGAATTCGGACTGGTGCTGGAGCACCTCGTTCATGTCCTTGGACTTGACCAGCTTGTCGGCGAGGTCGAAAGCAGCCGCGATGTTGTTCTCGGCGTAGGACATCGCCTTCTTGGTCATGTCCTGGACGTTGACGCGAGCCGACTCGGCCGAGCCATGAGCGCTGTCGACCGCCTTCTGGGCGGCGCCGATGAAGCCGTCGAAGGCCTTGCGAGCCTGGTCGACGCTCTTTTCAGCGAAATCGCGCATCTCGGTGGGAACTTCGTAGGGAAGCTTGCCGTCCATGGTAGGTCCTCCTGCGACCGAGCCAAGCGTCCGCGCCGTCTCCAGCGCTGCGCTTCTATTGTGCACTGCAATATCATTATTGCAGTGCAATGACAATGCCGCCACCGAGACGGCGGCGGGGGCATATTAACGCTGTTTTGAAACGTCAGGGGAGAGGCCCGGTTCCCGCATGGATTCACCTCGCTCGCGCGGTTATTAAAGATTTGTTAGGCATATTCGCGCGGGCTGGAGTCGCCAGCAGGCAGAGCGGAGCAGGATGAGCGAATCCGGACAGGATTGGAACGGCCTCACCGGCGCCCTGGCGCAGGATCCCGCGCTCGCGGGCTTTGCCCGTGACGGCGCGCTGCTGCTCTGGCCAGCCGACGGCGATGCCCCGGCCTTCGCCAACGCCGGCGGCCGGGCCCTGCTCGGCGCATTCGGCGGAGCCGTCAAGCTTCCCGCGGCGACGCGCGAGCGTTTGCGCCTGCTTGCCGGTGGGCTCGCCTCACCGACAGCGCTGAGGCTCGAAAGACTGCGGCTTGGCGCCTCCCTCGCAGGGCTCGTGACCTGCGGCTGCAAGCGCATCGAGACCGGCTCCGGCCTGGCGTTGGCCATCGGCGTCACCGCCTCCGAATTGCGCCGCCTCGGCATCATCGTGCCAAAGGACGAGCCGGCGGCGGTTGTTGCGCCGCCCCCTGCCGCGCCCCCAACGACACCTGTCATGGCGGACACCGCTGCCGAATCACCCGAGCAGCCACGCCGCGCCAATCTGCGCTTCCTGTGGGAAAGCGACCTCGACGGGACGCTGGTCAGCCTGTCGCAGGACTTCGCCGCGCTGGTCGGCCGGGAGGTCGCGAGCGCGACGCAGGGACGCAACTGGTCCGCGCTGCTCGCCAGCGACATCGTCGATCTCGAGGGCGACCTGGCGACACGCCTCGCGACCTCCTCGACCTGGAGCGGCCGGGCCGTACTCTGGCGCGTTTCCCCCGGCGAAGGCGCGCGCGTCGAGCTTTCCGGCTTCCCGCTGTTCGACGGCGAGCGCAATCCCGCCGGCTTCCGCGGCTTCGGCCTCACCCGCTCGCCCGCCAACGAGGCTTTTCCGCAGCGGGAAGCGCCTGAAGAGGACGGCGTCTCCATAGTTCCGGAGGCTGATATCCCGGCGGTAGAACCGCCGGTTGCGGCTATCGTGGAAGACCCCACGCCCGCAGTTCCTTCGCCCGAAACTGCCGAAGCGGCGCCGATTGAGCCGGCCCGGGCAGAGGCCGGCGAGGACGAGACTGACGGCGTGCCGGCGAATGCGGACATAACCGCTGAAGCGTCCTCCGAGCCGGAAGAAGCCGTAGAAGCCCAAGAGGCGCCGGCCGAGCCCAGGGCTTCGGATGACGATGCCACGACGGAGCAAGCCGAAGACGGCGGCGAGCCCGCGAAGGCCAGCGAACCGCCACCGACTCCCGAAGCGCCACCGGCCAATGTCGTACCGCTGCGCAATGGCCACCTGGCCGCCGTGCGCCCGGTGCTCGAGCCGTCCAAGACCCTGCTCTCCTCGGCCGAGCGCAACGCCTTCCGCGAGATCGCCAAGGCGCTCGGAGCCCGCATCGCCGGCGAGGAGGACGAGCCAGGGGGAGCGCGCCTGCCGGTCGCGGCGCAACTGCGCGTGCGGGAGAAGGAGACGAGCGACACCAAGGAAGAGTCGTCCGTCTCGGCTCCGGCGACTGCTGCGCCGGTGCCGCCCTCGGCTTCGGAAGGGCGCCCGCGCGTCGCCAACGCCCATGCCGAGATTCTGGACCGACTCCCGATCGCAGTGCTGGTCAATCGCGACGAAACGGCGCTCTACGCCAACCGCACCCTGCTCGACCTGCTGGATTACGCCGATCTCGACGATCTCGCAGCGGCGGGCGGCGTCAGCAAGCTGATCAGGGGCGTGAGCCGCAGCAGCGACGGCGCGATGATCCTGGTCGACCGCAAGGGTGGGCTGGTCAGCGTCGATGGCCGGCTCTCCAGCGTGAGCTGGCAGGGCGAAGCGGCTACGCTCATGGCCTTCCGCAACAGCGTGCCGGGCGGCGACCTCAAGATGCTGACGCCCGAGGAGGCGGAAGAGCAGGAGCTCGCAGCCGAGTTCGCGGCGGAGGAAGAGGAGGCCACATCCCGCGTCGAGCAGCTGCGGCTGGAGGGACAGGCCAACGACGCGCGCGTCTCCGAGCTGTCTGCGATGCTCGACACCGCGACAGACGGCGTCGTCACCGTCGACGGGCGCGGGCGCATCCTGTCGCTCAACAAGAGCGCCGAGGCGCTGTTCGGCTACGACCAGCGCGAGGTCGCCGGCGAGCTCTTCACCCTGCTCTTCGCGCCGGAGAGCCATTCGCCGGCCCTCGACTATCTCGACGGGCTGATCGGCGGCGGCGTCGCCTCGCTGATGAACGATGGCCGCGAGGTCATCGGCCGCGTGCGCCAGGGCGGGCGCATCCCGCTGTTCATGACCATGGGCCGCATCGCCGAAGGGCCGGACAGCAAGTTCTGCGCGGTGCTGCGCGACATCACCGCCTGGAAGAAGACCGAGGGCGAGCTGGTCGAGGCGCGCAAGACGGCCGAGAAGGCGAGCGCACAGAAATCGGACGTGCTCGCCAAGATCAGCCACGAGATCCGCACGCCGCTCAACGCGATCATCGGCTTCGCCGAGGTGATGGCGGAGGAGCGCTTCGGCCCGATCGAGAACGAGCGCTACAAGGAATATCTGCGCGACATCCACCTGTCGGGCGGCTACGTCATCAGCCTGGTCAACGACCTGCTCGACCTCGCCAAGATCGAGGCCGGCAAGCTCGACCTCGACTTCGGCAGTGTCAACCTCAACGACATCGCGCTGTCCGCCGTGAACCTGCTGCAGCCGGAAGCGCAGCGCGGCCGCGTCGTGCTGCGCTCCGGCCTCGCGCCGAAGCTGCCGCCGGTCGTCGCCGACGAGCGCTCGCTGCGCCAGATCGTGATCAACCTGCTCTCCAATGCGGTGAAATTCACCGATGCCGGCGGGCAGGTGATCGTCTCGACCGCGCTCGGCGATCAGGGCGAGGCTATCCTGCGGGTCCGCGACACCGGCATCGGCATGGACGATGACGAGATCAAACTGGCGCTGGAGCCGTTCCGGCAAGTGCCGACGACGCGCAGATCGGGAGGGACCGGCCTCGGCCTGCCCCTGACCAAGGCGCTGGTCGAAGCCAACCGGGCGGCGCTCTCCATCACCAGCGTCAAGAAGGAAGGCACGCTGGTCGAGGTCACCTTCCCGCCGCAACGGGTGCTGGCGAGCTGAGGCCTGCTGCGCGGGGTAACACCTCTAAAATGCGCACGCCGGGGAAAGCGGGGCCGCGCATTGGCGTGCGCCGCCGCTCGCTCTAGAGTTCCCGTCCGGCCACCGATCGACGAGCACCCGCATGCAGTTCGCGCTCAGCGAAGAAGAAGAACTCATCCGTGAGAGCGCGCGCAAGCTCGCGGCGGACCGGCTGGCGCCATTGGCCGAGCGGCTCGACCGTGGCGAAGGCCGACCGGAGTTCCTCGCCAACCTCAAGCTGCTCGCCGAGAACGGCTTCATGGCGCTCAACGTCAAGGGCCTGTTCGGCGGCACCGAAGCGGGCACCGTTTCCTTCGCCCTGGCGCTGGAAGAGCTCGCCGCCGCCTGCGCCTCGACGGCGGTCACGACCTCGGTGACCAACATGGTCGGCGAAGTCATCCAGGCTGTCGGCAACGAGGCGCAGAAGTCGACCTATCTGCCCAAGCTCGCCGACGGCACCTATCCGGCCGGCGCCTTCTGCCTGACCGAGGCCGGGGCAGGCTCCGACCCCGCCGGCATGAAGCTGCGCGCCCGGCGCGACGGCGACGCCTATGTGCTCGACGGCCAGAAGATCTTCATCACCTCGGGCGAATATGCCGGGCTTTTCGTCGTCTGGGGCGTGACCAATCCCGACGTGCCGAAGGGCAAGGGTATCTCGGTCTTCCTGGTGCCGGCCGACACACCCGGCGTCAGTGTCGGCAAGGCCGAAAAGAAAATGGGCCAGACCGGCTCGGCCACCAATACGATCCATTTCGACGGTGCACGCATCCCGGCTGCCAATCTGATGGGCAAGGAGAACGACGGCTTCCGCGTCGCGGTCGGCGAGCTCGCCGGTGGGCGCATCGGCGTCGCCTCCGTCTCGCTCGGCATCGCCCGCGCCGCGATGGACGCCGCCAAGTCCTATGCCCGCGAGCGCAAGCAGTTCGGGCAGGCGATCTCCGACTTCCAGGGCCTGCAGTGGATGATCGCCGACCGCGAGCTCGACCTGCACGCGGCGCGCCTCCTGATCCTCGATGCCGCCGCGAAGAAGGATCGCGGCGAGCCCTTCGCCAAGGAGGCCTCGATGGCCAAGCTCTTCGCCTCGGAGGCGGCGCATCGCTGCACTGATACGGCAATCCAGATCCATGGCGGCGCCGGCTATTGCCGGGACTTCCCGGTCGAGCGCTATGCGCGCGACGCCCGCATCACCCGGATTTATGAAGGCACCTCCGAGATCCAGCGCCTGATCATCGCGCGTGAGACCTTGCGTCAGCTGGGCTGAGCTTCGTAGAATTTTCTTCTTCGGGTCCCCGGATTCGGAGCTCATCCCCGTCTGCCGGAATCCTGCTCATGTCCCTGACTATCTATGGCTGCTATCGCTCGCGCGCGACGCGCAATGTCTGGCTCGCCAACGAGCTCGGCATCACCTTCAAGCATGTGCCGGTGATCCAGGTCTATCGCCTGCCCGATCCCAACGCCCCGGGCGCGCCGATCCATACGCGCAGCGCCGAGTTCATGGCGGTCAACCCGAACGGCCATGTCCCGTCGATCGACGATGACGGCTTCGTCATGCACGAATCGCTGGCGATCAACCTCTACCTCGCCCGCAAGCATGGCGGGCCGGTCGCGCCGAAAGACGTCCAGGAGGAAGGGCTCGCCGCAATGTGGGCGCTCTGGGCCGCGACCGAATGCGAGACGAACGCGCTCAACCTGACCTACCATCTCGCAGCCTATCCGCCGGAGAAGCGCGATCCGGCCCTCGTCAGCAAGGCGCTCGAGGCGCTGGCCGCGCCATTCGCCGTGCTCGACAAGGCCCTGGCGGACGGCGGTGGCTACGTCATGGGCGGGCGCTTCACCGTCGCGGACATCAATGTCGGCGAGGTCATCCGCTACGCCAAGCCGGCGACGCAGCTCTTCGACGCTGCCCCGAACGTCAAGGCCTGGCTCGACAAGCTGCACCAGCGCCCCGCCTTCAAGGCGATGTGGGCGGCGCGCGATGCGGAGCCGGCATAACGCTCTAGCGGAAATCGGGTGGCTGGGCCCGGCCCGGCCACCTACTGACGCAGGATGACCGGCCCTGCGAGGACAGATTGCGCCATGACACAGCCGACCTCTGCTCCCTCGCTCCGCATGGGCCCCACCGAGTGGCTCCTGCTGGTCGCCCTCTCGATCCTGTGGGGCGGCTCGTTCTTCTTCAACAAGATCACCGTGGCGGAATGGCCGCCCTTCGCCGTCGTGCAGGTGCGCGTCGGGTTGGCGGCGCTGGCGCTGCTGCTGGTGGTGCGGATCACCGGGCACTCGATGGCGGTCGGCCGCAACGTCTGGCTGGCCTTCTTCGGCATGGGCATCCTCAACAACCTGATCCCGTTCAGCCTGTTCCTCTGGGGCCAGCAGCAGATCGCCAGCGGCCTCGCCTCGATCCTGAACGCGACCACGCCGGTCTTTGCCGTGCTGGTGATGCATTGCTTCGCCAATGAGAAGGCGACCGGGCTGAAGCTCGGCGGCGTGCTCGCCGGCCTGATCGGCGTCGGCATCCTGATGGGTCCCGATGTACTCGGCGGCCTCGGCTCCAACCTCACGGCGCAGCTCGCCTGCATCCTCGCCGCGGTCTCCTATGCCTTCTCCGGCCTGTTCGGGCGGCGCTTCCGCGGCATGCCGCCGCTCGTCGCGGCCACGGGGCAGCTCACGGCCTCGACGGTGATGATCGTCCCGATCGTCTTTTTCCTGCATCCGCCCTGGACGCTGCCGGCCCCCTCGCAGCAAGCGATCCTGGCGGCGGTCGGCCTCGCACTGATCTCGACGGCGCTGGCCTACATCATCTTCTTCCGGATCATGCGCGCCGCCGGGCCCAGCAACGTCATGCTGGTGACCTTCCTGATCCCGGTCAGCGCCATCCTGCTCGGCTCCGGCCTGCTGGGCGAGGAGCTGCTGCCGCGCCATTTCGCCGGCATGGCCGCGATCTTCGTCGGACTAGCCCTGATCGACGGCCGGGTCGCCGCACTGTGGAGCGCCAGGCAAGCCGACGCGCCAACAGCCTGACGAAGCCGCGGCCGGGCGCTCACAAGCTCCAAACGATCAATTCATTACCGCATCATCGGGCTCGGAGCGGCGTTCACCTCTGTGGACGCCGCTTTTTCGGCATCGGGCTTTGTTGCCAATAAATTATGAATTGCTCTAGGGTCGCAAAACCGGCGGATAGCGCTAAAGGGCATAACCGAAACAACTGGCAGATATCACAAAAAGCGATACGCCAGAGGGGAGCGCGACAACCATGGACCTGCGGCAGCTGCGATGTTTCATCGCGGTGGCGGAAGAGCTGCACTTCGGCCGGGCGGCCGAGCGGCTCGGCCTCGCACCACCAGCCCTTTCACGCCAGATCAGCGCGCTCGAGGACGAGCTCGGCGTCAGCCTGCTGACGCGCACCACCCGGCAGGTCGCGCTCACGCGCGCCGGCCTGATCATGCTGGAAGAGGCCAAGGCCATCCTCGTCCGGATGGAACGCGCATCGCGCTCGGTGCGCGAGGCGTCACTGGCCTCGAGCAAGGTCTTGCGGGTCGGCGCGATCGACGCGGCCTCGTCCAGCTTCGTCCCGGAAGCGCTGGTGACGTTCCGCTCGCGCCATCCCGGCATCGAGATCAAGTTCGTCGAAGCGATGACAGCGCCGCTGGTGCAGATGCTGGAGGCCGGCAAGCTCGACCTCGCTCTGCTGCGCCCGCCGCGCAAGCCGACCGACTGCGCCTTCGAGATCCTGCGCGTCGAGCGGCCGATCGTGGTGCTGAGCGAGAGCCACCCGCTCGCGGCGCGCGAATTCCTGACCATGCAGGACCTGGTCGGCGAGCCCTTCGTCGTGCCGTCGAAGCGGATCCGCCCCTTCGCCTACGACCTCGTCATGGCTTATTTCGAGAGCGTCGGGGCGGTGCCCAACGTCACCATCGAGGCGACCGAGAAGCCGGCGATGATGTCCGCTGTCGCGGCCGGCCTCGGCATGGCGCTGGCGCCGGACTGGGTCTCGCGGCTGAGCTTCCCGGGCGTCACCATGCGGCGCCTGCGCGGCGCGCTGCTCGACCCGCCGCCGCCCGGCGCGCTCGTCGGCGTTGCCTGGCGGCCGCACCAGAAGCTCGCCGCCCGCGACGACTTCCTCGCCATCCTGCGCGAGAGCGTGACCCTGATCGACGAGGGCCACGTCTTGCCGTTCAGCGTCAACGGGCGTGGCAGAAAGCCTGCCGTCCGCACAGCAACCACCCGAGCCGGAGGACATTGATGAGTCTGAACAAGATCGAGGCCGCGCGAGGTTGGCGCGTCCGTTCGACACAGGATCTGGCCGCCGGCCTGTTCATGATCGCTCTGGCCGGGCTGGCACTGTTCCTGTCGAGCGACCTTCCGACCGGGACGCTGCGCCAGATCGGCCCGGGCATGCTGCCCAAGGCCTTCGCCTGGATCTGCGCCGCGCTCGGCGCGGTGCTCGCCTTCAACTCGCTGCGCTACAATGGCGAGAAGCTCGCCGGCTGGTCCTGGCGCGGCGTCATCTTCGTGCTCGGCGCGGCGGTCGTGTTCGGCCTGACCATCCGCGGCTTCGAGATCGGCCCGCTCAAGGTGCCGCAGCTCGGCATGCTGGTCTCCGGTCCGCTCGTCGTGATCATCTCCGGCCTCGCGGCGGAAGATGTGAAGATCAAGGAACTCCTGATCTTCGCAGCCGCGATGACGATCGGCTGCGCCCTCATGTTCAAATACGCGCTGGGTCTGCCGATCCCGCTGGCGCCCTGGCTGCTGGGAATCTGATCCATGGAAGAAATGCTTGGACATCTGGGCCTCGGCTTCTCGACCGTCTGGAAAGTGGTCTGGTGGTCGCCCGCCTTCCTCCAGGGCGCCTTCGCGGTGCCCGTGCCGATCAACATCCTGCTCTGCTTCGTCGGCTGCCTGGTCGGCACGCTGATCGGCGTGCTGCCCGGCGTCGGCCCGGTTGCCACCATCGCCATGCTGCTGCCAATCACCTTCGGACTCGATCCGGTCGGCGCGCTGATCATGCTCGCCGGCATCTATTACGGCGCGCAGTACGGCGGCTCGACCACGGCGATCCTGGTCAACATCCCGGGCGAGGCCACCGCCGTCGTCACCACGCTCGACGGCCACCAGATGGCCAAGCAGGGCCGCGCCGGCGTTGCGCTCGGCACCGCCGCGATCGGCTCCTTCGTCGCCGGCTGCGTCGCGACCGTGATCATCGCCGCGCTCGGCGCGCCGCTGACCCGGCTCGCCTTGCTGTTCGGCCCGGCCGAATACTTCTCGCTGATGGTGATGGGCCTGTGCTTCGCAGTCGTGCTGGCGCGCGGCTCGATCCTCAAGGCCTTCTGCATGATCATGCTCGGCCTGCTGCTCTCGACCGTCGGTACCGATCTCGAGACCGGCCAGGAGCGCATGACCTTCGGCTTCCCGCCGCTCTCGGACGGCGTCGACTTCGCCGTGCTGGCGATGGGCGTGTTCGGCTTCGCCGAGGTGCTGCGCAATCTGGAGACCCCGGAAGCGCGCGACGTGGTCAAGTCGAAGATCGGCCGCCTGCTGCCCGACTGGAACGACATCAAGCAGTCGGCGGCGCCATGCATACGCGGCACCTTCATCGGCGGCATCCTCGGCATCCTGCCCGGCAATGGCGCGGTGCTCGGGCCGTTCGCGAGCTACACGATCGAAAAGAAGCTCGCCAAGGATCCTTCGCGCTTCGGCAAGGGCGCGATCGAGGGCGTCGCCGGGCCGGAATCGGCCAACAACGCCGGCGCGCAGACCGCCTTCATCCCGCTGCTCACCCTCGGCATCCCGCCGAATGCGGTGATGGCGCTGATGGTTGGCGCGATGACGATCCACGGCATCATCCCCGGCCCGCAGGTCATGACCAAGAACCCCGACCTGTTCTGGGGCATGATCGCCTCGATGTGGATCGGCAACCTGATGCTGCTGATCATCAACCTGCCGCTGGTCGGCCTCTGGGTGAAGCTGCTGCAGGTGCCCTACCGCCTGATGTTCCCGGCGATCCTGATCTTCTGCTCGATCGGCATCTACTCGGTGAACAACCAGCCGGTCGACGTCGCCTTCACCGCGCTGTTCGGCCTGTTCGGCTATCTCCTGATCAAGCTCGGCTTCGAGCCGGCCCCGATGCTGCTCGGCTTCGTGCTCGGCAAGCTGATGGAAGAGAAGCTGCGCCAGGCGCTGATCATCTCGCGCGGCTCGTTCATGACCTTCCTCGAGCGGCCGATCTCGGCCGGCCTGCTGCTGGTCGCTGTCGTGATCCTCGTGATCGCGCTCCTGCCGTCGATGTCGAAGAAGCGCGACGAGGTCTTCACCGAATGACGGGGTTGTCTGCCAGCCCCGCGTCGGCATCCTCGCCATATCATGTCCAGGGAGAGAGATTGATCATGAAGAAGCTCGTACTCGGTCTTGCCGCAGCGCTCGCCTTCACGCTGCCGGCGCAGGCCCAGTCCAAATATCCGGAGCGGCCGATCACCATGATCGTGCCCTTCGCCGCCGGCGGGCCGACCGACATCATCGCCCGCATCGTCAGCGAGAGCATGTCGAAGACGCTCGGCCAGCAGATCGTGGTCGAGAACGTCGCCGGCGCCGGCGGCACCACCGGCATCGCCCGCGCGCTCTCGGCGGCGCCGGACGGCTACACCATCGCGATGGGGCATCTGGGCACCTTCTCGGCCGCGCCGGCCACCTATCCCGGCCTGAAATACGACCCGATCAACGGCATGCAGACAATCGGCCTCGCCGGTGGCACGCCGATCCTGATCGTCGCCAAGAAGGGCTTCGCGCCGAAGGACCTCAAGGAGTTCGTCACCTATGTGAAGACGAACACCGACAAGGTGAACGAGGCGCATGCCGGCGTCGGCTCGGTGTCGTGGACGACCTGCACCCTGCTCAAGGGCCAGCTCGGCGTACCCAAGCTGAACTCGGTCGCCTATCGCGGCACCGGCCCGGCGCTGAACGACCTGGTCTCCGGCCAGATCGACTTCATGTGCGACCAGATCGTCAGCGTCTCCGAGCAGGTCAAGGCCGGCACGATCAAGGCCTATGCCATCGCCTCGGCACAGCGCTCGCCGGCCCTGCCCGACGTCCCGACGACCACGGAAGCCGGGCTGCCGGAATACCAGATCGAGGCCTGGAACGGCATCGCCGCGCCGAAGGGCCTGCCGAAGGAAGCCGTCGACAAGCTCGTCGACGCGCTCGGCAAGGCGCTTAACGACGAGACCGTCAAGAAGCGCCTGCTCGACCTCGGCACCGTATTGCCGACCGCCGAGGAACGTACGCCGGCCGGCTTCGCCGCGCTGATCAAGCGCGACGCCGACAAGCTCTCGCCGGTGCTCGCTGCCGCGCCGAAGTAGTAAGCGCCTGACGCATGGATTTACAGGCGGCGGGCTCAGGCCCGCCGTTTTCTTTTGACGGCAACACACTACGATGCGGACATGCGCCGCATCATCTTGCCCATCTCGCCGATCTCGGCCGAAGCCTTCGCTCCCTATGGCCGCGTGCTCCGTCCCGCTGACGGACGCGACACCGGGCGCGAGGGCTACGACATCTGGATCCAGCCCTTCGCCGCCGAAAGCCGGCCGCGGCTGCAGATCGTGCGCTATCATGCGCGCCCCTTCGTGGTCGCCCTGATCGAGCGGCATCTGCACGTCACCGAGGCGCGCCAGCCGCTCGGTGGCCCGCCGGCCATCATCGTCGTCGCCGAGCCATCCGACACCCCACCGGCGCCCGAAGCGCTGCGCGCCTTCCGGCTCGATGGCGAAGGCGTGCTCTTCCATCGCGGCACCTGGCACGCAATCGACGCCTATCCCGAGCACGGCAGCCACGCCGACTTCCTGTTCCTGTCGGAGGAAGCGACCGTGAACGAGCTGTTCGACAATCCCGGTCGCGTGCCCCAGCGCACCCAGGTTCACGATTTCCATGCCGCCGGGATCGAGCTCGTGATCGACGCCAACGCCTTGGCCGAGCAGGGAAACCCCTAGCGGCCTGTCACGATCGTTCACAGCTTGTGACCGATTTGGCGGAACCGAGCCCGGCTCCCGCCCGTTCCTTCCTCCGAGGCTCCCCCTCTGGAAGGAGAACGGACATGTTCAAGAAGCTTGCTCTTATCACCGCCCTCGCCATCGTCCCGGCGGCGGCCTTCGCCCAGAATCCGGACGGCGCCCAAGGCGGCGCGGCCAGTGGCATCGTCGGCGGCGCGACCGCGGGTGCTGTCGGCGGCGCCGTGGTCGGCGGCCCGGTCGGCGCAGTCGTCGGCGGCGTCGGTGGCGCTGTGGTCGGCGGCTTCACTGGTGCAGTGATCGGCGACAACGCCCCGCGCTTCCGCACCTATGTGGTCGAGCAGCGCGTCCCGTCCTACGCCTATGCCGAGCCGGTAGCGGTCGGCACCGTTCTGCCGCAGCAGGGCGTGGTCTATCGCGAGGTGCCGGCCGAATTCGGCGAGCGCGCCAGCGGCTATCGCTACACGGTGGTGAACAACCGCGCCGTGCTGGTCGAGCCGCAGACCCGCCGCGTGGTGCAGATCATCGAATGATCCAGGCAGATCCGCAGGTTGCTCGCGCCATCGCGGCCTGAGCAGCCACCCCGGATCGCAAGGCCCGCCCCGGCAACGGGGCGGGCTTTTTTAATGTCAGCGCGTGCCGAACATGCGGTCACCGGCGTCGCCGAGGCCGGGGACGATGTAACCGTGATCGTTGAGGCGCTCGTCGATCGCCGCCGTCCAGATGCGCACATCCGGATGGGAATCGCGCATGCGGGCGATGCCCTCGGGCGCAGCGAGCAGGCAGACGAAGCGCAGATCCTTGGCGCCGCGCTCCTTCAGCCGGTCGACCGCCGCCACCGCCGAGTTCGCCGTCGCCAGCATCGGGTCCATCACCACGATCATACGGTCGGCGATGTCGGACGGCGCCTTGAAATAGTACTCGACCGCCTGCAGCGTCTGCGGATCGCGATAAAGGCCGATATGGGCGACGCGGGCGGCGGGAACGAGCTCCAGCATGCCGTCGAGGAAGCCGACGCCGGCGCGCAGGATCGGCGCGAAGACCAGCTTCTTGCCGGAGATCACCGGCTGCATCGACTTCTGCAGCGGCGTCTCGATCTCGATCATCTCGGTCGGCAGGTCGCGCGTGACCTCATAGCAGAGCAGCATGCCGATCTCGTTGAGGAGCTGGCGGAAGCTCTTGGTCGAGCGGTCCTTCTCGCGCATCAGCGTCAGCTTGTGCTGCACCAGCGGGTGGTCGACGACGGTGACGCCGTTAGCGCTCGTGGCCATGCAATCCTGATCCCCTTCGTCTTCTTTTGGTTGCTTAGAATACCGTGCCGTCGCTGACGATGGTCAAGGGCGGACCGCCATCCTCGCGCTTCTCGCGGGCGATGCGACGGCCGGCGGCCCAGGTCCCGCCCTCCAGCACCTTGGCGAGCGGCAACTGCTCGGCGCTCAAGCCGAGCTCCACGCGGACCAGTTCGCCGATCTTGTCGAGCAGCGCAACCGTCAGCGCCCGCCACTCCACGACGAGCTGCGAGCCGACCTCATGGCCCCGCACCGCGTCGGCAGGATCCTTCAGTTCGAGCACGCCGAGATCGAGCAGGAGCCCGCCATTGCGGTATTCCGGCAGGCCGGTGAGGTCGTCGATGCCGACGACCTGGATGCCGGCCCATTGCAGCGGCTCGATCAGCGAATAGCTCAGCCATTGCGACAGCTTGTGGAACGGCACGATGCCGGCGGTGACCTCGCCCGGCGCAATCAGTGGGTGCTTCCAGCTGTCACCGAGTGCGATGCCGGCATAGCTCAGGCGCGACGGCCAGATGCCGCCGAGCACCTCCAGCACCTGCGAGAGGATGTAGGCGGCGCGGATCGAGCGGCCTTCGGCTGCCTCGACCAGCCGGTCGAACAGATCACCTGGGCGGGCGAGCCCCCGCTTCTCCAGCTCCTCGCCGAGGCGGTTGAGTAGCGCGGCGCGGCCTTCGAGGCCGACCAGCGAATTGCCGTCCGAGACCTGGAAGCCCGCAGCCAGCGCTTCGGCGTCGAGATGTTCGAGCGCAGCGACATCCACCCGCAGCGGCTCGGCCGGATTGCTGGAAAAGGCTCCGGCGGCGAACATGTCGAGCGAGGCCAGCGCCAGACCTTCCGAGCGGCCGATGCTCTGACCGGTGACCGCATCGCGATAGCGCCAGTCGGCGCCGGCGCCGGCATCGAGCAGAACACTGACGACAGCGAGATCATAGGCGGCGCGGCCCCTCGCCCGGGCGTCGGGGAAATGCGCCTTCGCGTCGAGCAGCTGCCAGCGATCCATGCCGGCGACGATGAAATGGCGCCAGCGGGCATGGAACGGAATGTCGAGCGAGGGATAGTTCTGGCGGATCGTCTCCAGCACATAGGCCGCGCAAGCGGGCAGGCGCTCGGGATGAACGCTGAAATGCGCCAGCCGGCCGGCGAGGCCGAGCCGCAACATCTCCTGCGCGCGCTCACGGACGGCAGCCGGCTTGAGCAGCTGGCGGACGGCTTCGGGATTGGTGTCAGGCATAGGCGGGATCAGAACTTTTCAAGGTCGCGGCCGACAGTGGCCTTGAGTGCGTTGTCGCCGGGCGCGCCGTCCGGCGAATAATAGCCCGCCGCCTTCTTGGCCTCGATCTCGACCGAGGCGTCCGGCGGGACCAGCTCGGGCGGGATGGCGACGCGCTCGCCGATCTCGATGCCGCTTTCGACCATGGCGTCGTATTTCATGTTCGACATCGACATCAGCCGGTCGATCCGCTTCACGCCGAGCCAATGCAGCACGTCCGGCATCAATTGCTGGAAGCGGGCATCCTGCACGCCGGCGACGCATTCGGTGCGCTCGAAATAGGTCGCGGCGGAATCGCCGCCTTCCTGGCGCTTGCGGGCGTTGTAGACGAGGAACTTGGTGACCTCGCCGAGCGCCCTGCCCTCCTTGCGGTTGTAGACGATCAGGCCGACGCCGCCGCTCTGTGCCTCCTTCACGGCTTCCTCGATGCCGTGCACGAGATAGGGCCGGCAGGTGCAGATATCGGAGCCGAAGACGTCGGACCCGTTGCACTCGTCGTGGACGCGGCAGGCCAGCGTCTTCTTCGGATCGGAAATCGCCGAGACCTCGCCGATGACATAGGCCGTGATCGAGCCGATCGGCGGCAGGAAGACCTTGAGGTCGGGCCGCGTCACCAGCTCGGGATACATCCCGCCGGTCTGCTCGAACAATGTGCGACGCAACTCGTTTTCGCTGGTGGCGAAGCGCTCGGCGATTCCCGGCAGATGCCAGACCGGATCGACCGCGATCTTGGTGACGCTGATGTCGCCGGAGCCGTGCAGGATGGCGCCATCGGCCGCCAGCCGGTGGCCAGCCATGGCGGCGAGGATCTCGGGCAAGTTGAGGCGCGCCTTGGTGACCGCGATGGTCGGGCGGATGTCGATGCCCTCGCCGATCCACTTGCCGAAATCCTGGGCGACGCGGTGGCCGAACGGATCGAGCGAGACGATCCGGCCGGGATCGAACCATTGCGGCTGCGGCAGGATGTCGGAGGTCGGATGAGTGTTGGTGAGGTCCGGGCGCTGCGCCGGGTTCATGGCGCGGGCGGAGATGGCGAGCGCGCGATAGACCGAATAGGAGCCGCCATGGGCGCCGATGACGTTGCGGTCAGCCGGATTGGTCGTCGAGGCGATCACGGGGCCTCGCTCCGCCGGCGTGCCCGCACCCCACTGGATCGGAAAACGGGTCGAAGCGCTGCCGGGCTCGGGATGCGAGGTCAGGCGGATATGGCTGGTGCGGTTCTGCGAAGTCATCGCGGCGATCGCTCGATCTGTCGATCATGGCTGCGGCCATGCTCGAACGGGAAAGGGCCCCGGGACGGTTCGCGTCCGGGGCCCTCTGGACCACTGAGATTCTGGATCAGCGCAGCATTTTCGTCAATTGCCGGTTGAAGACGTCACCACCGCCACGGCCGGGCCTTGTCCCGACCACCCATGTGCTCGCCGGTCACGGGCGATGTTCGCATGGACACTCGCCACGGGGCGAGCATGACGGCGGCCCCTTTGGCTAGAACACTGCGAGATAACGCAGCAACGAGATGATGCCGATGATGATGACGATGATCTGGATGATGTTCTTGACGTTGCCGTCGACCGGCAGCATCCGCACCAGATAAAGCACGAGAACGATCACCAGGACGGTGATCAGAAGCGAAATCAAAAGGCCCATGGCTCAAATCCTCTTATCGCGGCCGAAAGCCGGCCCCCCGAGGCCCTCGCTGCGACGCGTTCGCAATGAGCTGTCTCAGGCAAGAGAACGTGGAGCGCTGGGAAAAGGTTCCGGAAGGGTAGCTGGCTGAGAGATTGGGCGCGGGATCCCCTCTCCTGGAAGGAGAGGGGTAGGGGTGAGGTGTTCGGACTGAAAACGTTGGCCTAAACCCGACGGTGCGGTCAGGCTTCGCGGAACTGGTCCAACCGCCCACACCTCACCCTGCCCTCTCCTTCCAGGAGAGGGTTCCCCGCGGATGTCAGCCAGCAATCCGCCCGAAATCCGCGACGGCGCGGGTCGCCTCGCGCAGCTGGTTCAGGAGCTTGAGGCGATTGGCGCGCAGGGCCGGATCGGAATCGTTCACCGTGACCTTGTCGAAGAAGGCATCGACCGCAGGCCGAAGCTCGGCGAGCGCCGCCATGGCGCCCTCATAATCCTCGGCCGCAATGGCGGCTTCCGCCTTCGGCGTCGCCTGGGCGAGCGCGACCGCGAGCGCCTTCTCCTCGATCAGCCCGGCATCGGCGATGAGCTGGAGATCGGCCTTGCCGGCAAAGGCGCCCTCGCCGTCCTTCTTCTCCTCGGCCTTGAGGATGTTGGCGGCGCGCTTGTAGCCGGCCAGCAGGCTTTGGCCGTCTTCCGTTTCGAGGAAGCGACCGAGCGCTTCCGCGGTTCGCACGATGATCGAGATTACTCGAACATTTGCCATTCCCGGCATCATCGTTCCGCGGCGGATGCCTTGACTGGCCACAGCGTCCACAATGTCGTGCGCAATACCTCTGTCGCGCAGCATGACTTTGATACGCTCAACTACGAAGCCAATCAGATCGAAGGCAGCTACGGGCGCATCGACATTAGGCCACCAGCGATCGAATAACGAAATCAACAAGAGCTCTAGCTGCAGCTTATTGAGGTTGTGCTCGTCACAAATTCGGCTCACGCCCAGTGCCGCACGGCGCAGCGCATAGGGGTCCTTGCTCCCGGTCGGCTTCTCGTCGATCGCCCAGAACCCGACCAGCGTGTCGAGCTTGTCGGCGAGCGCGACGGCGACCGAGACCGGATCGGTCGGGACGCGGTCGGAGGGGCCGAGCGGCTTGTAGTGCTCCTCGATCGCAGCGGCGACCGAGGCGCTCTCACCCTGCAGTTCCGCGTATTTGCGGCCCATCAGCCCCTGAAGCTCAGGGAACTCGCCAACCATCTCGGTCGGCAGGTCGGCCTTGGCGAGTTTCGCTGCGCGCTCGGCCAGCGCCGGATCGGCGCCGACGATCGGCGCCAGTTCCTTGGCCAGCGCGGCGATGCGCTGGACGCGCTCGCCTTGCGTGCCGAGCTTGGCGTGGAAGACGACGCCGAGCTTGTCGAGCTTGGCCATGCGCTGGTCGAGCGGCTTCGACAAATCGAGGCCGAGCTTGTCGGCGCTGTCCTTGAGCGTACCCAGATCAGGCAGCGGGCCGCGATCGGTCTGCCAGAAATAGGCGGCGTCGGAGAGGCGCGCGCGGACGACGCGGCCATTGCCGGCGGTGATCGCCAGCCCGCCATCGCTGGCCATCAGGTTCGAGACCGGGATGAAACGGTTGGCCAGCTCGCCGCTATTGGGATCGCGCAGCACGAAGCATTTCTGGTTGGCGCGGATGGTGGCGCGGATCGCCTCGCCGGGAATCTCGAGGAAGCGCTCCTCGAAATCGCCCATCAGCACGACCGGCCATTCGACGAGGCCGGCGACCTCCTCCAGCAAGCCCTCATCCTCGACCAGCTCCAGCCCCGCAGCGAAGGCGAGGTTCTTGGCATCCGCCAGGATGATCTCCTTGCGACGGTCGGCGTCGAGCACGACCTTGGCCCGCTCCAGGCTCGGGACGTAGTCGTCGAAACGCTTGACCGTGATCGGGCCGGGCGCATGGAAGCGATGGCCATAGGTGACGTTGCCGGATTTGATGCCGTCGACCTCGAAGGGCACGACCTCCGGGTCCTCGGTCTCGGCGCCGAAGGTGCAGAGGATCGAGTGCAGCGGGCGGACCCAGCGCAGCGAACCACTCTCGGCCGAGGCCTTGCCCCAGCGCATCGATTTCGGCCAGGGGAAGGCGCGGATGACGGCTGGCACGATCTCGGCGATGGCCGCGACCGTCTCCTGCCCCGGCTTCTCGATCACGGCGACGTAGCTATCACCCTTCTTGGGATCGCTGACGATCGTCGCCTGATCGAGCGAGGCCAGCCCCGCCGCCTTGAGGAAGCCCTGCACAGCGGCCTCGGGCGCGCCGACGCGCGGCCCTTTCCGCTCCTCGCGGACATCGCGCCCGCGCACGGGCAGGCCAGCGATGGTGAGCGCGAGACGGCGCGGCGTCGCGAAGGCCTTGGCGCCCTCATAGGTCAGGCCGCGCTCGACCAGCGCATCGGTGACGAGCTTCTTCAGGTCCTCCGCCGCCTTGCGCTGCATGCGGGCGGGAATCTCTTCCGAGAAGAGTTCGAGCAGGAGATCAGGCATCAGTTCGCTCCCCCGCCGGCGGTCTTCAGCCAGGCGGCGCCGCAGGCCTTGGCGAGCTCGCGCACGCGCAGGATGTAGCTCTGGCGCTCGGTGACCGAGATCACGCCGCGCGCATCGAGCAGGTTGAAGACATGGCTCGCCTTGATGCACTGGTCATAGGCCGGCAAGGCCAGCTTGTGCTGGGCGGAATTGGCGCCCTCCTCCGCCTCGCCGGCGGCGAGCAGCGTCTTGCACTCGGCCTCTGCGTCGCTGAAGTGCCGGAACAGCACCTCGGTATCGGCGTATTCGAAATTGTGCCGCGAGAACTCCTGCTCGGCCTGCAGGAAGACGTCGCCATAGGAGACGCGGTCCTCGCCTTCGAGACCGTTGAAGTTGAGGTCGTAGACGTTCTCGACGCCCTGGACATACATGGCGAGGCGCTCGAGCCCGTAAGTCAGCTCACCGGCTACGGGTGCGCATTCGACGCCGGCGACCTGCTGGAAATAGGTAAACTGGCTGACTTCCATGCCGTCGCACCAGCACTCCCAGCCGAGGCCCCAGGCGCCGAGCGTCGGGCTTTCCCAGTCGTCCTCGACGAAGCGGACATCGTGCAGGGCAAGGTCGACGCCGATCGCCTTGAGCGAGTCGAGATAGAGCTGCTGAAGGTCCGGCGGCGACGGCTTCAGGATCACCTGGAACTGGTAGTAATGCTGCAGCCGGTTGGGGTTCTCGCCATAGCGGCCGTCCTTGGGCCGGCGCGAGGGCTGGACATAGGCAGCCTTCCAGGGCTTCGGCCCGAGCGCGCGCAGCGTCGTCGCCGGGTGGAAGGTACCGGCGCCGACCTCCATGTCGTAGGGCTGGAGGATGACGCAGCCACGCTCGGCCCAGAAGCGCTGCAAGGTCAGCAGCAGCCCCTGGAAGGAGCGGGTCGGGTTCATGGGGTCGGAGGACGCGGCCAAGGGCATCAGCCTTTTAAACTATCGAAAAACGTGCGGCGTGATTAGGGGCTGGCAGCGCTCATGGTCAAGCCGCCGGCCATGAATGAGGCGTGAACCCTTCAGCAAGCATCGCGTTCATAGACAGGCGCCTATTGTCGCCCCATCGAACGGTCCGCGGTACTCGGGGCGAGTGCTTGAGACGGGCCGACGCGACAAGCAGGAGTACACAATGCTGTCGAATCGTATCGCCGCCGCCCTGTTCGGTGCCGGCGCCCTTCTCTTCACCGGCCTCGCCGTCGCCCCCGCCAATGCCGCGCCGATCGCGGCCGGCAGCGTCCCGGCCACCACCGGCCAGATCGAGCAGGTCCAGTATTACGACCGGCCCTATTATGGCCCGCGCCGCTATTATGGCCGCCCGGTCTATCGTCCGCGCTGCTACTTCGTCGACCGCCGTGTCTGGAATGGCTGGCGCTGGGTCATCCGCCCGGTGCGCGTCTGCCGCTGACGGCCACTTGAATTCATGAAGACAGGCTGAACGGCGCGGCCACGCACCGTTCAGCCCCGCAACCGCAAACTGGCCGCCACGATGATGCCCGATTGCCCCGGCACAGGCCGGGCCTATCAGCGAAGGAGGTAACCATGCTTCGCAAACTTGTTCTGGGACTTTCCGCCGCGGCCGCGCTCGGTGTGGCCGGCCTCGGCATGGGTGCGGTCACCGCCACACCGGCGGAGGCGCAGGCGCTGGGCGGCGGCTATGGCCCGCATGTCTGGGGCGGCGGCGGTTATTACGGCCGCCCGCGCTACGGCTATGGCGGGCCACGCTATGGCTATGGTGGCCCGCGCTACGGCTATGGCGGCGGCTATTACGGCCCGCGCTGCTATGTCCGCCCGGTCCGCTATTGGGACGGCTGGGGCTGGGTGGTGCGCGAGCGCCGCATCTGCCGCTGAGCTTTGAGCTCTAGGCGAGTGACGCCTCGCCACGATGGAGCGCTTCGCTGAAAGCGGTGAAGCGCCCATCCGTACCGTTGAGAATCAGGGCCGGCAGCAGCGCTGCCGGCTTTTTGCTGCCGAGGCGGGCCGAGACGATCACCCGGATCGCCGGCCGCTCCGCCTGGCCATGGACAGGACGGATCTCGATCGCGCCGAAACCTGTCTCCAGCCCCGCGAGAATCGCTCCCAATGCCTCGGCGCGGTGGATGATGCTGACACCACCGCCCGGCTTCAGCACATGGCGTGCCGTCTTCAGCCAGTCGTCCAGGGATTGTCCGGCGACATGTGCCGCACGGCGATTGGCGACCGGCGAGGCGCGCACCTCGCCTGCTTCGAAAAAAGGCGGATTCATCGCGACCCAGGCCATGGATGCCGCCGCCAATCCTCCGCGAGCAAGATCGCTGCTGCGCTCGCCGATCGTCCCGACCACGGCGCGGACACGCGCTTCGAGGTCATTGAGCCCGGCATTGCGGGCCGCGAGCGCCGCAAGCTCCGGATCGCGCTCGACCAGGACGACCTCCAGCCCCGGCTGGCGTAGCGCGACGGCGAGCCCGACCGTGCCGACGCCGGCACCGAAATCGGCGAGCGGTCCTGCATCCAGCTCCGGAATCGCGGCCGCCAGCAGCACGGCATCCGAGCCGGCGCGATGACCTTTCACCGGCTGCAGCAGGCGAAGGCGCCCGCCGAGCAGCCGATCCTCGCCGATCTCACCAAGAGCCGGCAACGGCTCGGCCAAGGACCGTTCCATCATGGCAAAGGGGCGGGGCGCAATTCATGCCCAAAGCCCGCCTCGATCAGCAAGGCGCGGGCGCGCTTGCTGTCCTGCTCGCGCACCAGCAGGCGCCGCGGAAAGGCGCCGATCATGCCTTCGAGCGAGCTGATGTGCTGGTCGGCGATCAGGCAGTCGAGATTGGCCGATGCCAGCAGCGCCTCGATGGCGCCGAGCAGGACGAGATCATTGGAGCGGACGAGTTCATGCATGCCGTCATGGAGCCCACGAGGCCGGCCCGGCGCAACAGGAAAGATCGCATCGCCCGGGTCAGAACGGCAGCGCAGCGTCAAACTGCTGCGTCGCGAAAGGATTGCCGGGGCTGGCCACGCATGCGACGTTTGTGGCAAGGGCATGGGCGCGCGGATGCGCGAGAATGAGGCCGGAGTTTGCGCGTGGGCGTCGTCGTAGCTTTCGAAGACAAGGACACCAGCCAAGGCGGCATCGAGCCGCTGGTCGGGCTGACGCGCGCCGACATGGAGCGCGTCAACGCGATGATCCTGTCGCGCACCGGCTCCGAGGTCACGATGATCCCGGAGGTCGCGAACCATCTGATCTCCTCCGGCGGCAAGCGCCTGCGGCCGATGCTCACGCTGGCAACGGCGGCGCTCTGCGGCTATCGCGGCGAGGGCCATGTCAAGCTCGCGGCCAGCGTCGAGTTCATGCACACGGCGACGCTGCTGCACGACGACGTCGTGGACGAGAGCGACATGCGCCGTGGCAAGGCCGCGGCCCGCATGCTCTGGGGCAACGAGGCGAGCGTGCTGGTCGGCGACTTCCTGCTCGGCCAGGCCTTCAAGATGATGGTCGAGGTCGGCTCGTTGCGCGCGCTCGACATCCTCTCGACCGCCGCAGCCGTCATCGCCGAGGGCGAGGTGATGCAGCTCGCCGCCGCCAAGAACACCGAGACCACCGAGGACGAGTATCTCGCTGTGATCCGCGGCAAGACCGCCGAGCTCTTCGCCGCGGCCTGCGAGGTCGGACCGGTGATCGCCGGCTCGTCCAAGGGCGAGGCCGCCGCCTGCCGCAGCTACGGGCTCAATCTCGGCATCGCCTTCCAGCTCGTCGACGACGCGCTCGACTATGGCGGCTCCGCGGGCCAGCTCGGCAAGAACGTCGGCGACGACTTCCGCGAGGGCAAGATCACGCTGCCGGTGGTGCTATCCTTCCGCCGCGGCAATGAGGAGGAGCGCGCCTTCTGGCGTCGCACCCTGCAGGAAGGCGAGGTCCGCGAGGGCGATCTCGCTGAGGCACAGGCTCTCATGCGCAAGCATGGCGCATTGGCCGACACGATCGAGCGCGCCCGCCACTACGCCAAGATGGCGAAGGACGCACTCGGCCTGTTCCCGTCATCGCCGATGAAGCAGGCGCTCAACGACGCCGTCGACTTCTGCGTGGCGCGAGCGCACTGAGGCAGCTCTTTTTCTGCCGGCCCTTGAGGATGGTGGTAAGGCTTACTACCATCATGTCATCGGAGGGCATGTCATGGCGCAGGTCGAGAAGGTCAGCATAGCGGTCACGCCAGAAATGGCGGCGATGCTGCGCCGGGCCGTCGCCAGTGGTGACTACGCCTCATCCAGCGAAGTGGTGCGCGAAGCATTGCGCGACTGGAAGGAGCGCCGGACACTCCGCAACGAGGCTGTGGCCGAATTGCAGAGGCTCTGGGATGAAGGACTTGCCAGCGGCGAGCCAGTGAAGAGCGAAGACGCCTTCGCTCGTATCAAGGCCAAGATCGACGCTGCGACGACGCGATGAGCTTTCGGCTTCTTCCCCAAGCCGAAACCGATATCGCCGAAATCTCCGTCTACATCGCCTATGACAGCAAAGCTGCAGCTCATCGGTGGGCGGAGGCGATCTTTGCGTAATGCCAACGGCTTGCGGACATGCCTGAACTTGGCGTTGCGCGGGACGAAATCCGGTCAGGCCTGCGCATGATGCCGACCGGCAATTATGTCGTCCTCTATCGGCGGATTAGCGATGGCATCGAGATCGTGCGCGTGCTGGACAGCCGCCGGAAGTGGCAAGACCTGCTCTGACCCTATCGCTGACCCATCACCTCAACACGGTCGGCCTCACCCACCAGCCGGGCTGCTGACGCGAAAGCCGCTTCGCTGACGCGGCGCTGGCACGGCAGTCGTCGAACACGGCAAAGCAGGTCGCGCCCGAGCCCGACATGCGCGCCAGCCGGCAGCCGGGCGAGGCTGACAGCGCCGACAGCACCTCGCCAATAGCCGGAGCGACGGCGCGGGCCGGTGCTTCGAGATCGTTACCGGTGGTAGCCAAGGCGACGATCAGTGCAGCCGCGGTCTCGGGTGAAGGCTCTTCCGTGCTGAACGCCGGCACGCCCCCCGGATGCCCCTGCCCCGGCTGGAGCCCCAACGCCCGAAACACCGGCGCCGTCTCGACAGCCTCCCCTGGATTGACCAGCAGTGCGAACAGCCGCGGCAAGCGCATGGGCGGGCCGAGCCGCTCGCCGATGCCGCGCATCACGCGGGCACGCACCTCCAGGCAGACCGGGACATCGGCGCCGATCCGGCCAGCGGCAGCGAGCAATGCCGGGTGCGAGAGCGGCAGGCCGTTGAGTCGCGCCAGCAGGCGCAATGCCGCAGCAGCATCGGCCGAGCCGCCGCCGATGCCCGAGGCGACCGGCAGGCGCTTGACGAGATGGAAGCGGCCGGAGCACAGCCCGGCGATCTCCTCGCGGAGCACGCGCTCGGCCTTGAGGACGAGATTGTCCGGGCCGGTCGAGAGGCCGCCGGCAAAGGGGCCGGAGATCTGCAGCTCTCCGGCGTCGCCCGGCGACAGGCTCAGCTCGTCGCCGACACCGGCAAAGGCGACGAGGCTGTCGAGTTCATGATAGCCATCGGCGCGCCGGCCAAGGACGCTCAGGGAGAGGTTGACCTTGGCCGGGGCGCGGGTCGCCAGTCTGGCAAACAAGGATCAGCCGCCATCCTTCTTCGGCTCGGCCGCATTGGCCGAGGGCGCCGGGTCTTCCAGGCCCTTGTCGATCTTGCGCAGGATCCGGGTCAGGTCCTCGGGCTCCGGCCCGAGATCGCGGGCATAGTTCCACTGATAGCGCGCTTCGAGATGGCGTCCGGTCTTCCAGTAGACATCGCCGAGATGGTCGTTGATCACCGGGTCGGACGGGCGCAGCTCCATCGCCTTCTCCAGCTCCGTCACCGCCTCGTCATAGCGGCCGAGCCGGTAATGCGCCCAGCCGAGCGAGTCGATGATGTAGCCGTCACGCGGCCGAAGCTCCACGGCCCGGCGCAGCATGCCGAGCGCCTCTTCGAGCTTGAGGTTCTGGTCGACCAGCGAATAGCCGAGATAGTTGAGCACCAGGGCGCGCTCGCGGCCAAGCGCCTCTGGCATCAGCTCCAGCGACTTGCGCAGATCGGCCTCGGCCTGCGGCCATTTCTTGATGCGCTCATAGGCGATGCCGCGCGAATAGAAGATGTCCCAGTTGGCGCGGCTCGGCGTGCCGAGCTTGGCGACCGCCTTGTCATAGGTCGCAGCCGCCTCCTCGAAGCGCTTGCGCGAGCGATAGATGTTGCCGAGCGCGGAGATCGCCTCGATGTCGTCGGGGCGGGCCGTGATGATGCTCTCGAGATGCTTGACCGCTTCGTCGGTCTTGCCGAGCTGCTCGAGGCCGAGCCCGATCTGAATGTCGGCGACCGGGCGCAGCGGCGAGTTCTCCGGCATGCGCCGGTAGACCTGGACGGCGTCCTCGGTCTGCTTGGCGCGCTCCAGGATATCGGCCAGCGTCAGCACGGCGAGGTCGTGGCCGGGATCGAGATAGACGGCGAAACGCAGATAGAGCAGCGCGGTCGCCTCGTCGCCCTGAAGAATGCCAGCGCTGGCGAGCCCGTATAGCACTTCGGCGGCGCCCTGCTGGGTGTTGCCGACGATGCGCTGCAGCGGCTCCTTGCTGCCGATCTTGGCGATGGCGTCGCGGACCACCGGATGGTTCGGGCGGACGCTCCGCTCGAAATCGTTCAGGGTCGCCAGGGCCGCCTCGCTGTCTCCGGCGCGCGCCTGCTGGCGCGCCCAAAGATCGACGAGGCGCAGATTGGTCTTCTCGGCATCATAGGCCGCCTTGAGTCGGCGATTCGCCTCGTTGCGGCGCCCCGCGATGTCGAGGATCAGTCCGGCATGGAAATCGCGGAAGCGATCAAAGGTCGATTCGCCCTTGAGACGCTCCAGCGTGTCGATGGCGCGATTCGTCTCGCCCGAGCCCGAGTAAGCCCAGGCGGCGAGCAGGGTCGCGGTGATGTCAGCCGAGCGGCCGCGGCCGCCGCGCTGCAGCTGGGTGCGGGCGGCGCCATAGTTCTTCTGCTTCAGCGCACGCACACCGAGCGCGAGCTGGGCCAGGCCATTGGTGGCGTCGCGCTGGATCAGCTTCTCGGCGGCGCGGAAAGTCTCGTTCATCGCGCCATCGGCGAGGAAGGCGACGAAGCCGCGCTCGAGCAGTTCGCTGTTCTGCGGATCGTTCCGGATCGCCTCGCGCAAATAGATCGAGGCCGCGCCAAGATCCCGGGCCGAACCGGCTACCACGGCCGCCAGGTAATTGCCTTCAAGACTCTCGGCCGGCTCGAATTTCTCGACCGGGCGCGCCTGCGCGAGTGCCGGCACGCCGACATGCAAACCTGCGACAAACGCCAGCACAAGAGCGGCGCTACGGCCGTTGATTTGAAACGTCACGTTCGACACTCTCCTCGGTCCGCCCCGGTCGCCGGGGACTGGTCCGTAGACGGGACCGTGACCTGAACGATTAGGCCGCCAACATGGCCGTTTCCGGGCTTGCCGACAAGAGCGGCGCCCCCTGCTGCGTCATCGCTGTCACGCTGACGTGAAAAAGTCACAGGCCGCCCCGGCCCTCCCACGAACACGATAGATTCGGTCAATTTTTCAGGCGTAGTCTTCGCTCCGCCGCGCGTTCGCGGCGATTCGTCAAAGGTGCTCCCAGATGAAGAAGGTCTCGCTCGCGCTCGCGGCCGTTCTCACGCTCGCCGGCATTGCCGGCGGCTGCGCCACCAAGGAACCCGAGAAGCCGGCTCCGATCGTCCGCAAGGGCTGATTCGTCGCCTTTTCAGGGCTGAACAATGAAAAAGGCCGCGCGGTCCAAGCCGCGCGGCCTTTCACGTTTCAAGCGCCCACCGCGAACCGGCGGCCCGCGCGATCACATGTTCGAGTAGTTCGGACCGCCCGCCCCTTCCGGCACCGTCCAGGTGATGTTCTGGGCGGGGTCCTTGATGTCGCAGGTCTTGCAGTGAACGCAGTTCTGCGCGTTGATCACGAAGCGCGGCAGCGACTGCTTCTCCGGATCGGCATAGACCACCTCATAGACGCCGGCCGGGCAATAGAGCCGCGCCGGCTCGCCATAGATCGGCAGGTTCTGCAGCACCGGCACGTTCGGGTCGGTCAGCTTCAGATGCGCCGGCTGGTCTTCCTCGTGATTGGTCGCCGAGAGGAAGACCGAGGAGAGCTTGTCGAAGGAGATCTTGCCGTCGGGCCTGGGGTAGACGATCGGCTTGACCATGCCGATCGGCTTCAGCGTGGCATGGTCGGGCTTGCCGTGCTTCAGCGTGCCGAAGGGCGACCAGCCGAAGAGCTGGTTCAGCCACATGTCGATACCGCCGAGCGCGACGCCGCCGAGCGTGCCGAGCTTCGACCAGAGCGGCTTGACGTTGCGCACCAGCTTGAGGTCGCGCCCGATCTCGGAGGAGCGCCAGCTGTCCTCGATGCCGTCGACCATGTCATGGGAGCGGCCTGCCGCCAGCGCCGGCACGAGATGCTCGGCCGCCAGCATGCCCGACAGGATGGCGTTGTGGCTGCCCTTGATGCGCGGCACGTTGACGAAGCCGGCCGAGCAGCCGATCAGCGCGCCGCCCGGGAAGGTCAGCTTCGGCACCGACTGCCAGCCGCCCTCGGTGATGGCGCGCGAGCCATAGGAGAGGCGCTTGGCGCCCTCGAAGACGTCGCGGATCATCGGATGGGTCTTGAAGCGCTGGAACTCGTCGAAGGGCGAGAGCGTCGGATTCGTATAATTGAGGTGGACGACGAAGCCGACCGAAACCAGATTGTCGTCGAAGTGATAGAGGAACGAGCCGCCGCCGGTCGACATGTCGAGCGGCCAGCCGAAGGAGTGCTGCACCAGCCCCTTCTTGAACTTCTCCGGCTTGACCTGCCAGATCTCCTTGAGGCCGATGCCGTATTTCTGCGGCTCGCGGCCTTCATCCAGAGCAAATCGCTTGATCGCGATCTTGGAGAGCGAGCCGCGGGCGCCCTCTCCCAGAAGCGTATAGCGGCCGCGCAGTTCCATGCCGCGGGTGAAGCGGTCGGAGACCGTGCCGTCCTTGGCGATGCCCATGTCGCCGGTGGCGATGCCGGCAACCGAGCCGTCCTCGTTATAAAGCAACTCGGCGGCGGCGAAGCCTGGATAGATCTCGACGCCGAGCGCCTCGGCACGCGCGGCGAGATAGCGGGCGACCAGGCCGAGAGAGCCGACGAAGTTGCCGTGATTGCTCATCAGCTTCGGCATAGCGAAATTCGGCAGGCGCGCGCCGCCGGCCGGGCCGAGGAAATAGAAGACGTCCTCGGTCACCTGCGTATGCAGCGGGCGGGCGTCGTCCTCGCGCCAGTCGGGCAGAAGCTTGTCGAGGCCGATCGGATCGATGACCGCGCCGGAGAGGATATGCGCGCCGACCTCGGAGCCCTTCTCGACCACGACGACCGAGATGGCTTCGTCGAGCTGCTTCAGCCGGATCGCGGCGGCGAGCCCGGCAGGACCGGCACCGACGATGACGACGTCATAGTCCATGCTCTCGCGCGGCGTGCTCTGCGCTTCCTTCAGGTCCATGCTGCCCTCCACCCCGCGCCGGCTATGTCTCGTTAGATAGTTTATATATGAACTATCTTGATCAACCCGCCAAGCGCTGCCGCAAGGCTGATTGGAATTCCTCTATCCGGGGCTCCCGTTCATTTTGCAACAGCGAAGGGCTCGCTTCGTTCCGAACGCCGCTCTATTCTCCCGCCATGTCGCTCGACGCCGTCTCCGCAGCCGAATTGATCGCCTGGTACGCCGAAATGGGCGTGACCGAGGCGCTCGACGAAACGCCGCACGACCATTTCGCAGCCGCACCAGAGCTGGCGCGACAGCCTGTCGCACGCCCCGTCGCCGCTGCGCAGCAAGCGGTGCGGCGCCCTACGGCCGTAGCGGCTGCCACCCCGCCGGACGAAGCTGCGCTGTCGGCCCGGGCGCTGGCGCGCGAGGCGACGACGCTGGATGAGCTCAAGACGGCCCTCGCGAGCTTCGAGGGCTGCCCGCTCAAGGCGACCGCAAAGAACCTCGTCTTCGCCGACGGCAATCCGGCCGGAAAGGTCATGGTCGTCGGCGAGGCGCCCGGCGCCGACGAGGACCGAGCCGGCCTGCCCTTCGTCGGGCGTTCGGGCCAATTGCTCGACCGGATGCTAGGCGCGATCGGCCTCACCCGTCAGGAACATGTCTACATCGCCAACACCGTGCCCTGGCGGCCACCCGGCAACCGCACGCCGACGCCGCAGGAGGTCGCGATCTGCCTGCCCTTCATCCAGCGCCAGATCGAATTGGTCGACCCCGACATCCTGGTCTGCATCGGCGCTCCCTCGGCGCAAGCGCTGCTCGGCGTCACCGGTATCCTGGCCTCGCGCGGGCGCTGGATGGAATACGACACCGGCAGGCGCATGATCCGGGCGATCGCGACACTGCACCCGGCCTATCTCCTGCGCCAGCCCTTGCAGAAGCGCCTGGCCTGGCGCGACCTGCGCGCGCTCAAGGCCGCTCTCGCCGCGCTTTGACGCAGCGGCGCGATGCCACTGCGTCATCGGCACCGGCTGCCCTGTTCCATCGCCTTGATTATTCCGAGTGCAAAGTAGACGCTGCAACCAGCAGGGTCATTCGGCCATGACGTTCGTGGCCGGCACGCCGGAGCGATGCGATGGAAATCGACGCCTTTCTGCTGTCACGCATCCAGTTCGCCTTCACGATCTCCTTCCACATCGTCTTCCCGGCCTTCACGATCGGGCTCTCCGCCTATATCGCGACGCTGCTTGGCCTATGGCTGAAGACCGGTGACCAGAAATTCCACCTGCTCGCCCGGTTCTGGACCAAGATCTTCGCCGTCACCTTCGCCATGGGCGTGGTCTCGGGCATCGTGCTGTCCTACCAGTTCGGCACGAACTGGAGCCGCTTCTCTGTCGCCGTCGGCAATGTCATCGGTCCGCTGATCGGCTACGAGGTGCTCACCGCCTTCTTCCTCGAGGCCTCGTTCCTCGGCGTGCTGCTGTTCGGCTGGAAGCGCGTGCCGCCCTGGCTGCATTTCCTCTCGGCCGTGATCGTCGCCGGCGGCACCGCCCTCTCCGGCTTCTGGATCCTCTCCGCCAATAGCTGGATGCAGTATCCCGCCGGGCACGAGGTCCGCGACGGCATCGCCTACCCGGTCGACTGGCTGAAGATCGTCTTCAACCCGACCTTCCCCTTGCGCTTCGCGCATATGATGACGGCGGCCTACCTAACCACTGCCTTCGTCGTGCTGGCGACCGGGGCGCGCCATCTGCTCGCCGGGCATCGCACCGAATCGGCCAGGACGATGGTGCGCATGGCGATCCTGATGATCGCGCTGACCGCGCCGCTGCAGGCCGTCATCGGCGACTTCCACGGCAAGCAGACCGCGATCTACCAGCCGGCCAAGCTCGCCGCGATCGAGGCGCATTGGGACTCCTCCAAGCCCGGCGCGCTCGTGCTTTTCGCCTGGCCGGACGAGAAGGCCGAGCTCAACCGCTTCGAGATCGCGATCCCCGGCGTCGCCAGCCTGCTCACCCATGGCAGCATGGACGCGCTCTTCCCGAGCCTGAAGGATTTCAAGCTCGAGGACCGCCCGCCGGTGCTCATCCCCTTCTTCGCCTTCCGCCTGATGGTCGGCATCGGCACGCTGATGATCGTCTTTGGCTGGATCGGCGCCTGGCTGTGGAAGCGCGGCACCGTCTTCGAGACGCGCAGCTGGCTCTGGCTCGCCCAATACAGCTGGCCGGCAGGCTTCCTCGCCATCCTGTCGGGCTGGTTCGTCACCGAGGTCGGCCGCCAGCCCTGGCTCGCTACCGGCATCCTGCGCTCGAAGGACGCGGTCTCGCCGGTGACGACGCTGGAGGTCGCGATCTCGCTGGCGCTGTTCGTCTTCGTCTACTGCGTGGTCTTCGCTGCCGGCATCGCCCTGATCAACCGCCTGATCGACAAGGGGCCGGACGAGATCAGCCTGGAAGACCCGCCGGAGCAACCCTCGAAGCGGCCGCTCAAGGCCGCGCAGGCGCCGGCCTCCGCCATCTTCGGCGACGGCCATCCCGGCGACGACAAGATCCAGCCGGCGAACTGAGGAGAACCTGAGATGGAATGGTATCTCCCCGTGATCTGGGCCGGGCTGATCGGCACCGCCGTCATGCTCTATGTCGTGCTCGACGGTTTCGACCTCGGCATCGCCATCCTGTTCCCGACGACCAGGGACGAGAGCGAGCGCGACCAGATGATGAATTCGGTCGCGCCGTTCTGGGACGGTAACGAGACCTGGCTGGTCCTCGGCGGCGGCGGCTTATGGGTCGCCTTTCCCTATGCCTACGCCATCATCATGCCGGCCTTCTACATCCCGGTGATCCTGATGCTGCTGGCGCTGATCTTCCGCGGCGTCGCCTTCGAGTTCCGCTGGGTGGCCAAGCCCCATCACAAGATCTGGGACCTCGCCTTCTGGGCGGGATCGACGGTGGCGGCCTTCGCGCAGGGGCTGATCCTCGGCGGTCTGCTCCAGGGCGTGAAGGTGGTCGACAAGCAGTTCGCCGGCGGCCCGCTCGACTGGCTGACCCCGTTCACCCTTATGTGCGGCGCCGGCGTCGTCATCGGCTATGCCACGCTCGGAGCGACCTGGCTGGTCTACAAGACCGAAGGGCCGGTGGCCGAGCGGGCGCGCCGGCAGGCCAGGACGCTGCTGCTGGGCCTGCTCGCCTTCGTGGTAGTGATCTCGCTGTGGACGCCCTATGCGCATCCGCGTATCGCCGAGCGCTGGTTCGCCCCGTCGAACCTCGTGCTGCTCTGGCCTTTCCCGGTGCTCACCGCCTTTTGCGGCTACATGGCCTGGAAGCGGCTGCATGGCGCGCATGAGTTCACGCCCTTCGCCTTCACCATCGCGATCTTCCTGCTCTGCTTCCTTGGTCTCGCGATCTCGAACTATCCCTATCTCGTGCCGCCCGGGCTGACGATCTGGGACACGGCGGCGGCGCCAGCCTCGCATGTCTTCGTGCTGATCGGGGTCAGCTTCCTGCTGCCGATGATCCTGTTCTACACGGCCTTCGTGTACTGGACCTTCCGCGGCAAGGTGAAAGCCGATGCCGGCTATCATTGAGGCCCCCCACACGTAGGATGGGCAAAAGGAAGCAAGCCTGAGCGGGATGAAGCCATGAGCGGGATCGAGACATTGCGTCGCGCAGCGGTGGGCATCTTGATGCTGGCTGCCGTCCCAGCCCTGGCGGCTCCGCAGAAGCCGGTCCTCGACGCGGCGGAGGCCGAGAAGCCCGCTTATATCGAGACGCTCAAGGCCCTGGTCTCGATCGAGTCAGGCTCGCGCGATGCCCCGGGACTTGCGACGATCGCCGCCCTCATCGCCGAGCGGCTGAAGGCCCTGGGCGGCGAGACGGAGCTGATCGACTCGGCCGAGCCGGCACGATCACCAGCCAAAATCGCGCTCGCGCGCTTCAAGGGCAGCGGCACCAGGAAGATCCTGCTGCTGGCCCATATGGACACCGTCTACACCAAGGGCATGCTGGCCCAGCAGCCCTTCCGGATCGAGGGCGACAAGGCCTATGGCCTCGGCATCGCCGACGACAAGCACGGCGTCGCCCTGATCCTCCACACCGTCGCGCTGCTCAACACGCTCGCGGCCAGGGACTATGGCACGCTCACCGTCCTCATCAACGGCGACGAGGAGATCGGCTCGGCCGGGTCCAGGGCGCTTATCACCAGGCTCGCGGCCGAACAGGACGCCGTGTTTTCCTGCGAAGGCTCCGGGATCGGCCAGGACACGCTCCGCCTCGCCACCAGCGGCGTCGGCTCGGTGCAGCTCAAGGTCACCGGCCGGGCCTCCCATGCCGGCAGCTCGCCGGAGCAAGGCCGCAACGCGCTCTACGAGCTCGCCCACCAGATCCTGCAGATGCGCGATCTCTCCAAGCCGGAAATGGGCCTCAAGCTGAACTGGACGCTCGCGTCCGCAGGCTCGGTCAGCAACGCGATTCCGGCCGAAGCGAAGGCGCAGGGCGACATGCGGGCGCTGCGCATGGCCGATTTCGACCTGATCGAGGCCGCGGTGAAGGAGCGTATCCAGAACAAGCTCATTCCCGACACGGTGGTGGAAGCGACCTTCACGCGCGGGCGCCCACCCCTGGCGCCGACCGAGGCCAGCAAGGCCCTCGGCGCGCATGCCAAGCGCGTCTTCGGCGAGATCGGCCGCCCGCTGACAATCGCTGAAAGGGCAAGCGGCGGTGGAACCGACGCGGCCTATGCCGCGCTTCAGGCCAAGGGGCCGGTGATCGAGGGCTTCGGCCTCAGGGGCTTTGGCTCCCATTCGAATCAGAACGAGTACGTCGCGCTCGATTCGATCGTGCCCCGGCTCTATCTCCTGGCGCGCATGATCGTCGACGTCTCGCGGGACCAGACCAAATAGCGCGGCCTCGCGCCGATCGAGGCTCTCTCGCTCGGCTCACACACCTAACGAACGGTGCGGCTTGAGTTCCGCCGCGTCCTCGCCGACATTGGCGGCGCTGCAACAAGGGTTCGCACATGCGTTGGGAAGATTACCGCCAGTCCGAGAACGTCGAGGATCGGCGCGGCGGTGGTGGTGGCGAATATGCCGGCCTTCCCGGCGGGCGCGGTGGCATCGGCATCGGCACCATGGTCGTGCTCGGCCTGCTCGGCTGGGCGCTCGGCATCGATCCACGCCTTTTGATCGGCGGCGCCGAGATGATCGGCGGCATCGGTGGACGCAGTGCGCCGACACAGGAGCAGCGCAAATCTGCCGGCCCGCCGCAGGACGAGATGGGCAAGTTCATTTCGGCGGTGCTGGCGCAAAACGAGGACATCTGGACGAAGGTGCTGCCGCAGCAGGCCAACCGGAAATACACACCGCCCAAGCTGGTGCTGTTCAGCGGCGTCGATCGCTCGGGCTGCGGCACGGCCCAGTCGGCGATGGGGCCGTTCTATTGCCCCAACGACCAGCGGGTCTATCTCGACCTCTCCTTCTTCCAGGAGATGCAGCGCAAGCTCGGCGGCGGCGGCGACTTCGCCTATGCCTATGTCATCGGCCATGAGATTGGCCATCACATCCAGAATCTGCTCGGCATCCTGCCCAAGGTGAACGAGCTGCGCCAACGGATCTCCGAGCGCGAATCGAACGCGCTGTCGGTGCGCGTCGAATTGCAGGCCGACTGCTTCGCCGGCGTCTGGGCCTACAACCTCCAGGCGATGGACCGGATCGAGGCCGGCGACATCGACGAGGCGATGCGAACAGCTTCGGCGATCGGCGACGACAAGCTGCAGCAGCAGGGCCGCGGCGTGGTTGTGCCGGATTCCTTCACGCACGGCTCGTCGGCGCAACGCACCCGCTGGTTCAACACCGGCTTCAAATCCGGCTCGCTGCAGAGCTGCGACACCTTCCGCACCAACCAGCTCTGAGCCTCAGAGCTCGGCGCGCTCGCGGCGGACCGTAAGCCGGCGCGGCGCACGCGCCAGCCGGCCGGAGAGGATCTGCTTCTTCGGCGCGAGCAGCCCCGCCCTGACGCCGCGCGAGCGCAGCGAGACCGCGCCCCATTCGCGCAGCGCCGCAGCCATGCCGCGCAGCGGCATCAGCGCCGGCCGGGCCGCTGCGGTCAACAGATGCCGCTCGATGCTCGGCGTCCATTGCGGCTCAGGCAGGTCGCCGGCCTCGAGCAAGATCACCCAGTCGCCGCGCGCCTGGGCTACTCCCGACGACCAGGCCTCGCCGGCCTTGGCCTTGACATAGCTCGCGCCGGTCTCGTCGGCGAGCCGCGCGATCGCGGCGTCGTCGCCATCGTCGACCACCACGGCATGGCCAATCACGCCCTTGGCGACCGCTGGAATCAGCACGGACAAGGTCGCGGCGAGCGCCTCGGCGTCACGATTGGCCCAGATGACGGCGGTGATCATGAGGGATCAGCTTATGACGCAGTGCAACATGTCGCAATCCTGTCACTTGTCTTTTGTTCTCTATATGTTCACATTCCTTGGTCTCGGATCATCCGATTCCGCCGAGGAGACGAAGCCATGCTGCAGGCCAGACCTTCAGCCAGGACGCAACCGCTCAAGCGCCGCGACAGCGAGCCGGGCACGGTCTCGGCACCGGTGCGGCTCGCGCCGGTCGATCCGCTCGCCCATATCGGTAGCCAGATCGACCCCGACAGGCGGCGTGGACGCGGCGCGACGATCAACCCCGGCGGCCGCTATGAAGCCGAGCAGCGCATCAGCGAGGATGATGGCTGGGGCTCGCTCGGCGAGCTGCCGCCGTTCAAGACCGAGGTCTCGGTCGAGAAGCCGCGCACGATCATTACACGCAATGACTCTCCGGATATTTCCTTCGACCGCTCGATCAACCCTTATCGCGGCTGCGAGCATGGCTGCGTCTACTGCTTCGCGCGGCCGAGCCATGCCTATCTCGGCCTCTCGCCCGGTCTCGACTTCGAGAGCAAGCTGACCGCCAAGCCCGATGCGGCGCTGCTGCTTGAGAAGGAATTATCCTCACCGAGCTACCAGCCGCGCACCATCGCGATCGGCACCAATACCGACGCCTACCAGCCGATCGAGAAGAAGCTCAGGATCATGCGTGGGATCCTGGAGGTGCTGGCGAAGTTCAATCACCCGGTCGGCATCGTCACCAAATCGGCGCTGGTGCAGCGCGACATCGACATTCTCGCGCCGATGGCGGCGAAGGGGCTGGTCAAGGTCGCGCTCTCGGTGACGACGCTCGACCCCAAGCTAGCCCGTAACATGGAGCCGCGCGCTGCTTCGCCTGCCAAGCGCATCGAGACGATCCGCAAGCTCTCGGAAGCCGGGATCCCGGTGACGGTGCTGGTCGCGCCGATCGTGCCGGCGATCAACGAGCATGAGATCGAGCGTATCCTCGACGCCGCCAAGGCGGCGGGCGCGCGCGAGGCCGGCTATGTGCTGCTGCGCCTGCCGCTTGAGGTGAAGGACATCGTGCAAGACTGGCTGGTGACGCATCATCCCGACAAGATGCGCCATGTCGTCTCGCTGATCCGCTCGACCCGCGGCGGCAAGGACTATGATGCCGCCTGGGGCCAGCGCCAGGTCGGCTCCGGCCCCTATGCCTGGATGATCGGCCGGCGCTTCGAAATGGCGGCCGAGCGGCTCGGTTTCAACAGCACGCGGCTGCGGCTGCGCACCGACCTCTTCGTCAAGCCGGAGAAGGAGAAGGCGCAGCTCAGTTTGTTCTGAGAGGCATATGACCTCCATGCAGGTCGTCCCGGACAAGCCGCGCCAGCGGCGCCGATCCGGGACGACAACTCGGGGTCGGGGAGCTGGCAAGTGGACAATATGCAATTCCGGCAGACCTTCGAGCCACGATCTGGCATAGCCGTGCCATGACCGCCGATTTCAGCCGCGAGCAAGCCGCGATGATTGCCGGGCGCGCCCGCGTCGCCGGCGTGGATGAGGTCGGGCGCGGCCCGCTCGCCGGCCCGGTCGTCGCGGCCGCCGTCATCCTCGATCCCCTGGCGATCCCTGACGGGCTCGCCGATTCGAAGGAGCTCAGCGCTCAGCGCCGGGAAGAACTCTGCGTGCTGATCCTCGCCAGCGCGCTTGCTGTCGGTGTCGGCAGCGCCTCGGCGATCGAGATCGATACGATCAATATCCGGCAGGCGACACTGCTTTCCATGCGGCGCGCGGTTGGAGCACTATCGCTGTCACCCGATCTCGTCCTAGTCGACGGCAACGATCCGCCGGCGCTGGCCTGCGGCTGCGAGCCAATCATCGGCGGCGACGGGCTGATCGCCTCGATCGCCGCGGCCTCGATCGTCGCCAAGGTGACGCGCGACCGGATGATGGCGCGGCTCTCGCTGACCTACCCCGCCTATGGCTTCGCCAGCCATGCGGGTTACGGGACTGCCGTGCACCGTGCCGCGCTGAAGACGCATGGCCCCTGCCCCGCGCATCGCTATTCCTTCGCCCCGATCAAAGGTGTCTGGTCGCGCTCGATCGCTTGAGCCTGCCGGAGACGCCATGTCTATCTTGACTATGCATCAGGTCGACGCGTTCACCGACAAGGTGTTCGCCGGCAACCCGGCCGCCGTCCTGATCCTGGACGATTGGCTGCCCGAGCCGACGATGCAGGCGATCGCCAATGAGAACAATCTGGCTGAGACCGCCTTCGCCCGCCCAAACGGCAGCGGCTGGGACCTGCGCTGGTTTACCCCGGTCCACGAGGTCAATTTCTGCGGCCATGCTACGCTCGCGACCGCGCATGTCCTCGCCAGCGCCCACGGCGTCTCCGACGACATGGAATTCCTGACCCGCGTCGGTCCGATCCGAGTCTCGCGGCAGGACAATGGCTACCGGCTCGACCTGCCGGCCTTCGCTCCAGAGCCGGTCGATGCTCTGCCTGCGGTCATCGCCGCGCTCTTTCCGGTTCCGCCGCGAGCGCTCTTCCGCAATTTCGAGAACGTCTTCGCCGCGCTGGCGGACGAACAGGCCGTGCGCGACTTCGTGCCCGATGCCGCCGCGATCGCAACTCTCGCCCCGCTCTGCTTCGGCGTCACCGCACGCGGCGACACGCATGATTTCGTCTCGCGCTATTTCGCGCCGAGCGCCGGGATTCCGGAAGATCCAGTCACCGGATCGATCCATGCGACGCTCGTTCCCTACTGGGCCGGCGAGCTCGGCAAGACGCGCCTCGAGGCCTTCCAGGCCTCTGCGCGTGGAGGGCATCTGAGCTGCGAGCTGGCCGGCGAGCGCGTGCTCATCACCGGGCAGGCGGTGACCTTCATGAAGGCCGAAATCTACCTGCCCGAGTGACGGTCGGGAGCCTCGCGGAACTGCCTCCAAACTGCCGCAACGGCAGCTGCAGGCCGCTTACCTTTCCTTAATCTCCGTTACGAATTTCCAAACACATTCAATAGGCTAGGCAAAATCTGCAGCCCCAGAATGGGACGCATTTTTTTCAACCTGGAAACCCGCCCTTTACCCTGACCAGCCAGGATCGCGACTGTTGAAGTTGCGTAACGGTCTTGGCGTCATGAGTACCTCGCGTACCGGGACCGCCAGCGCTCCCGTCCGGATTCAGGTTTCGCGTACCGGACGGCCCGCGCTGGGGGCCCGGATGAAGGCCAAGAGCCTTCTCCACTCTCAGATACTCCCTCGCGAGCTTCCGCTCGACCAGGTGATCGTGGGCGATTGCGTCGCCGCGATCGAGGCCCTCCCCCCCGGGAGCGTCGACCTCGTCTTCGCCGATCCTCCCTATAATCTCCAGCTCGGCGGCGATCTGCGCCGGCCCGACGACAGCCTCGTCGACGCCGTCGACGACGACTGGGACAAGTTCGCCTCCTTCGCCGATTACGACACCTTCACCCGCGCCTGGCTCACCGCCTGCCGCCGGGCGCTGAAGCCGGATGGCGCACTCTGGGTGATCGGCTCCTATCACAACATCTTCCGTGTCGGCTCGATCCTGCAGGATCTCGGCTTCTGGATGCTGAACGACATCGTCTGGCGCAAAGCCAACCCGATGCCGAACTTCCGCGGCCGCCGTTTCACCAATGCGCATGAGACGCTGATCTGGGCGGCGCGCGGCGAAGCGTCCAAATACACCTTCCATTACGAGGCGCTGAAGGGCGGCAATGACGACCTGCAGATGCGCTCGGACTGGTATCTGCCGCTCTGCACCGGCGACGAGCGCCTGAAGGACGACAAGGGCGCCAAGGTCCACCCGACCCAGAAGCCCGAATCACTGCTCGCCCGCGTGCTGCTCTCGGCCAGCAATCCCGGCGACGTGGTGCTCGATCCCTTCTTCGGCACCGGCACGACCGGCGCCGTCGCCAAGGCGCTCGGCCGCCATTTCATCGGCATCGAGCGCGAGCAGGTCTATGCCCAGGCGGCGCGCGAGCGCATCGCCGCGGTGCAGCCGCTACCGCCGGAAGCCTTCGCTACCGCGCCTTCGAAGCGCAGCGAGCCGCGCGTACCCTTCCTCAGCCTGGTCGAGGCCGGGCTGGTCAGGGCTGGCGAGACCGTATTCGACGAGAAGCGCCGTCACAGCGCCACCATCCGCGCCGATGGCACGCTGGTGCTCGGTCCGGCCGTCGGCTCGATCCACAAGGTCGGCGCACTGGCGCAGGGGTTGCCGGCCTGCAATGGCTGGACCTTCTGGCATGTCGAGCGCGAGGGCAAAGCCATGCTGCTCGATGTCCTGCGCGGCGAGATCAGGACGCAGATGGCAGCGGCCTAAGGCCGCTGCAGCTCTTCCAGTCCGGCCTCAAGCGCCTTCAGGAAGACGTTCGGAAACGCCTCTTCCTTCAGCCTGTTGAACGGCGTGAAGCGCATGCCCTCCGGCGCCTGCGTCTCCAGCGGCACGTGCCCGGCGAAGACAGTCAGCTCCAGCGGGAAATGCGTGAAGACATGACGGACCGGCAGCATCAGTCGGCGCCATTTCGCTGACACCGGTGCGTCACGCAGGGCATCGTCCACGTCGTAATCCGCTCGCCAGTCGCCGCCGGGCACTTCGACCATTCCCCCGAGCAAACCCTTGGCCAGGCGGGTCCGGACCAATACGGCGCCATCCTCGCGCATCGCGACGAAGGCCGCGCCATAGCGGGTCTTGCCGGTCTTCTTTGCCGCCTTGCGCGGAAAGCTCTCCTGCGTCCCAGCGATGCGCGCCTGGCAGGGCTCACGCCAAGGGCAGAGCCCGCAGGCCGGCGAGCGCGGCGTACAGATCGTCGCGCCGAGATCCATCAGCGCCTGCGCGAAATCTCCGGGCCGGTCGAGCGAGAGCAGCGCCAGCACCCGCTCGCGGATCAGCGGCTTGGCGCCCGGCATCTCGTCTTCGATGGCGAAGAGCCGGGTGATGACCCGCTCGACATTGCCGTCGACCGCGACCGCCGGCCGGTCGAAGGCGATCGCGGCGATGGCTCCCGACGTATAGGCGCCGATGCCCGGCAGAGCGCGCAAGGCGTCTTCCGTATCGGGAAAGCGGCCGCCATGCTGATACGCGACAGCCTGGGCGCAGGCATGGAGATTGCGGGCACGGGAATAATAGCCGAGCCCGGCCCATGCCTGCATGACGTTCTCCGACGGCGCGCCCGCCAGCGCCTCGACGGTCGGAAACCGCGCCATGAAGCGTTCGAAATAGGGCTTCACCGCCGCGATCGTGGTCTGCTGCAGCATGATCTCGGAGACCCAGACGCGGTATGGATCGGCCCGCTCGCCCGGCAGCGCGCGCCAGGGCAGGACGCGGCGATGGCGGTCATACCAGGCGAGGAGATCGGCGGCGCGAGGCTGGGGAGCGGGAGCGTCCATGACCTCCGATGTAGCGTGGTAGACAAGGTAAGCAAGCGCCCCTCGACCTCGCAAACGGGTGTTTGTCGAGAGCAGCTGCGGCTATAGGATGGCTGCATGCCCGCAAAACCCCTCGCCGAACTGATCGACGACTGCCTCGCGCCCGCGCTCGCCGCCCAGGGCTTTGCGGGGCGCTCGGTCGTCGCCTTCTGGCCGGAGATCGTCGGCGAGCGGCTGGCGCAGCGCACGCGGCCACTCAAGATCGACTGGCCGCGGCGCCGTGGCGCGCCGGGAGAGCTTTCGGACCCGGCGACGCTGGTGGTGCGCGTCGAGGGCGCCTTCGCGCTGGAGATGCAGCAGCTCGGGCCGCTGGTGCTGGAGCGGGTCAACAGCCATCTCGGCTGGCGCGCCGTCGGCAAATTGGTGCTGAAGCAGGGGCCGGTCGCGCTGCCTGCCGCACCGAAACCGGCCCCGCCGCCGGACCCGGCTGCGCTGGCGCGGATCGAGAAGCAGGTCGCATGCGTCGAAAGCCCCGAATTGCGCGCGGCGCTGGCGCGGCTCGGGCGTGGCATTGCGCAGCGGCGCCAGGTCACGGGCGACGACACGGCTTCGTGAGCGGGAAGCAGCGAACCGATCTTGCCACAATCCTGATGGCGACTATGGTCCGCAGCAATTGCTTCGCCATCAGGGATTGTCTCATGACCAGCCGCCGCCAGGTGTTGATCGGCTCCGCCGCCTTGGCCCTCTCGCCGCTTCTCGCCAGCCAGGGCGCCTCGGCCCAGACGCTTCCCGGCGTCGCCAACCCGCTTGGCGACGTCTGGCTCGGCAACGCCGACGCCAAGGTCTCGATCATCGAATACGCCTCGCTGACCTGCAGCCACTGCGCCACCTTCCACAAGGACACCTGGCCGGCGCTGAAGGCGAAGTACATCGACACCGGCAAGGTGCGTTTCGTGCTGCGCGAGTTCCCGCTCGATCCGCTGGCCACGGCGGGCTTCATGCTGGCGCGCTGCAATGGCACCGACAAATACTATCCGCTGACGGACCTGCTGTTCGCGCAGCAGCGCAACTGGGCCTTCACCGAAAAGCCGGTCGACGCGCTCTCCAACCTGGTCAAGCAGGCCGGTTTCACACAGGAATCTTTCGAGGCCTGCCTGAAACGTCAGGACATTTACGACGCTGTCACGCAGGTTAAGGAAGGTGGGTCCAAGGCTGGCGTGGACTCCACCCCGACCTTCTTCATCAACGGGCAGAAGCGCTCCGGTGCACTCAGCCTCGCCGAATTCGACAAGATCCTCGAGCCGCTGCTCGGCAGCTGACGCGCGCGTCCTTCTCCCCTTGGGGGAGAAGGTGTCTGCGAAGCAGACGGATGAGGGCAGCGCAGCGCTACTTCATCCTTCCCTCATCCGTCAGCGCTTCGCGCTGCCACCTTCTCCCCCGAGGGGAGAAGGAAGGATGCGTCGATGCAGCTGACGCGCCTCAAGCTCGCCGGCTTCAAGACCTTCGTCGAACCGGCCGAATTCCAGATCGAGCCAGGACTAACTGGCATCGTCGGCCCCAATGGCTGCGGCAAGTCCAATCTCGTCGAAGCCCTGCGCTGGGTGATGGGCGAAAGCTCGTTCAAGAACATGCGCGGCTCGGGGATGGACGACGTCATCTTCGGCGGCTCGTCCGAGCGCCCGGCCCGCAACATGGCCGAGGTCGCGCTCACCCTCGACAACAGCGACCGCAAGGCGCCCGCCGCCTTCAACGAGGCCGAGGTGCTCGAGGTCACGCGCCGGATCGAGCGCGAGGAAGGCTCGACCTACAGGATCAACGGCAAGGAGGTGCGCGCCCG
Organism: Allobosea sp. P4_H5; assembly: GCF_056400825.1. Classification (NCBI taxonomy): domain Bacteria; kingdom Pseudomonadati; phylum Pseudomonadota; class Alphaproteobacteria; order Hyphomicrobiales; family Alloboseaceae; genus Allobosea; species Allobosea sp. P4_H5. The sequence continues at coordinate 71,017 of NZ_JBFUKM010000004.1, read as the reverse complement.
CGACGTGCAGCTGCTCTTCGCCGACGCTGCCACCGGCGCGCGTTCACCGGCATTGGTGCGACAGGGCCAGATCAGCGAGATCATCTCGGCCAAGCCGCAATCGCGCCGGCGCATCCTGGAGGACGCCGCCGGCATCGCCGGGCTGCACAGCCGCCGGCACGAGGCGGAGCTGCGCCTCAAGGGCGCCGAGGACAATCTCAATCGGCTGGAAGACGTGCTCGCCGAGATCGACGGCCAAGTCGAAGCCTTGCAGCGCCAGGCGCGCCAGGCGACGCGCTATCGCAACCTCGCCAGCGACATCCGCAAGGCCGAGGCCGTGCTGGCGCTGATCGCCCATCACGAGGCGCGCACGCAGGAAGCGGCAGCCGAACGCGCCCTCGAAGCGGCCGTGCGCGAGGTCGCCGACAAGACCGGTGTGCAGGCGGAAGCGGCCCGGTTGCAGGCAATCGCAGCGCATGCGCTGCCGGCGTTGCGCGAAGGCGAGGCTGCCGCGGCGGCCGCACTCGTGCGCTTGAAGCGCGGTCTCGACGAGATCGAGGCCGAGAACCGGCGCGCCAAACAGCGCACAGAGGAACTGGCCAAGCGGCTCGCCGAATTGCAGAGCGATCTCGCCCGGCAGGACAGCCTCGGCAAGGACGCGAGCGACAGCCTGTCGCGCCTGACGACCGAGGATGAGAGTCTGCAGCTGGAGGGCGAGGCAGCGGCCGGTGGCAGCAAGGCCGCGGCAACCGAACTCGCCGAGGCGGAAAAGGCACTGGCAACGGCGGAAGCGGAGCATGCCGCCGTGCAGGCGCGCCTCTCCGAGCTCGCCGCCCGGCGCGGTGCACTCGAACGGGCCCTGCGCGAGGCGAAGGAAAGCGAGGCTCGCCACGCCAGCGAGCGCGAACGACTGCAGCGCGACCAGGCAGCGCTCGATGCCGACGGCACCGCCGCCTCGCTCGACGGATTACGCGCGATGGTCGCGACTGCGGAAACGGCAATGCGGGGCGCAGATGCTTCCGCGGCCACCGCGCGCAGCGCCCTCTCGGCAGCGCGCGAGGAGGAGGCGGGACTGCGCGGACCGGTCGCGGAAGCCGACCGCAAGGCGCAACGCCTCGAAACCGAAGTCCGTACCTTGCAGAAGCTGCTCGCCCCAGCGGCGGGCGGACGCTGGCCGGCGATCCTCGATTCGATCGCAGCAGCCAAGGGCTATGAAACGGCGCTCGGCGCGGCGCTGGGCGACGATCTCGATGCCTCGGCCGATCCGGCTGCGCCGGCGCATTGGTCCGACAGTGGCAGCGGCGAAAGCGACCCTGCGCTTCCCGACGGCGCCGAGCCGCTCGCCAAGCATGTCCGCGGGCCGGCGGCGCTCGCCCGGCGCCTGCGCCAGGTAGGCGTCGTCTCCCGGGCCGATGGCGCCGGATTGCGGCCGAAGCTGCTACCGGGCCAACGGCTGGTCTCGCGCGAAGGCGATATCTGGCGCTGGGACGGCTTCACCAGTGCGGCCGAGGCGCCCTCGCCTGCCGCCCGCCGGCTCGCCGAAAAGAACCGGCTCGGCGATCTCGAGCGCGAGGCGCAAGCGGCGCGCGAAGCATCCGAAGCGGCGCGTGATGGCCTCGACCAGGCGAGCGAGCGCACCAAAGCTGCCGCGCAAGCCGAGACGAAGGCGCTGGAGGCGATCCGCGAGGCCAGACGCAGCCTCGACCACGCGCGCGAGCGGCTGGCCCAGGCCGAGCGCAAGGCCGGTGAGACGGCGGCGCGCCGCTCGGCCCTGACCGAGGCGATCGGCCGGCTCGGCCAGAACATCGCCGATGCGCAGGCGCAAACCGAGGCCACGAATCAGGATCTGGGGGGCCTCGCCCCGGCGCCCGAACTGGAAGGTGCCCTGCTCGCCGCCCGGGCCGAACTCGGCGAGCGGCGCGCTGCAGCCTCCGAAGCGCGGGCGCGGGTGCAGACCCAGGGGCGCGAGGCCGAGCTGCGCAGCCGCCGGCGTGAGGCGATCGCAGGGGATCTGCGCGCCTGGCGCGAGCGCGCAGCCACCAGTGAGCAAAGCGCCGCCGATACGCGCGGGCGAATCGAGACGACGGCGGCCGAGCACAAGGCGCTGCTGGAGGCCCCCGACACTTTCCTGGTCGAGCGCCGCCGGCTCCTCGCGGAGATCGAGACTGCGGAGGGGGCTCGCCGCGCCGCCGCCGACAAGCTCGCTGCCGGCGAGGTCGCGCAGGCGGAGGCTGACCGGCAGGCTCGCGCGGCGCTGGAAGCGTTGTCGGCGACTCGTGAGGCTCGGGCGAGCGCCGAGGCCAGGCTGGAGGCAGCGCGCCAGCGCCTCGCAGACGTGGTGCGCCAGATTGTCGATGGACTGGAGACCGAAGTCGCAAACCTGCACCAGCTCGCCGGGCTGAAAGTCGGCGACACCCCGCCGGATGCGGAGGATGTCGAGCGCCGGCTGGGCGGGCTCAAGGCCGAGCGCGAACGACTGGGGGCGGTCAACCTGCGCGCCGACGACGAACTGAGCGAAGTCCAGGGCAAGCGCAGCGGCCTTGCGACCGAGCGCGACGACCTGACCGAGGCGATCCGGCGCCTGCGCCAGGCGATCGGAGCACTCAACCGCGAAGGAAGGGAGCGGCTTCTTGCCGCATTCGAGATCGTCAACGGCCATTTCCAGCATCTGTTCGGGGTGCTGTTCGGCGGCGGCACCGCCGATCTCACGCTGGTTGATTCGGAAGACCCGCTCGAAGCTGGGCTCGAGATCATCGCGCGCCCCCCGGGCAAAAAGCCGCAGGTGATGACGCTGCTCTCCGGCGGCGAGCAGGCGCTGACCGCGACCGCGCTGATCTTCGCGGTGTTCCTGACCAACCCTTCGCCGATCTGCGTGCTCGACGAGGTCGACGCTCCGCTCGATGACGCCAATGTCGAGCGCTATTGCGACCTGCTCGAGGAGATGGCGCGCAACACCGCGACGCGGTTCATCCTGATCACCCACAACCCGATCACCATGGCCCGCATGGACCGGCTGTTCGGCGTCACCATGGCCGAGCGCGGGGTCAGCCAGATGGTCTCGGTCGACCTCGCCACGGCCGAGCGCATCCGCGAGGCGGTCTGACATTATTGCCGCGGCGCACAAGAATCGTCCCCAGCGCCCTGCGGCAGTCTAAAATCATTTTATTTTTCAAGGCATTAATCGCCCCTCACTCGGCTTGACACCATATGACCCCGTCAATATGGTGCGCCCGATTTTTCCGGGTGGCGGAGCTTTTTTCATCGCACGGAACGATCGGCAATCCGATGAGCGCACGCCACGACGATCCGGTGCCGGATCGGCTGATCAGGCAGCGCAAATCAGCGACAAATCCGGTATTGTCCGGTTCTCCAGGGGACCGAGCACGGAGGGGTCGTGTCATGACGGCGGTCGAGCGGCAATGACGGGCCAGGACGGAAAGAGTTCGGGCCCGGGGCGGCCTGCGGACAAGGATGCGAGCCTGGAAATCCGGCTCAAATCCCTCGATGCAGGCCTGAAGCGCGCGACCAACCAGACGGAAGCCGAAATCCGGCGCGAGAGCACATCCGCCGATTCCAGCGGAATCGGGCAGGCGATGCGGCTTTCCACGGAATTCGTTGCCGGCATCATCGTCGGCGGCGGGCTCGGCTGGGCCGTCGATAAATGGCTGGGGACGGCGCCCTTCGGGATGATCGTCCTGCTGATGCTCGGTTTCGGCGCTGGCGTGATGAACGTCGTGCGCGCAGCGGGCTTGATGAAATCGCGCACTGACGATAAGTCGAGCGCGCAGAACTGAGGCTCGGTCCCGAAAGGGGCCGTCTTATGGCAGGAACAAGGGCGACAGATGGCTGGTCCGATCGAACAATTCGAGATCAAACCGATCGTGTCTCTTGGCAAGATCGGCGGAAGCGAAATCGCTTTCACCAATTCCGCCCTGTTCATGGTCGCCGCCGTCGCCATCATCGTGCTGCTGTTCGTCTATGGCACGCGCAACCGCTCGCTGGTTCCAGGCCGGCTGCAATCGCTGGCAGAGATGGGCTACGAGTTCGTAGCCAACACAGTGAAAGACTCGGCCGGCCATGACGGCATGAAGTTCATGCCGCTGGTGTTCTCGCTCTTCATGTTCGTGCTGGTCTGCAACATGCTCGGCATGATCCCGGGCTCGTTCACCGTCACCAGCCACCTGGTCGTCACCGCCGCGCTCGCCGCGCTCGTGATCTTCACCGTCATCATCTACGGCATCGCCAAGCACGGCGCCCATTTCTTCGGCCTGTTCGTGCCCAAGGGCGTGCATCCGCTGATGCTGATCATCCTGGTGCCGATCGAGGTGATCTCCTTCGTCTCGCGCCCGATCAGCCTGTCGGTCCGCCTCTTCGCCAACATGCTGGCCGGCCACATCGCGCTGAAGATCTTCGCCGGCTTCGTGGCGACGCTGCTCTTCGCCGGCGGCTGGGCCATCCTCTCGCCGCTGCCGCTCGTGCTGACCGTCGCGCTGATCGCGCTGGAATTCCTGGTCGCCGGACTGCAGGCCTATGTCTTCGCCGTGCTGACCTGCATCTACCTGCACGACGCCCTGCATCCGGGCCACTGAGCGGCCCTGATCTTAAAGTTCACCCCTCAACTGTCACAACTATCCCCCTAAGGAGCATTTCCATGGATCCCGTCGCAGCCAAGTACATCGGCGCTGGTCTCGCTTGCCTCGGCATGGCCGGCGCGGGCATCGGCCTCGGCAATCTCTTCGGCCAGTTCCTCTCGGGCGCCCTGCGCAACCCGTCGGCGGCCGATGGCCAGCGCGGCACCCTGCTGCTCGGCTTCGCGCTGACCGAAGCGCTCGGCATCTTCTCGCTGCTGATCGCGCTGCTGCTGCTCTTCGCGGTCTGATCGCGAACACTACCCGAGCCTGCCGCAGGCGACGACCCTCATAGGGCGTCACGCGGCAGGCTCCCGCCTCCCTTCCCATATCGCCGTGCGAACCGTCCGGGCTCGTGCGGCCGGATGAGGTTCAGTGATGGCAGCGCCAGCCACGACCACCGGAACGACCGCCCATGGCGGCGCGGCTCCCGCCCATGGCGGCGGCTTCCCGCCTTTCCAGGGCGAAACCTTCGCCTCGCAGCTGCTCTGGCTGGCGATTACCTTCGGCTTCCTCTACTGGCTCGCCGCCAAGGTCATCGTGCCGCGTCTCGGCGGCATCCTCGAGGACCGCGCCAACAAGATCGGCAACGATCTCGACGAGGCGGCCGCGATGAAAGCCAAGGCCGAAGAGGCCGGCCAGGCCTATGAGAAGTCCCTTGCCGAAGCCCGCGCCAAGTCGCAGGCCATCGCGCAGGAGACGCGCGAGAAGGTCAACGCCGACAGCACCGAGCGGCGCAAGGGCGTCGAGGCCGACCTCGCCGCCAAGCTCGCCGATGCCGAGGCCAAGATCGTCGCCACCAAGACCGAGGCGATGAGCCATGTCGATGCGATCGCCGCCGACGCGGCCGGCGCCATCGTCAGCCACCTGACCGGCACGGCTCCGGCCCCGGCCGACGCCGCCAAGGCGGTCAAGACCGCGCTGGGAGGCTGAGCACCATGTTGAGCAATCCGACCTTCTGGGTCCTCGTCTCGACCGTCATCTTCCTTGCCATGGCGGTGAAGATGGGTGCTCTCAAGAGCCTCACCGGCGCGCTCGACGCCCGCGGCGAGCTCGTCGCCCGTGAACTCGCTGAAGCCCGCCGCTTGCGCCACGAGGCCGAGCTGCTGCTCGCCGAGTTCGAAGGCAAGCGCAAGGCAGCCGAGGCCGAGGCCGAGGCGATCATCGCTAACGCCAAGGACGAGGCCCAGCGCCTCGCCAAGGACGCCGAGGAGAAGCTGGCGGAGTTCGTCACTCGCCGGACCAAGTCGGCGCAGGACAAGATCGCCCAGGCTGAGACGCAGGCCACCGCCGAGGTCCGCGCTGCTGCCGCCGAGGCTGCGACGCGCGCCGCCGAGGTCATCCTGCGTGGCCAGGTCGCCGGCAAGGCCGGTGCCGACCTGATCGTCGCCGGTCTCAAGGATGTCCGCGCCAAGCTCAACTGAGCCGACAGCGCCATCACGAGAAACGAAAACGCCGCGGCCTTCGGACCGCGGCGTTTTTCATTTTGATCTCCCGGAACGGGAAAAGCTGCGCGCGACCCTACTGAATGGCGACGGCCGTCGGAGGCGCCGGACGCGGCGCGACGACAGGAGCCGCGGCAGCCCTCGGCGCAGCCGGCCGGACGACGGGCTGAGGCAGCTTCGACGTCGCCGGAGCTGCCGTCGGCACGGCAGCCGGCTTCGGTTTGGGCCGCCGCGGCTGGATCGTCGAAGTGACGATGCCCTGCGGCGTGTCGAGCCCATAGATGTCGTCTCGGAACTGCACCAGCCCTTCGGCGTCCTGCCAGCCGGTCATGTAGACCCAGGCGACCGGCACTGCCTTCTTCAGCGTGATGTTCTTGCGCTCGCCCTTGGCGATCTCGGCCTCGATCGCCGGCTGGTTCCACTCGGTGCCTTCGAGCAGCCAGGCCGCCAGGTCACGCACGCCCTCGATGCGGGCACAGCCGGAGGAGTTGAAGCGGACATCGTTGCGGAACAGCGACTTCTTCGGCGTGTCGTGCATGTAGACCGCCTCGCCGTTCGGCATGTCGATCTTGAGCTGGCCGAGCGAGTTGGTCGGGCCCGGCTCCTGCCGAACGTAGAAATAGGGGTTGCTCAGGCTCGCCCAGTTGACGCTCACCGGGTCGATCTCGCGGTTCTCGGCGCCGAGCAGCTTCATGTTGGACTTGGCGATGAAGCCGGGGTCCTTGCGCATATGCGGGATGATGTCGGCCTTCACGATCGACATCGGCACCGTCCAGTAGGGATTGAGGTTGACCGAGGTGATGCTGGCCTGGAGCACCGGCGAGGGCCGGTCGGGCCGGCCGACGATGGCGAGGTGGCGGCGCTGGACGACACCGCCCTCCACGGCCTCGGCGCTGGCGCCGGGGATGTTCACCACGACATAGCGGCCGGTGAAGCTGAAGCCGTTGCCCTTGAGCCGCTCCAGCGTCGCCGTGAGCTGGTTGAGGCGCACTTCCACCGGCACATTCAGTGCCTTCAGGGTGAGGCGGCCGACGGTACCGAGATCCGAGAGGCCATGGCGGCGTTGAAAGCGCTTCATCGCGGCGACGACGGCTGCGTCATAGACGTCGCCCGGCAACGCATCGGGCGGCAGGTCGCCGCTCAGCATCAGGCGCTGCTTCAGCAGCGCGACGTCCGGCCCCTGCGAATCGGGCTTCAGCGCGCTCGCCGAATTGGGAATCCTGGGCCAGCCGCCGCGGCCAGCGATATCCTCATGCGTGATCAGCGCCTCGAGCGTGCGGTCATAGGTCTTAGGGCCATAGCCCGGCTCCTCGGCGCGGGAGGCCGAGAGCATCGCTGCGAAGGAGACTGCAGCGGCGAGCACATGGCGAAGGCGAACGCGATACATGGGCGAGCTTCCAAGGCGCGAGGATACACGCCGTCGGAAGCTTCCCTCGCATATGGTCAAGGAAGACTTAAGGCAGCCGGCTCAGGTGACGAAAGGGCAGCAGCCACCTTGCTCGATCAGAAATCTGACCTATATGGTCATAATAGTCATTTTGTGGAGGCGCCAGCATGACCGCGATTCCCAAGGAGACATGGACCGTGGCGAACGCCAAGGCGCGCTTCTCGGAACTCATCGACAAGGCAAAATCCGAGGGACCACAGACGGTGACGCGCAACGGCAAGCCGGCGGCGGTGCTGGTGTCGGTGGAGGAGTGGGAAAAGAAGACGGCACCGAAGGGCACTTTGCTGGAGTTTCTGCAGAACTCGCCATTGCGCGGGGCTGATCTCAACCTCAGCCGCCTCACCGATCAGCCGCGCGACATTGACCTGTGAGAATCCTGCTCGACACCAACGTCATTTCCGAGCCGCAGAAGCCGCACCCATCAGCGGCCGTCGAGCGCTTCCTCCGAGATACCCCCGAGGAAGGGCTCTATCTCAGTATCATCACGATCGCCGAGCTTTACCGCGGTGTGGCCTTGATGACGGACGGCCGCCGACGCGTCCGCTTGAGCGAATGGGTTGCGGCTGAGCTGCCCGAGCGTTTCGGCGACCGGCTCCTGCCCATCACGACATCGATTGCAGCGCTCTGGGGAGACGTGATGGCGCAGTCTCGTCGCAACGGCCTGAATGTGTCGATCATGGACGGATTTCTTGCGGCGACGGCAGCCGCGCATGGCCTCGCCATCGCCACACGCAACGTCCGGCACTTTTCCGGCCTTGGACTGACGGTCATCGACCCTTGGGACGCGGCTTAAGAACGCCCGATCCGATCAGGTCGATCAACCTGATCGGATCCAACTCAAGCGCCCCTTACTCCGCCGCTTCCTTCACCGGCGTAGGCTTTTCCCATTTCAGCACCGGCTGGCGCGCGGCCCTCGTCTCGTCGAGACGGCGCATCGGGGCGTGATGGGGAGCTGCGGTGAAGCGGCTCTTGTCGTTGCCCTTGGCGGCGATGGCGAGGTCGCGCAGCGTCGCGATGAACAGGTCGAGCGAGGCCTTCGATTCGGACTCGGTCGGCTCGATCAGCATGGCGCCGTGGACGACGAGCGGGAAATACACCGTCATCGGGTGGTAGCCCTCGTCGATCATCGCCTTGGCGAAGTCGAGCGTGGTGACCCCGGTGCCCTTCAGCCATTCGTCGTCGAACAGCGCCTCGTGCATCGAGGGATGGTCCGGGAAGGGCAGCGACATCAGGTCGGCGAGGCCGGCGCGGATGTAGTTGGCATTGAGCACCGCATCTTCCGAGGCCTGTTTCATGCCGTCGGCGCCATGGCTGAGCATATAGGCGAGTGCCCGGACATACATGCCCATCTGGCCATGGAAGGCGGTCATGCGGCCGAAGGGGTCGTTACCCTCGGGCGCATCGGCCTTGTGCTCGACGAGGCGCGACTTGCCGCCCTCGACATGGATGAACGGCACCGGCGCGTAGGGCGCCAGCCGCTCCGACAGCACGACCGGGCCGGCGCCCGGGCCGCCGCCGCCATGCGGGGTCGAGAAGGTCTTGTGCAGGTTGATGTGCATGGCGTCGACGCCGAGATCGCCGGGCCGCGCCTTGCCGACGATCGCGTTGAAGTTGGCGCCATCGCAGTAGAAATAGGCACCGGCCTCATGCATCGCCGCGGCGATCTCGACGATCTGCGATTCGAAGATGCCGCAGGTGTTGGGGTTGGTCAGCATGATCGCGGCGACGTCGGGGCCGAGCAGCGCCTTGACGTCCTCGACCGCAACGGTGCCGTCCGGGCGGGCCGGAACAGCCTTCACCGAGAAGCCGATCAGCGCGGCGGTCGCCGGGTTGGTGCCGTGAGCCGATTCAGGGACCAGCACGACAGTGCGGGTCGCGCCCTCGCCCTTGGCGGCGATCGCAGCCTTGATCGCCATCATGCCGCAGGCTTCGCCATGGGCGCCGGCCTTCGGCGACAGCGCCACCGCCGGCATGCCGGTCAGCGTCATCAGATAGCGGGCGAGCTCGAGCATGACGTCGAGCGCACCCGGCACGGTCGAGACCGGCTGCAGCGGATGCACGTCGGAGAAGCCGGGCAGGCGCGCCACCTTCTCGTTGAGGCGGGCATTGTGCTTCATCGTGCAGGAGCCGAGCGGGAAGAGCCCGGTGTCGATGCCGTAGTTCTTCTGGCTGAGGCGCACATAATGGCGCATCGCCTCCGGCTCGGAGAGACCGGGCAGGCCGATCTCGCCTTGGCGGGCATGCTTGCCGAGGCGGCTCTTGAACGGCGCCGGCTTCTCGATGTCGACACCGGTCGTCTCATGATGGCCGATCTCGAAGATCAGCGGCTCGATCTGCTGGAGCGCGCGGTTACCGGTGAAGGTCTCATGGACCTCGGCAGAAGCTTCGCCAGCCTGGCTAGGACGTCCCTGACGGTTCAGCATCACAGCACCTCCGCGAGCGCCGCCACGAAGGCCGCCCGATCGTCATCCGTGTTCACTTCGGTATTGGCGACGATCAGGAGATCGTCGAGCCCGGCGCCCGGGAGCAGGCGCGAGACCGGCACGCCGGCGAGGACCCCCTTGGCGGCGAGCGCCTCGGCCACCGCAGCCGCCGGCTTGGCGAGCTTCACGGTAAACTCGTTGAAGAAGCTCTCGTTCAGCACCTCGGCGCCCTTCACCCCGGCAAGCGCGTCGGCGAGCTTGACCGCATTGGCGTGGTTGACCTCGGCGAGCCGGGTCAGCCCGGCCTGGCCGAGCAGCGTCATATGGATGGTGAAGGCCAGCACGCAGAGGCCCGAATTGGTGCAGATGTTCGAGGTCGCCTTGTCGCGGCGGATGTGCTGCTCGCGGGTCGAGAGCGTCAGCACGAAGCCGCGGCGGCCATCGGCATCGACAGTCTCGCCGCAGAGCCGGCCCGGCATCTGGCGGATATATTTCGATTTGGCGGCGAAAAGGCCGACATAGGGGCCGCCGAAGTTCAGCGCGTTGCCGATCGACTGGCCCTCGCCGACGACGATGTCGGCGTCCTGCGCGCCGGGAGGCGTCACCGCGCCGAGCGAGACAACCTCGGTGAAGACCGCGATCAGCAGCGCACCATGGGCATGGGCCTTGTCGGCGATCGGCTTCAGGTCACGCAGATTGCCGAAAACGTCAGGCGACTGCACGACGACGCAGGAGACGCTGTCGTCGATTGCAGCGAGGATGTCCTCGGTGGCCCGGACGTCGGGCTTCAACGCCACGACCTCGTCATTCGCCATTTCCGACAGAGTCTCGACGACCTGGGTGTAATGCGGGTGCAGGCCGCCGGAGAGCACCGCCTTGCGCCGCCGAGTGACGCGATGCGCCATCAGCACCGCCTCGGCCGTGCCGGTCGAGCCGTCATACATCGAGGCGTTGGCCACCTCCATGCCGGTCAGCGCCGCGACCTGGGTCTGGAACTCGAACAGGTATTGCAGCGTGCCCTGCGCGATCTCGGGCTGGTAGGGCGTGTAGCTGGTCAGGAACTCCGAGCGCTGGATCAGATGGTCGACCGTCGCGGGAACATGGTGCTTGTAGGCCCCTGCCCCGACGAAGAACGGCACCGAACCGGCCGCGATGTTCCTGGCCGACATCTTGCCGAGGATACGCTCGACCTCGAGCTCTCCCTTGGTTCGGGGCAGGTCGAGCGGCTCTTTCAGCAGCTTGCCGTTCGGCACGTCGGAGAAGAGCGCGTCGACGTCGGCTACGCCGATGCGCGCGAGCATGTCCTCGCGGTCGGTCTCGGTCAGGGGAAGATAGCGCATGGAGGTTCCTTGAATGGCGTCACGCCCGGGCTTGACCCGAGCATCTCTTCAACCATTGCCTTCTCATCCGGAGATCTCGGACCTCCGGACGAGAATGACGGTTTCAGAGCGTCTTGACGTAGTCCTGGTACTCGGCCTCGCTTAGCAGGCCGTCGAGTTCGCCCGTGTTCGTCAGCTTCAGCTTGACGAACCAGCCCTTGCCGGCCGGGTCCTCGTTGACCGTGCCGGGCGCAGCCTCGAGCTCGCTGTTGACGGCGACAACTTCGCCGGAAACCGGCGCATAGACCTCGGAGGCCGCCTTGACGCTTTCGACGACAGCGGCTTCGCCGCCCTTGGCGAGTGCCTTGCCGACGCTCGGCAGCTCGACAAAGACGACGTCGCCGAGCTGGCCCTGGGCGTAGTCGGTGATGCCGACGGTGCCGGTGTCACCCTCGATGCGGATGTATTCGTGGTCCTTGGTGTAACGGGTCTCGGCCATGGTTTCCTCCGATGAAACAGGTGGGTTCAGCGCTTGTAGCGGTTGGGGACGAAAGGCATCGCGGCGATGGTCGCCGGCAGCGGCTTGCCGCGCACGATCAGGTCGAGCCTGGTGCCGGGAGCGGAATGCTCCTTGGCGACATAGCCCATGGCGCAAGGGCCGTTCAGGGTCGGGCCGAAGCCGCCCGAGGTGACCTTGCCGACGATGGTGCCGTCGGCGGTCGCGATATCGGCGCCCTCGCGGGCCGGAGCCCGGCCTTCCGGTAGCAGGCCGACGCGGACGCGCGAGACGCCCTCGGCGAATTCACGCTGGATGCGGGCCGCCCCCGGGAAACCGCCCTCCTCTCGCCGACGCTTCTGGATCGACCAGTTGAGCGCCGCTTCGACGGGGGAGGTCGTGGTGTCGATGTCATGGCCGTAAAGGCACAAACCGGCTTCCAGCCGCAGCGAATCGCGAGCGCCAAGGCCGATCGGCTTGACGCGTGCGTCGAGCAGGAGTGCATCCCAGATCTCGCCGATCCGGTCAGCCGCGGCGGAGATCTCAAAGCCGTCCTCGCCGGTATAGCCGGAGCGGCTGACATTGGCCTTGACGCCGCCGAGCTTCATCGTGCGCAAGGTCATGAAGCCCATCTCGGCAGCTTCGGGATTGAGCGCCGCCAGCGCTTCCTCCGCCTTCGGCCCCTGCAGGGCGATCAGGCCACGATGCTCGGCCTTGACCAGCTTCACATTGGCCGGCAGACGCGCCTCGATATGGGCGTAGTCTTCAGTCTTGCAGGCGGCGTTGACGACGAGCAGCAGCGCGCCGTCCTCGTCCGGATCGGCCGAGCGCGTCACCATCAGATCGTCGAGGATGCCGCCGTCCTCGTTCAGCAGCTGCGAATAGCGCTGCTTCCCCGGCGGCAGGTTGACGATGTCGGCCGGGATCAGCGCTTCGAGCGCGCGGGCCGTGGTCTCGTGGTCGGGACCGACGAGGAAGGCCTGGCCCATATGCGAGACATCGAACAGGCCGGCACTCTCGCGCGTCCAGTTGTGCTCGGCCATGATCCCGGCAGGATACTGGACCGGCATGTCGTAGCCGGCGAACGGCACCATGCGCGCGCCCAGCGTGACATTGCGGGCGTGCAGCGGCGTCTTGAGCAGCGGCTCGGTGCTTGCAGTCTCGGCTTCGGCAGCCATGGCATCCCTTCCAGAGTCGAGCGCGAGCCCCGGACGGATTCGTCCGGAGCGCGCCCCCTCTGTCTCGGGACCTGAGAGATTTCCCCGCCAGGCCGAAGCCTTGGGCGAGTTACCCCCGTCGGTGGGCGAGCTTCAAAAGCCCGCCACTTTCCAGAGCGCCAATTCCCACGCGGTCCGTTTGCCTGAGCGTTTCCGGGGCGGTTGCGCCTTCGGCGCCGGGTCCGGACAAGTCCGGTCCCGGTCTCTCCCGCGGGGATGATGCGGCTGAGCCAGCAATAGACGAGCGAGGGGCCGAGTCAATCGGCCCACCCGCGTGAATTTACGGCAGCGTGCCGCTTACCTGCGCCGGCGCCGCGCCGGCTCGCCGCCGCCGCCCGGATTCAGGCCGACGATGATCTCGACCTCGCCGGATCCTGCGGGAACCGAGATGTTGCTCTCGACATGCGAGAAATCGGCACCGGTCTGGCCACTGGGGATGGCGCCGCCGACGCGGGAACTGCGGCGCGCGATCACCTGATTGTTGCGCATGACCTGCGTGTACAGCGTCGCGCCATAGCTGCCGGGGCTGCCGGCGGGTCCGATCAGGATACGCCCTTCGACGCCGACCTTGAGAGTGAAGGCGCCATCCTTGCCGATGGGCGTGCATTCGCGCGCGACAGTGTTGATCGAGACCTGGCTGCGCAGGCTGCCGCTATCCTGGCCCGACTGGGCGCGGATCGCCGCGCCACCATCGGAGATGATGACCTGCGGGCAGATGAAGTTCACCTCGTCGTCCTGCGGCAGCTGATTGACCGGCGGCGGCGTGGTCGACTGGAACATCAGGATATTGCCGAGCTTCTGCGCGGAACTCGGCTCGCCGGAGCCCGACGAGCCGGAGGAACCGCAGCCGGCGAGCGTGAGCGCCAGAGCGGCAGGCAGAGCGAACCGACCGAAGCGGCCAGCAAAGCGATCAATCACGGCAAAGCCTCCACACCAGGGCCGAATCCGTTGAGCGAAACCGGGATTCCGACCCCTTCCTCCGGCGTCTGAAACACGATGAATGTGGCGCTCTTACCAGTCTTGAGCTGGCCGAGCAGCGTATCGTCCATCACCACCTCGGCGACGCAGCCGGTGGTCAGGCAGCGCACGAAGCCGGCACGGCCGATATCCTTGTCGTCGATCTTGAGGCCGAGTCCGGAGGGCAACAGCACGCCGAGCGGGGCGACGACGCGCAGCAAACGGCTCTTCTGGTCGGCCGTCTTCAGCACGATGACGAGCAGCGTCAGATTCGGGCGGTCCTCGGCGGCGACGTTCTGAACGAGCGCGCATTGTTCGGCCTTGGCGCCGGGCGGCGTCTCGCAGCGCATCTGCCAATCGCCATGCGTGGAACGTACCGCGCCTTGCGCATGGGCCGGCGTGGCCGAGAGCCAGCCGTAGCCGAGGACGGCAAGCGCCGCGGCCACGGGACCGATCAATGAGCGCATCCCTGTCATCCTCTCCTTACAGGTGTGGGAATGTGCGCACACCCACACCGAAACGGCGCCCCCGCCACGCGAGAATGCGTTCCGACCATGCGTCCCGATTCCTGTCAAGGCGAAGGATCACGTGCGTCCGCGCGGCAGACTCCCTGCAAACAGCGCAGATCGACCGCCCGGCGCCCATGCGCTCGTCGCGTACTTATGCCGCACGGGCTGCGTCACAGCCTGTCATTGCCCCACTGGCGCAAGCGTGATCTTTGATTTATCGCAATGCCGAAGAACCGGGCCGGTCAGACGTGGCCGCCCCGGCGCGCGCCTGTCTTAAGCTGACGAAGGCGGATCGCGCGGCATCAAAGGAGCTATGTCGGACCGATGCGATTTGTGACCACTCCTCTCAGGAACGCGCTGGCGGCCCTTGCTGCTGCCCTGGTAGCGTTTTCGCCGGCCGTCGCATCGGCCCAGAACGGCATGCCGCAGCCCTGGGAGCTGAATCTGCAGCCGGCCGCGACCGAGGTCGCGACGTTCATCCACTGGTTCCATGACTGGGTGAACGTCCTCATCTTCATCATCACGCTCTTCGTGCTGGGGCTGCTGATCTACGTCGCCTGGCGCTTCAACGAGAAGCGCAACCCGGTCGCCTCGAAGACGACACACCACGCTCTGCTCGAGGTCGCCTGGACGATCGTCCCGGTCCTGATCCTGGTCGTGATCGCGATCCCCTCGTTCCGCCTGCTCAAGCTGCAGCTGGAGATTCCGCAGGCCGACATGACCGTGAAGGTCACCGGCAAGCAGTGGTACTGGTCCTATGAGTACCCGCAGGACGGCGGCAGCTTCGGCTTCGATTCGCTGATGCTCGACGAGAAGCAGCGCGCCGAGGCAATCTCGTCGAAGAAGATCGCCGAGGCCGAGGCGCCGCGCCTGCTCGCCGTCGACAACGAAGCGGTCGTTCCGGTCGGCAAGATCGTGCGCGTGCAGGTCACCGGCGCCGACGTCATCCACAAGTTCGCGCTGCCTGCCTTCGGCGTGAAGATCGACGCCATCCCCGGCCGCCTGAACGAGACCTGGTTCAAGGCCGATCGCGAAGGCATCTTCTACGGCCAGTGCTCGTTCATCTGCGGCCAGAACCACGCCTTCATGCCGATCGCCATCCGCGTCGTCAGCCAGGAGCGCTACACGGCCTGGCTCGCGGAGGCGAAGCAGAAGTTCGCCAATGCTGCCGACGCCACCAGCAAAGTCGCCGAAGCGGCTCGCTGAACCCGACATTCTTGAAAGAACTCACGCGAAGCGCATTCGCAGGAGGAGACGAAATTCATGGCTACCGCGGCTCCCCACGCCCACGGGCATGACGACGCCCACGCCCACGAGCACCACACCCCAACGGGCTGGCGCCGCTGGCTGCTCTCGACCAACCATAAAGACATCGGCACGCTCTACCTGATCTTCTCGATCATCGCGGGCCTGATCGGCGGCTTCCTGTCGATCATGATGCGCATCGAGCTGCAGCAGCCGGGCCTGCAGATCTTCGCCAACGGCCAGAGCTACAACGTCTTCGTCACCGGCCACGGCCTGATCATGATCTTCTTCATGGTCATGCCCGCCGTCATCGGCGGCTTTGGCAACTGGTTCGTGCCGCTGATGATCGGCGCGCCGGACATGGCCTTCCCGCGCATGAACAACATCTCGTTCTGGCTGACGGTCGCGGGCCTGATCCTGCTGCTGATCTCGATGTTCGTCGAAGGCGCCCCCGGCGCGAAGGGCGTCGGCACCGGCTGGACGATCTACCCGCCGTTCTCATCGGCAGGCCACCCGGGCCCATCGGTCGATTTCGGCATCCTGTCGCTCCACGTTGCCGGTGCGGCCTCGATCCTGGGTGCGATCAACTTCATCACCACCATCCTGAACATGCGCGCGCCTGGCATGACCATGCACAAGATGCCGCTGTTCGCCTGGGGCGTCCTCGTCACCGCCTTCCTGCTGCTGCTGGCGCTCCCGGTCCTCGCCGGCGCGATCACCATGCTGCTGACCGACCGCAATTTCGGCACGACCTTCTATGATCCGGCCGGCGGTGGCGATCCGGTGCTCTACCAGCACCTGTTCTGGTTCTTCGGCCACCCCGAAGTGTACATCATGATCCTGCCGGCCTTCGGCATCGTCAGCCACATCATCTCGACCTTCTCGAAGAAGCCGATCTTCGGCTATCTCGGCATGGCCTACGCCATGGTCGCGATCGGCGTGGTCGGGTTCATCGTCTGGGCCCACCACATGTACACGGTCGGCCTGTCGCTCAACACGCAGCGCTACTTCGTCTTCGCGACGATGGTGATCGCGGTTCCGACCGGCGTGAAGATCTTCTCCTGGATCGCGACGATGTGGGGCGGCAGCTTGCGCTTCACCGCGCCGATGGTCTGGGCGATCGGCTTCATCTTCCTGTTCACCGTCGGCGGCGTCACCGGCGTGGTGCTGGCCAATGCCGGCCTCGACCGCTCGCTGCACGCGACCTACTACGTGGTGGCGCACTTCCACTACGTGCTGTCGCTCGGCGCGGTGTTCGGCATCTTCGCGGGCTTCTACTACTGGTTCCCGAAGATGAGCGGCTACATCATCCCGGACTGGATCGGCCGCCTGCACTTCTGGATCGCCTTCATCGGCGCGAACCTGCTGTTCTTCCCGCAGCACTTCCTCGGGCTCTCGGGCATGCCGCGGCACTATGTCGACTATCCCGACGCCTTCGCCGGCTGGCATTTCTGGTCGTCGATCGGCTCCTACATCTTCGCGGCCGGCCTGCTGGTCTGGCTCTACGGCATCGTCGTCGCCTTCACCAGGAAGGAGCTCGCCGGCAACAATCCGTGGGGCGAAGGCGCGACCACGCTGGAGTGGACCCTGTCCTCGCCGCCGCCGTTCCACCAGTTCGAGACGCTGCCGCGCATCACCGGCTCGGACCACTGAACACACCGGCGGCGGGCTGAAAGCCCGCCGCCGCCCCTCCCCCGAGCGCCTGATCCAGGGCGTTCCGGAGACGGGCGGATCCCGCAAGCGACATCCGGTTTGGGTGTCTTCGAACGTTGAAGTGAACGAGTTTCGATGTCTGCTGCCTTCGATCAGATCACCCAGGCTGACGACGGCGTCTCGCTGAGTTCCCCCGGCGAGGCGCAGGACTTCTTCGCGCTGCTCAAGCCGCGGGTGATGTTCCTCGTGATCGTGACGGCGCTCGGCGGCATGGTCGCGGCGCCAGGAGCGGTCAATCCGGTCATCGGCTTTGCCGCACTGCTGGCGATCTCGGTCGGCGCCGGCGCCTCGGGCTGCCTCAACATGTGGTGGGACGCCGATATCGACGCGGTGATGGCGCGCACCGCCAACCGGCCGATCCCCGCCGGCCGCATCCTGCCGTCCGAGGCGCTTGCCTTTGGGCTGACGCTCTCGATCGGCTCCGTGCTGGTGCTCGGCCTCGTCGCCAATCTGCTCTCGGCAGCGATGCTGGCCTTCACGATCTTCTTCTACGCCGTCGTCTATTCGATGTGGCTGAAGCGGGCGACGCCGCAGAACATCGTCATCGGCGGCGCCGCCGGCGCCTTTCCACCGATGATCGGCGAAGCCGTGGTCACCGGTGATTTCGGCCTGACCTCGATCGTCCTGTTCGCCATCATCTTCCTGTGGACGCCGCCGCATTTCTGGGCGCTCGCCCTGGTGAAGTCATCAGACTACGCCCGCGCTGGCATCCCGATGCTGCCGAACGTCGCCGGCCCCGCAGCGACCCGCCGCCAGATCGTCGCCTATACGCTGGTGCTGGCGCCGGTCGCGGTGCTGCCGGCGCTGATGGGCTTTGGCGGGCTGATCTATCTGATCGTCTCGGTCGTCACCGGCCTTGCCATGATCGGCCTGTCGCTGCGCGTGCTGCACGTCACCGAGGGCGAGCCGGCCAACAAGGCGGCCTATGCTCTGTTCGGCTTCTCGATCCTCTATCTCTTCCTGCTCTTCGCCGTGCTACTGGCCGAGAACGGCCTCGGCCTGATGTGGGCCCTGCCCAAGGTGCTGGGATGAGCCAGGGCCCGCAGGACAAGAAGCAGCAGCCGGCGGCGTTCTCGCCGGAGGACATGGCCAGGCGCAATCGCCGCTCGATCGCGCTCGCGCTCGTGCTCGGCGGCCTCGTGGTCTTCTTCTTCATCGTGACGCTGGCCAAGACCGGGCCGGCGATCCTCAACCGGCCGCTGTGACGCGATGACCGCCGCTTCCCGCAACCGTCGCACCGTCCTTGCCTGCAGCGCCGCCGTGCTCGCCATGACCGGGCTCTCCTTCGCCGCGGTGCCGCTCTACAACCTGTTCTGCAAGGTCACGGGCTTCGCCGGCACGCCGATGGTCGGCACCGCCGCCACCGGCAAGACCAGCGAGCGGATCGTCTCGGTCGCATTCGACGCCAATGTCGCGCCCGCGCTGGGCTGGCGCTTCGAGGCGGAGAAGACGGAGATCAGGGCGCAGGTCGGCGTGACGCAGACGGTGTTCTACAAGATCACCAACACGTCCTCGCGGCCGATGACCGGGATCGCGACCTACAATGTCCAGCCGAACCAGTCGGGCGCCTATTTCGTCAAGATCCAGTGCTTCTGCTTCACCGAGACGACGCTGCAGCCTGGCGAGACCCTGGAAGCACCGGTGGTGTTCTACATCGATCCCGAGATCGAGTTGAACCGCGAGCTCGCCAGCCTGAAATCGATCACCCTGTCCTACACCTATTTCCCGTCGAAGAACGGGCAGCCGGTGGCGGAAAGCAAGGGTGACGGCAACCAATCGAAACTATAAAGCTGCGCGACAAGCGCTGCACTTCTACGGACGCGGAGACTTAAGCACGATGGCCGGGGCTCATACCAAGAACCACGACTACCACCTCGTCGATCCGAGCCCGTGGCCGATCGTCGGCGCCGCCAGCGCGACCATCATGGCGATCGGCGCGGTGATGTGGATGAAGGCGCTGCCGGTCGCCGGCATGACCGTCGGCCCGCTGGTCTTCGGCGTCGGCCTGCTCGGCGTGCTCTACACCATGCTCGCCTGGTGGATGGACGTGACCCGTGAAGCCGAGCGCGAGGGGCATCACACCCGCGTGGTGCAGCTGCACCATCGCTACGGCATGATGATGTTCATCGCCTCCGAGGTGATGTTCTTCGTCGCCTGGTTCTGGGCCTATTTCGATGCGAGCCTGTTCACCGGCGAGCACATCCAGTACGCACGCGCCGAATTCACCGGCGGGCACTGGCCACCGAAGGGCATCGAGACCTTCGACCCCTGGCACCTGCCGCTGCTCAACACGCTGATCCTGCTGACCTCCGGCACGACCGTGACCTGGGCGCACTACGCCCTGATCCAGGGCGACCGGAAGAGCCTGAAGCAGGCCCTGTGGCTGACCGTGATCCTCGGCATCCTGTTCACGCTGTGCCAGGCCTACGAGTACTCGCACGCCGCCTTCGCCTTCAAAGGCAACATCTACGGCGCGACCTTCTTCATGGCGACCGGCTTCCACGGTTTCCACGTCATCATCGGCACGATCTTCCTGGCGATCTGCCTGTGGCGCGTCTATCTCGGCCACTTCAAGCCGGACCAGCATCTCGGCTTCGAGTTTGCCGCCTGGTACTGGCACTTCGTCGACGTGGTCTGGCTGTTCCTGTTCGCCTCGATCTATGTCTGGGGCGCCGGAGCGCCGGCAGCGCACTGAGTTTCGGGCCGGAAGCGGCCGCGAACCTTAAAAAGGGGCGGCCGCGAGGCCGCCCTTTCCATTTGAGGAGACCGCCATGGCGCAGCCGCAGATCACCCCGCCCTCGCCCTATTCGACGGGCCTGACCGGCCGCTGCCCGCGCTGCGGCGAGGGCAAGCTGTTCGACGGCTATCTCAAGCTGAAGCCGCGCTGCGCCGCCTGCGGGCTGGACTTCGCCTTCGCCGATTCGGCTGACGGGCCGGCGGTGTTCATCATGCTGATCGCCGGCTTCTTCGTGCTCGGCCTCGCGCTCTATGTCGAGATCGCCTACACCCCGCCGATCTGGCTGCATCTCCTGCTCTGGCTGCCGCTGGCGCTCATCACCTGCCTCGGGCTGCTCAGGCCGATGAAGGGGCTCGCAGTCGCCTTGCAATATGCCCACAAGGCCGAGGAAGGCAGGTTGAAGAAGTGAGCGAGTCGGTGTCCCCCACGCCCAGGCCGAAGCTGCTGCTGCCCGGCATCATGATGGTCGCGGGCGTCATGGTCCTGCTCACGCTCGGCGTCTGGCAATTGCAGCGCTGGACCGAGAAGGGCTTTTTTCTCGACAAGCTGCGCACGCAGGCTGCGGCTGCGCCAGCGCCCCTGCCGGCCTCGACGAGCTGGGCGACGCTCGATCCGGCCAAGCTCGACCTGCTGCGCGTCGCAGCCAAGGGGACTTTCGTTGACGGCCCGATCGCCGGCGTGCGCACCACCATCGCCGCCGGCCCGCCCGGCTCGCGCCAGCTTTCCGGCTTCGGCCGCTGGGTGTTCCAGGGCTTCCGGCTGGACGACGGTGCAACGATCCTGGTCAATCGCGGCTTCGTGCCGGAAAGCCGCTTCGCGACGATCGCCCCCGCCAGCGGCCAGGCGACGGTCACGGGCTTCCTGCGCGCGCCGGAAGGCCGCAACAGCTTCACCCCGGCCGACCTGCCGCAGCAGCGCGAATTCTACACGCGCGATCCGGCGGGAATCGCCGCGGCTCTGAACATCGGGGCAAGCCCGTCCTTCTATCTTGAAGCCGAACGTCAAGGCGACGGGCTGACACCACCGGCCGGCGTCGATGCAAACGAGCTGATCGCCCGCATCCCCGACAACCACCTGCAATACGCCCTGACCTGGTTCGGCCTTGCAGCGACGCTGATCGGCGTGTTCGCAGCCTATGCCTGGCAGGCGCTGAGGAGGCCCGATCCGGAGAGCTGAAACCCTCCAACCGGACCTTGGACCTCCGGGAAACCGGCAAGACAAGGCCGCGTTGCGCAGCCGGGCTTTGCCCTCTTTTGCCAACAGGCCTATAGGATCAGCACGCCATCCGAGATCAAGAACCGTGCTGCATATTTCGACCCGCGGCGAAGCGCCGTCGCTCTCCTTCGCCGACGCGCTGCTCGCTGGACTTGCCCGTGACGGCGGCCTCTATCTGCCGCAATCCTTGCCGCGTTTCAGCGCGCAGGAGATCGCCGGCTTCGCCGGCAAACCCTATGCCGACGTCGCCGAGCGCGTCCTCGGCGCACTCGCCGATGGCGACATCGCCGCCGATGCGCTGAAGGCCATGATCGGCGAGGCCTATGGCACGTTCCGCCATCCGGCCGTCTGCCCGCTGGTCCAGCTCGGCGACAACCTGTTTTCGCTCGAGCTCTTCCACGGCCCGACGCTCGCCTTCAAGGATGTGGCGATGCAGCTGCTCGGGCGGCTGATGGA
Organism: Allobosea sp. P4_H5; assembly: GCF_056400825.1. Taxonomy (NCBI): domain Bacteria; kingdom Pseudomonadati; phylum Pseudomonadota; class Alphaproteobacteria; order Hyphomicrobiales; family Alloboseaceae; genus Allobosea; species Allobosea sp. P4_H5. The sequence continues at coordinate 49,231 of NZ_JBFUKM010000004.1, read as the reverse complement.
TCATGTGCTGACCCAGCGGGGCGAACGCGCTACCATCGTCGGCGCAACTTCGGGTGATACCGGCGGCGCCGCCATCGACGCCTTCAAGGGGCTGGAACGCGTCGACGTCTTCATCCTCTATCCGGAAGGCCGCGTCTCCGACGTGCAGCGCCGGCAGATGACCACGGTGGAAGCCGCCAACGTCCACGCCATTGCGGTCGAAGGCACCTTCGACGACTGCCAGAACCTGGTGAAGGCGCTGTTCAACCACCACGCCTTCCGCGACGAATTGCGCCTCTCCGGCGTCAATTCGATCAACTGGGCAAGGATCGCAGCTCAGGTCGTCTACTACTTCACCGCGGCGGTCGCGCTCGGCGCTCCGCACCGGCCGGTCTCCTTCGCGGTGCCGACCGGCAATTTCGGCGATATCCTCGCCGGCTGGATCGCCAAGCAGATGGGGCTGCCGATCGGCCGGCTGATGGTCGGCACCAACAGCAACGACATCCTGGCGCGCACGCTCGAAACCGGCGTCTACGAGATGCGCGGCGTCGCGGCGACGACCTCGCCCTCGATGGACATCCAGATCTCCTCGAATTTCGAGCGGCTGCTGTTCGAGGCGCATGGCCGCGACGGCGCCGCGGTGCGCCGGCTGATGCAGTCGCTGGCACAGTCCGGCCGCTTCGAGATCGCAGCAGAGCCGCTCGCCCATATCCGCGCCGATTTCGATGCGGTCTCGCAGGACGAGGCCGCGATCGCGGCCGAGATCGGCACGACATGGCGCGAGGCCGGCTATCTGCTCGACCCGCACAGCGCCATCGGCGTCGCCGCCGCCCGCAAGCTGCTCGAAGTCGATCCGGCCACGCCGGTCGTCGCGCTCGGCACCGCCCACCCGGCCAAGTTCCCGGCGGCCGTCGCGGCGGCGAGCGGCGTGACACCCGCGCTGCCCGCCCATCTCGCCGACCTGATGGAGCGCAAGGAGCGCTTCAGCCTGCTGCCTAACGACCAAAGCAAGCTCGAGCGGTTCATCGCCGAGCGGGCACGGGCCGTCCGGAGTGCCGCGGCATGACGGTAGCCAAGACGCTCAAGGCCAAGATCGAGAAGCCCGTGAAACCAGGCGAAGCTGGCCACGACCCGGCCGTCAGCCTGACGACGCTGCCATCGGGCCTGCGCATCGTCTCCGAGCGCATGGCCCACGCCTCGACCGTCTCGCTCGGCATCTGGATCGGCGCCGGCGCACGGGACGAGCTGCCGCATGAGCACGGCCTTGCCCATCTGCTCGAGCACATGGCCTTCAAGGGCACGGCCCGGCGCACCGCCTTGCAGATCGCCGAGGAGATCGAGAGCGTCGGCGGCGACCTCAACGCCGCGACGTCGGTCGAATACACCTGCTACACCGCCCGCGTGCTCGGCCAGGACCTGCCGCTGGCGATCGACATCCTCGCCGACATCCTGACCCAACCCTCGCTCACCGAGGAGGAGCTGGCGCGCGAGAAGGGCGTGATCCTGCAGGAGATCGGCGCCGTGCAGGATACGCCGGACGATCTTGTTTATGACCGCTTCCTGCAGGCTGCCTTCCCGGAGCAGCCGCTCGGCCGGCCGATCCTCGGCACGGCGGAGACGGTGAAGGGCTTCACGCCCGACGCGATCCGCGCCTATCTCGACCGGCACTACCATGCCGGCAACATGGTGCTGGCCGCAGCCGGTGCGGTCGACCATGACGAGCTGGTCGCCCTGGCGGAACAGGCGCTCGCAGCGCTGCCGGCACGGCCCGCTGCCGCGCCCGCGCCACGCACGCCGGCAGCCTATCAAGGTGGCGAAGCCCGCATCGATGGCGACGAGGAACAGGTCCATATCGTCCTCGGCTTCCCCGGCAAGCCGTTCACCAACGGCGTCCACTATCCGCTGCAGATCTTCTCGGCCGTGCTCGGTGGCGGTCTGTCATCGCGCCTGTTCCAGGAGGTGCGCGAGCGCCGCGGCCTCGCCTATGCGGTCGACGCGTTCCACTGGCCCTTCTCCGATTGCGGCGTCTTCGGCATCAGCGCCGGCACCGCGCCGGAGGATGTCGGCGAGCTGGTCGAGGTCGCGCTCGACTGCCTCGCCCAAGCCGCTCGCGACGTCAGCGAGGCCGAGGTCGCCCGGGCCCGGGCACAGATGAAAGTCGGCCTGCTGGCCTCGCTCGAAAGCCCTGGCGGCAAGCTCGAGCAGATGGCGCGACAGGTGCTGGTCTTCGGCCGGGCGATCCCGCGCGAGGAGCTGGCGCGCCGGCTCGACGCGGTCAGCCTCGCCGATGTGCGGGCGGCCGGTCAGGGCCTGCTCGACGGCGTGGTCACGGTCGCTGCCGTCGGCCCGCTCGACGGTCTTGCCCCGGCGACGGCCTTGCGCGCGCTGCTGGCACGAGCCGCCTGACGACGATGGCCCTCTTCCGCTTCGCCACCGACCCGCCGGCGCGGCCGCTGATCAGGACGCAGAACCTGATCCTGCGCGCCCCGCTCGCCGGCGACTACTCGGCCTGGGCGAATCTGCGGATGGAGAGCCGCGACTTCCTCACCCCCTGGGAGCCGGTCTGGACCGAAGACGATCTGTCCCGCGCCTCGTTCCGCCTGCGGGTGAAGCGCGCGGCCCGCGAGATTGCGACCGACGAAGCCTATTCCCTGTTCATCCTCGACGCACGCTCGGAGGCAGTGCTCGGCGGGCTGACGCTGGGCCTCGTCAGGCGCGGTGTCGCCCAGGCCTGCACGCTCGGCTACTGGATGGGCCAGCGCCATGCCGGCAAGGGCCATATGACCGAAGCGGTGCGCGGCGCGCTCGACTTCGCCTTCTCCGAACTCGCTTTGCACCGCGTCGAAGCCGCCTGCCTGCCGCATAACGAGCCCTCGCGCCGGTTGCTAGAGCGCGTCGGCTTCACCCGCGAGGGCGAGGCGCGCGGCTATCTGCGCATCAACGGCGCCTGGGCCGATCACCTGCTCTACGGCATGCTTGCCTCCGAGCTGCGCCGCCCTGCTGAAACCGATCGCAAGCTGTGAACAGGCCGGCATTGCCTTGCCCTCGCCACGTCGCGCCGATACCACTGACCGTCACGCCTGAAGAGTTTCCCGCAGAGCCCATCTTGTCAGCGAAACCACGTTTCCTCCGGTCCGGCATTGCCGTCCTCGGCCTCCTGATGCTGGCGCTGCTTTCGCTGCTGCGACCGGCACTGGCGGTCGAGGCACAGCGCGTGCCGCTCGACGTGCCCGTGCTCGACCTCACCGACGTGGTCGAGCGCAACAAAGCCGATGGCGACGTTATCCAGATCTCGACCGCGCCGGGTGCCGACGGCATCGTCCGGCGCATCGCCGTCCGGGCGCGCGAATCCGGAGCACGGCCAGACTGGATCGTGTTCGCGCTGACCAATGATTCCGACGAGCAGATCGACCGGCTGCTGGTCGCGCCCTTCCATCGCCTGATCGGCTCGGGCGTGGTCTGGCCCGATCTGGGCGACCGCCGCATCGAGGCGATCACCGCGAGCCAGGGCCTGCGGCCCGAGCGCGAGGAAGCGCCCGACGCCGACATCTTCCAGATCACGCTCGACCCCGGCACCACCGTCACCTTCGTCGCCGAGCTGAAGTCGCCGAACCTGCCGCAGCTCTATCTGTTCGAGCCGGAGGCCTATCGCCAGAAGACCAACGGGCTGACGCTCTACAAGGGCATCATCATCGGCATCGCCGGCCTGCTCGCGCTGTTCCTGACCATCATCTTCGTGGTCAAGGGCGCGGTGATCTTCCCCGCCGCAGCGGCGCTGGCCTGGGCGGTTCTGGCCTATGCGGGCCTGGATTTCGGCTTCTTCCAGCGCATCTTTCCGCTGACGCCGGCAATCGAGCGAATCTACCGCGCCGGCGCCGAGGTGGTCCTGGCGGCGACGCTGGTCGTCTTCCTCTTCGCCTATCTCAACCTGTCGCGCTGGCATGTGCGCTACAGCCATATCACTATCGTCTGGATCCTCGGCCTCGCCGGGCTGGTCGGCCTTGCGGTGTTCGATGCGCCGATGGCGGCCGGCATCGCCCGCATCTCGATCGCGGCGGTCGCGACGATCGGCTTCGTGCTGATCCTGCACCTCGCCACCCATGGCTATGAACGGGCGGTGATGCTGATCCCGACCTGGTTCCTGCTGCTGGTCTGGGTGACCGCGGCCAGCTTCACCGTGATCGGACAGGTCACCCGCGACCTCGTACCGCCCGCCCTGATCGGCGGCCTGGTGCTGATCGTGCTGCTGATCGGCTTCACCGTGGTGCAGCACGCCTTCGCCGGCGGCGCGCTGGCGCAGGGGCTGGTCTCCGACACCGAGCGGCGCGCGCTCGCCCTGTCAGGCTCGGGCGACCTCGTCTTCGACTGGGACGTCTCGGCCGACAAGATCTTCGTCTCGCCGCAGGCCGAGATCCTGCTTGGCCTGTCCAAGGGCGCGCTCGAAGGCTCGGCCGCGCGCTGGCTCGAGCACATGCATGTCGCCGACCGCGATCGCTACCGCGTCTCGCTCGACGCGGTGATCGAGCAGCGCCGCGGCAAGCTGCAGCTCGATTTCCGCCTGCGCGCCGCCAACGGCGCCTATCACTGGTTCAGCCTGAAGGCCCGGCCGGTGATCGGCTCGGATGGCGAGGTCATCCGCGTCATCGGCACGCTCGCCGACGTCACCGAGCAGCGCACCGCCCAGGAGCGCATGCTGCACGACGCCGTGCACGACAACCTGACCGGCCTGCCCAATCGCGAGCTGTTCCAGGACCGGCTCACCGCCGTGTTCGGCTTCAGCCGCGCCGATGACGCCATCCGCCCGACCGTGATCGTCATCGACATCGACCGCTTCAAGCAGGTCAACGAATCGGTCGGCTTCTCGGCCGGCGATTCGATCCTGCTGACGCTGGCGCGCCGCCTCGGCCGGCTGCTGCGGACGCAGGACACGCTTGCCCGCATCGGCGGCGACATCTTCGCGATGATCATCGTCTCGGAGAGCGATCCCGAACGCATCCTCGCCCTGGCCGAGCTGATCCGCCGCGCCGTCTCGACGCCGATCACCTTCGCCGAGCGCGAGATCGTATTGACGCCCTCGATCGGCCTCACCCTGTTCGACGGCACGCCGACCGCACGCAAGGACGACGCGCTGAAGAACGCCGAGCTCGCCATGGCGCATGCCAAGAACCAGGGCGGCAACCTCGTCGAGGTCTTCGTTCTGGCGATGCGCAGCGACCGCAACGACCGGCTCGCGCTCGAAAGCGACCTGCGCCGGGCGATCGAGCGCGGCGAGATCCAGGTGATGTACCAGCCGATCGTCAGGCTGGAGGACCGGACCATCGCCGGCTTCGAGGCGCTGATGCGCTGGGACCATCCGCGCGAGGGCCGGCTCTTGCCGCAGGACTTCCTCGCGATCGCCGAGGAAAGCGGGCTGATCGTCGATCTCGGCGTCTATGTGATGGACCGGACCGCGCGCGAACTCGCCGCCTGGCAGGCCGCGCTCGAGGTCGAGCCGCCGATCTTCGCCAGCGTCAACGTCTCCAGCCGGCAGCTGCTGCGCCACGACCTGCTGAAGGACGTCAAGGCCGTGCTGGCGCGCCGGCGGGTGCTGCCGGGTACGCTGAAGCTCGAGATCACCGAAAGCCTGGTGATGGAGAACCCGGAATATGCCGCGCAGATGCTCAGCCGCATTCGCGACCTCGGCGCCGGCCTGTCGCTCGACGATTTCGGAACGGGGTATTCCTCGCTGTCCTATCTGCAGCGCTTCCCCTTCGACACCATCAAGATCGACCAGAGCTTCGTGCGCCAGATGGGCAACGGCAAGCCGCCGGTGATCCTGCGCTCGATCGTGCAGCTCGCCGCCGACCTGCAGATGGACGTGGTCGCCGAGGGCGCCGAGACCGAATCGGATGCGATCGAGCTCTACCAGCTCGGCTGCCAGTACGCGCAGGGCTACACCTTCGGCCAGCCGATGACGGCGGCGGAGGCAAGGCGGCTGGTGGGAGCGTCGAGCTCGTCCTTCGAGGCGGCGTGACGAACGACGAGTTGCGTGCGGCCGATCTGCGCTTCATCGGCGGCGTCCTGTCGGCACCAATCAGTCTCGTTCTGCTCGGCCGCCTGATAAGCGGCGAGCTACCGTCGTTGCTCGCGCATACGGTCGTTTTAGCGAGCGCGATTGCGGCTTCAGCTCTGCTTGCGAGAGCCAAGCCCGAGCTGCTGCCCAAATCCTTCCTAGTGGGATGGGCACTGGGGTTGGCGCTTTCCATGCCACTCGCAGCATGGGCTTCCCACTTCGTCGCTGACGCAGCACACCGCAGGGCAGCAGGGCGACCATATTGCGTGACGGTCAGCGACGGGGCGATGCACTACCGCATCCCCCAAAACCTGCTGGATTTTTCACCTATCCGAATGTGGGGCAAGGGCGGCCAGAGAAGCGCGATCCAATTCCACGGGGTTCTTTGGGTCTTCGGCAGCGGCGAGCCAAAGCCTTACAACTGGTCCTACTTTGGACGAGAGGTCCGGCCAGTAGGATCGGGCCTAGGTTTGGGCAGACTACGCGCGACAGACTGCTTACCGGCAACCAATTTTACCGCGCAGTTATCGTGGTTTTGAAAAGACCAGTCGCTTCGAACTCGCCTCAGGCGTGCCCGGCGTCCTTCGACAGGAAGGCCTGATCGATGCCGAGCTTGCTGAGCGCCCGCGTATATTTGGTGTCGAGCGCGTCGTCGAAGAGCAGCGCCTCGTCGGCGGCGCAATGCAGCCAGCCATTGGACTGGATCTCGGATTCGAGCTGCCCCGCCCCCCAGCCGGCATAGCCGAGCGCCAGCACCGCATTCTCCGGCCCGGTCCCAACGGCGATGGCGCGCAATATGTCGAGCGTCGCGGTCAGGCAGATGCCGTCGTCGATCGGCAACGTCGCCGCTTCCAGGAAGAAATCGGCGCTGTGCAGGACGAAGCCGCGCTTGGTCTCCATCGGGCCACCGCGCAAGACCCTCATCCTCTCGGCCTGGCTCGGCAGGCGGATCGCCTGGTCGGATGGGATGACGTCGAGCTGGACGAGCAGTTCGGGAAAGCGCGTGTCGGCGGCCGGCTTGTTGACGATGATGCCCATCGCACCGTCCTCGGAATGGGCACAGAGATAGACGACGCTGCGGGCGAAGCGCTGGTCGCTCATGCCCGGCATGGCGATCAGGCACTGCCCGTCGAGATAGCTGCGTCCGCTGACGCGCTGGTTCGATCCGAGATTCATGGCGCCATGCTAAGACATGTTCGGTCGGTGTGGGAACATTTTTGGCACGCGCGCGAGCCAGGATATTCGGGCTTAGCCGGATGGCTCTCCGGGATGCCGGTCCGCCCTCGCCGCAATGCTGGCGCAAAGCTGGCCATTCTTGGCTGCAATATCGATCCCGGATCACAGCGCCGGTATCGGCCTCGCAAAACGCGGCTCGATCGCCTAAATCAGACCACGTGAAAACGGTCACGACCCTCTCCTTCCTTGCCGCGCTGGCGCTCGGCACCCCGGCTTCCGCCCAGGACGCCGCGGTTTCGCCGTGGTCGAAAGCCGCGTACTCGTCGATGCGCCTGATCGCGGGCGCGACTGCGCCTTCGGGCAAGCAGCGCGTCGGCGTCGAGATCACGATGTCGCCAGGCTTCAAGACCTATTGGCGCAGCCCCGGCGATGCCGGCGTACCGCCGGTCTTCGACTGGAGCGGTTCGGAGAATGTCGGCGGGCTCGACGTGCGCTGGCCGACCCCGGAGCGCTTCGACGACGGCGCCGGCTCAGGCATCGGCTATGTCGGCGAGGTGGTGGTGCCGGTCTCGGTGCAGCCGATCGATCCGACCCGGCCGGTAACCGTGGTGCTGAAGCTCGACTACGCGGTCTGCGACAAGATCTGCGTTCCCGCCAAGGGTGAGGCACGGCTCTGGCTGGAACCGGGCGTCACCTCGGTGACCTCGCCACGGCTGGAGCAGTTCGAGGCCCGGATTCCGCACGCGGTCAAGCTGGGCGCGACGGATGACCGCCTGTCGATCCTGGAAGTCACGCACAGCGACGCCGCGGTGAAGCTGCTGCTGAAGGCCCCCGACGGCGGCTCAGTCGACGATGTCTTCGTCGAAGGCGCCGGGATGTGGTCCTTCGGCCGGCCGATGCTGATGCCGCAGCCGGACGGCACCGTCGCGGCAAAGCTGAAGATCGTCGAACGTCCCAAGGGGACAACCGGCCCCACCCCCCTGATCATCACCGTGCGCGGAAAACCACAATCGGTCGAGACGCGGCTCGAACTCGACATCGGCAGCGCGAAGCCGTAACCCTGCGCTCGAAGCGGCGCGACGCCGCGAACCGGAGACATGGCGATGGCGATCAAGGTCGGTGACAAGCTTCCGCAGGCGACGTTTCGCGTGATGACGGCCGACGGGCCGGCAGCCAAGACCACGGACGACCTGTTCAAGGGCCGCAAGATCGTGCTCTTCGCCGTGCCGGGCGCCTTCACGCCGACCTGCCACAAGAACCATCTGCCGGGCTATGTGAACAAGGCCGCTGAGATCAAAGCCAAGGGCGTCGAGGAGATCTTCGTCACCGGCGTCAACGACGTCTTCGTCATGGACGCCTGGTCGAAGGCGACCGGCGGCGCCGGCGTGATCACCTTCCTCTCCGACGGCAATGCCGATTTCGTCAAGGAGATCGGCCTGTCGATGGACGGCTCGGGCTTTGGCCTCGGCACCCGCTCGCAGCGCTATTCGATGGTCGTCGAGGATGGCGTGGTCACCGCGCTCAATGTCGAGGACGCGCCGGGCAAGGCCGACGTCTCCGGCGCCGAGGCGATGCTGAACCAGCTCTGAGCCGAACCTCGGCACGCCGTCATTCTCGGGCGAAGCGTAGCGCAGACCCGAGAATCTCCTGACAAGTAGGCTCCGGTTGGAGCCTCATCCGGCAAGAGATGCTCGGGTCAAGCCCGAGCATGACGCCGAACGAATCCCAGCACGAAATCCGATCGATCCGATCTGCGCTTGTCATGAGACAGCACTGACGAGCGCCGCTAGCCTCCCGACAAAATCGAGGAGACGCTACGCCATGTCAGAGATCAGCATCCGCCCGCTCACGGCCGATGATCGCGCCGCCTGGGAGCCGCTCTGGCAGGGCTATCTCACCTTCTACAAATCGTCGCTGACGCCGGAGACGACGGACACGACCTTCGCCCGATTGACGGGTGGCCAGGAGCCGATGGGCGGCTTCATCGCCGAGCGCGACGGCCGGGCGCTCGGCATCGTCAACTATGTGCTGCACCGCACGACCTGGAGCCAGAACGAGATCTGCTATCTGCAGGATCTCTTCACCAGCGAGGAGGCGCGCGGTCACGGCGTCGGCCGCAAGCTGATCGAGGCCGTCCGGCAGATGGCGGAGAAGCACGGCCTGTTCCGTGTCTACTGGCAAACGCATGAGAGCAACCTGCAGGCGCAGGAACTCTACGACAAGGTCGCGCAGAAATCCGGGTTCATCGTCTACCGCCAGCCGCTGGGCTGAGTGGCGGGCCGTGCGGCCCTTGACCAGGATAAGGCTTCGTTTCCGTCGCGCGCGCTACGGCAAATCCGCCACAGCTGAACAATTTGGCCGGATGTGAACGGCTGTTCATTGCCTCGCGCGCGAGGCCGCCTAGCCTGCGGATAGAATTGGGCTGGGGATTCCCGTGACGTTCGTCTTCGCTCCGATGGCTGCACGCATCCGGCGGCAGCGCATGTCGCTTCTGTTGGATGCCGCGGCGCTGCCGGCCTGTGCTCGCCCGTTCCGCGACGAGCCTCTGCCGAAGTGCTGCAGATCGTTCAAGGCGTCGACCGCTCTTGTCGGCCTGACCCTGCTCTTTGCCGGTATCGGGCTGCTCGGCACGACAGGCGCCGTCATGGCTGAAGGCGGCGCCGGTGGCGGTGGCGGTGGTCTCGGCGCTGGCGACTCGGAGACGGCCGCCGGCGGCCCGGGCAGTATTGGCACCTCCGGTGGCGGTGGCGGTGGCGGTGCCGGCCAGACCGGCGGCGACGGTGGCTACGCTGGCGGCTCGGCAGGCACAGGTGGAGCCGCGCCGGGCGGGGCCGGCGGCAATGGCGGGAGCAGTGCTTTCCCCGGTTCGGGTTCCGGCGGCGGCGGTGGCGGCGCCCATGGCAGCGTCAGCTCAGGGCTACCGCTCGCCGCAGCGACCGGCGGCAATGGCGGCAATGGCGGCAGCTCCGGAGTGGTGGCCTCCGGCGGCGGCGGCGGTGGCGCCGGCGGCTGGGGCGCCGTGATCACCGGCACCGGCACGTTCGGTGGGCTCTTCTTCACCGCGACCGGTGGAAGCGGCGGCAATGGTGGCGACAGTCAGAACGGCCCTGGCGGCGGCGGCAGCGGCGGCCATGGCCTGGCAGTGACCGGCGGTGCCGGAACGACACTGGACACCGTCAACGACCTTCGCGGCGGACGCGGTGGCAACGGCGGTAATGCCGTTGGCTTCGGCAGCGTCGGTGGCAGTGGCGGCGCCGGCGGGCATGGCCTGCTCGTGACGGGCGGCGCGACGGTCTCAGTCTCTCAGAACGCCATTGGTGGCGCCGGCGGGACGGGAGGTACCAGCAGCAATGGCGGCGGCGGCGCAGGCGGCGCCGGTGGTGCCGGCATCTTTGCAACCGACGGCGCCGTGATCATCGTCTATGACGGCGTCACCGGCGGCAATGGCGGCGCTGGTGGTTCCGGCCTCGTGCCCGGCGCCAACGGCGCCGGTGGCGCGGGCATCGCCGGCAACAACGTCACCATCGTCCTGGATGGCGGCGGGATCGCGGGCGGCCTGAATGGCGATGGTAGCCGGGCCTATTCCGTCTCGCTGTCCGGCGACAGCAAGCTGACCGTCGTGCAAGCAGGGACCGCCTCGCTGTTCGGCGGCATCCAGCTGGTGTCGGGCACGCTGACGCTCGACCAGGCTGGTGGCATCGACGTCACCATCGCCAATGCGATCAGCGGCGCCGGCGGGTTGCGCAAGACCGGCGCCGGCATGGTCACGCTGACGGATGCGAATACCTATACCGGCGGGACGACGATCTCCGGCGGCACGCTCCAGATCGGCGACGGCGGCACGAGCGGCTCCATTCTTGGTGACATCGTCAATAATGGCCAGCTCATCTTCAATCGTAGCAATTCGATCAGCTTCAATGGCGCCATCAGCGGCACGGGCGGCCTGACCAAGCAGGGTGCCGGCGCGCTGATCCTGTCCGGCAGCAACACCTATTCCGGCGCGACCACGATCGAAGCCGGAGCGATTTTCATCAACGCCGCGCCGGCGCTGTCGGCCGCGTCGGACTACAGCATCGCCAGCGGCGCGAGGCTCGAGATCAGCGACGGGCTGGGCACCGTGACCGCCGGCTCGATCGCCGGCGCGGGGACGATCCAGATCAGCACCGGCACAAAGCTGAAGGCGGGCAGCAGCAACGCCTCGACGACCTTCTCCGGCACGATCAGCGGCAATGGCGCGCTCGACAAGACCGGCACAGGCACGCTGACGCTGTCGGGAACGAACACCTATACCGGCGGCACGACGGTCTCGTCCGGCAAGCTGGTGGTCAACGGCTCGATCAGCGGTTCGGTGAGCTTGAGCGGCGGCACGCTCGGCGGCTCCGGCACGATCGGGGCGCTCGCGGTTGCGAGCGGCGCGACGGTCGCGCCGGGCAACTCGATCGGGACGCTGACTGTCTCCGGCAACGTCGCCTTCGCCTCGGGCTCGACCTATCAGGTTGAGGTCAACGCCGCCGGCCAGAGCGACAGGATCGTCGCCTCGGGCAATGCGACCATCAGCGGCGGCACGGTGCAGGTGCTGGCCGAGAGCGGCAACTACGCGGCCTCGACCAACTACACCATCCTGACCGCCTCGGGCGGGGTCGGCGGAACCTTCAGCAGCGTCACGTCGAACCTCGCCTTCCTGACACCGTCACTGAGCTATGGCGGCACGAACGTGACGCTGACCATGACCCGCAACGACACCTCGTTCGGACCGGGCGACGGTGGCAGCTCAGGGGGCAGCAGTTCCGGCAGCACGGGCGGCAATTACATCGCCGTCACCCGCAACCAGGGCTTCATCGCGATCGCAGCGGAGCGGCTCGGGGTCGGCAATCCGGTCTATGACGCGCTGATCTCGGCGACGGCCGATCAGGCCCGCGCCGGCTTCGACCTGCTCTCGGGCGAGGCGCATGCCCAGGCGGTCAGCGTGATGATCGACGAGAGCCGGCTGGTGCGCGAGACCATTCTGGGCCATCTGCGCGGCCCGCTGCTGACGCAAGCCCCCGGTCAGGTTGCAGGCGCCTTCACTGCCGATCTGCCCGGCCGCAAGGGCGGGGTCGTGATGGCTGCTCCGATCCCGCAGCCGCGCTATGCGCTCTGGGGCACCGCCTTCGGCAGCACCGGCAACAGCGATGGCGACGGCAATGCCGCGAGCATGAGCCGCCGCAGCGGCGGCGCCCTGCTCGGCGCCGATTTGATGCTCTACGATGCACCGGGCTCGTCGCTCAAAGTCGGCGTCGCCGGCGGCTACAGCCAGTCGCGCTTCGATCTCGATGCGAGGCTCTCGACCGGCAAGCTCGAGAGCGGCCATGCCGCACTCTATGCCGGCGCCCGCTTCGGCAGCCTGCGCTTCGATGCCGGCGCGGCCTATAGCTGGTCGGAAAGCGACATCCGCCGCCAGGTTCAGATCCGCGGCTTCGGCGACCTGCTGCGGCTGCAGCGTCCGGGTTCGGTGACGCAAGGCTTTGCCGAACTCGGCTATGGCTTCGCCTTCCAGGGCTTTGCGCTCGAGCCCTTCGCGCAACTCGCCTTGATCCGCGTCAGCACGGATGCCGGCACCGAGCGTGGCGGGGCGGCGGCCTTGCGGGTCTTCGGCAGCGACCAGACGCTGGGCTTCACCACGCTCGGCCTGCGGGCCGAAGCGCAGCTCGGGGCGATGCCGCTGTTCGCCCGGGCCATGCTCGGCTGGCGTCACGGCTTCGGCGAGCTGACCCCGCAGGCGCGCACCGCCTTCGTCGCCGGAACGACACTGGCCACGGTCTTCGCCGCCAGGATCGACCGCGACGCCCTCACCGCCGAGGCCGGGCTCGATTGGCGCATCTCCCAGGCCACCGCGCTCGGCCTGACCTACTCCGCCGCCATCGGCGAACGCTCCAGAGACCACGCCCTCAAGGGCAGGGTCGAGATGAAGTTCTGACCAAAGAGGTTTCGTCATCGCTGGGCAGGCCAGCGGACTGCCCAGCGATTGCGACCAGGATTGCATTGCGGCATTGGCGCCTGTGCGCGGACGCCGCGGCAACCCGACGAATCCTACCTATATGGAGGCGAAGCACGCCCGGCGGTGATGGCCGCTCGGGCGTTTTCCTGTCGCGGACCAGTTCCGCGCACTCGGTGGTTCACAGGCGTCACGCGATGAAAAAGATCGGCTTCCTGTCCTTCGGACACTGGACCCCCTCGCCGCAATCCCAGACCCGCTCGGCGGGCGATACGCTGCTGCAGTCAATGGACCTTGCCGTCGCCGCCGAGGAGCTGGGCGCGGACGGCGCCTATTTCCGGGTGCATCATTTCGCACGCCAGCTCGGCTCGCCCTTCCCGCTGCTGGCCGCGGTCGGCGCCCGGACCAAGCGCATCGAGATCGGCACCGCCGTCATCGACATGCGCTACGAGAACCCGCTCTACATGGCCGAGGATGCGGGGTCGGCAGACCTGATCTCCGGCGGACGGCTGCAGCTCGGCATCAGCCGCGGCTCGCCCGAGCAAGTCATCGATGGCTGGCGCCATTTCGGCTACCAGCCGGCGGAGGGGCAGAGCGATGCCGACATGGCGCGCCGCCATGCCGAGGTCTTCCTCGACGTCCTGCGTGGCGAGGGCTTCGCGCAACCCAATCCGCGCCCGATGTTCCCCAATCCGCCCGGCCTACTGCGACTGGAGCCCTATTCGGAAGGGCTGCGCGAGCGCATCTGGTGGGGCGCCTCCTCCGACGCCACGGCCGTCTGGGCGGCGCAGCGCGGCATGAACCTGCAGAGTTCTACGCTGAAGACCGACGAGAGCGGCGAGCCCTTCCACATCCAGCAGGCCAAGCAGATCCGCCTCTTCAGGCAGGCCTGGAAAGAGGCCGGTCACACGCGCGAGCCGCGCGTCTCGGTCAGCCGCAGCATCTTCGCCTTGGTCGATGACCGCGACCGCGCCTATTTCGGCCGCGGCAATGAGAGCGACGATTCGATCGGCTATATCGACGACAGCACGCGCGCTATCTTCGGGCGCAGCTATGCGGCCGAGCCGGACAAGCTGATCGATGAGCTGAAGCGGGACGAGGCGATCGCCGAGGCGGACACGCTGCTGCTGACGGTGCCGAACCAGCTCGGCGTCGACTACAACGCCCATGTCATCGAGGCGATCCTGAAGCAGGTCGCGCCGGGGCTCGGCTGGCGCTGAGAGTGAGGCGCGTCGGCGCTGGAGAGAACGAGATACCGGTCTGAGGGTCCCGTTTCCGACCCTTAGCGGAGGATCGGGTTCTGCATCACTTCGTGCGACGGCTTCGCCAGAACTCACGAACAGCCCAAATCACCAGCGCTCCGCAAATGAGCGCTCCCAGCACATTGTAGGCGACGCCAAACGAAATCGACTGATCTGGTTGCAGTGGCTCCCACCGCTTATAATACTTCCACTGATTCAAGATCAGAATTCGATATAAACTGTCTATACAGTTGATGGCATAGAGGAGACATAAACCTAGAATCCCAAGCCGCCTGCCTCGAATAAGAGCATCGGCATATTTGTCGCCATCCTTGAGTTTATGCATGAAAAGAAGGGCGCCAAGTACCCAAATTTGAATGGTCAACAGCGGGCCGAGGAACCACCACAGCCTGCCCATGAAGCCAAATATGCTCGGATAGATAATTGCGTTGATCGCCAGGAGAGCGAGCAACAGAAGCCATGGATAGGCCTGCCATGTGAACACTGCTTTTACGAGGCTAGGTTCAGCGGCCCTCTCGTCGTCAGGCATCCTACCCTCTTGGCCCTGTGGCCGCCGTCCCCGCCCTCACCGCCCCGGCTTGAACGGCGCCATGCCGGCGCGCGCCAGCGCGTCGGCGCGCTCGTTCATCTCATCGCCGGCGTGGCCTTTGACCCATTTCCACTCGATCTTGTGCTGCTTGAGCGCAGCGTCGAGGCGCTTCCAGAGCTCCTCGTTCTTGACCGGCTTCCGGTCAGCGGTCTTCCAGCCGTTCTTCTTCCAGCCATGGATCCAGCTGGTGATGCCCTGGCGCAGATACTGGCTGTCGGTGTGGAGCGCGACGGTGCAAGGCCGGGTCAGTGTCTCCAGCGCGGAAATCGCGCCCATCAGCTCCATACGGTTGTTCGTGGTCAGCGCCTCGCCGCCGGAGAGCTCGCGCTCCTTGCCCTTGTAGGACAGAATCGCGCCCCAGCCGCCGGGGCCCGGATTGCCCGAGCAGGCGCCGTCAGTCCAAACCTCGACGGGGTCGGTCATCGGCGCAGCCCATATTCGCGTGCATCCGAGACGCGCTGGTGGAAGGCAAGCTTGCGGTCGTATTCGAGCGGATCATGCGGCTTGACCAGCGCGCCCGGCGGCACGTTGAGCCAGTCGACCAGCCGGGTCAGGAGGAAGCGCAGCGCCGAGCCGCGGCAGAGCGCCGGCAGGGCCGCGACCTCGGCTTCATTGAGCGGGCGCACGCTCTCATAGCCGGCCAGCATCGCCTGGCCCTTGGTAAGGTTGAACGAGGAATCGGCCTCGAAGCACCAGGAATTCAGGCAGATGGCGAGGTCGTAGGCGTAGGCGTCGGTGCAGGCGAAATAGAAGTCGATGACGCCCGACAGCTTCTCGCCGATGAAGAAGACGTTGTTGGGGAAGAGATCGGCATGGATGACGCCGCCCGGAAGATCCTTCGGCCAACCCGCCTCATGCACCGCGATCTCGGCCATGACCCGCCGCGCCAGCCCGGGCGAGACCTTGTCGGCGTCGGCCCCGGCCTGCTCGGCGAGCGGGCGCCAGCCCGGCACCGAGAGCGCATTGACGCGTGTCATCGAAAAATCCGCGCCGGCCCGGTGCAGCAGCGCGAGCGCGCGCCCGACCTCGCCGCAATGGCCGGCACCGGGGCGGCGCACCGAGAGCCCGTCGAGGAAGCTGACAATCGCCGCCGGACGGCCGGCGAGCACACCCAGCGCCTGGCCCGAGGCGTCGAGCACCGGCACCGGGCAATTCAGCCCACGCCCGGCGAGATGCTGCATCAGCTCGATGAAGAACGGCAGATCGGCCGGGTTCACCCGCTTCTCGTAGAGGGTGAGGATGTAGAAGCCCTGCGTCGTGTGGACGAGGTAGTTCGAGTTCTCGACGCCCTCGGCGATGCCCTTGGCGGAAAGCAGGTTGCCGATGCCGTAGCGCGCCACGAAGGCGGCCATCTCGTCATCGGGCACTTCGGTATAGACGGCCACGCGCTCTTTACTCTGCTGCGTTCGGGGTCGGCTCACGCAATTCGCGCGGCAGCGGGAAGAAGACGCTCTCATCGGCGGTCGAGACGGTCTCGACCGTGACCTCGTAGCGCTCGGCGAAGGCATCGATGATCTCCTCGACCAGCACCTCGGGCGCGCTGGCGCCAGCGGTGATGCCGAGGCGGCGGATCCCGCCGAAGAGCGACCAGTCGATCTCGTTGGTACGCAGAACGAGGCGCGAGACCGGGCAGCCGGCCCGCTCGGCGACCTCGCGCAGGCGCTGCGAGTTCGAGGAATTGGGCGAGCCGACCACGATCAGCCCGTCGACCAGCGGCGCGACGCGCTTCACCGCCTCCTGGCGGTTGGTGGTGGCGTAGCAGATGTCTTCCTTGTGCGGGGCGATCAGCGCGGGGAAACGCGCCTGCAGGCCCTGCACGATCTCGCGGGTGTCGTCGACCGAGAGCGTGGTCTGCGTGACATAGGCGAGGTCCTTGCCCTCGGGTGGGGTCAGCCGCGCGACGTCATCGAGCGTCTCGATCAGCGTGATCGCGCCTTCCGGCAACTGCCCCATCGTGCCGATCACCTCGGGATGGCCGGCATGGCCGACCAGCAGGATGTGCCGGCCGCGCTTGTGATGGACCTCGGCCTCGCGATGCACCTTGGTGACCAGCGGACAGGTCGCGTCGATGGCGAAGAACTGGCGCGCCTCAGCTTCCGCCGGCACCGATTTCGGCACGCCATGGGCCGAGAAGATCACCGGCCGGGTCGCATCGGGCACCTCGGAGAGCTCGGCGACAAAGACCGCGCCCTTCCGCTTCAGCGACTCGACCACGTATTTGTTGTGCACGATCTCGTGGCGCACGTAGACCGGCGCACCGTGCATGGCGAGCGCCTTCTCGACGGCGTCGATCGCCCTGACCACGCCGGCGCAGAAGCCGCGCGGGGCGCAGAGCAGGATGTCGAGCGGCGGCTTGGCGGTCACTGGGGCGCTGGTTCCGAAGGGATCGCGCCTTCTTTTCTGTCTGGCGCCGGCGATGTCAAGGAAGCGCGGCGACGCAGTGCCGTAGGCCATGCGCGGCTGCCCCTCGCAGGATGCACGGATAGGCCCTACATTGCACGCGTCCGGCCACCTGCCTTCCGCACGGGCCCCCTTCGCTTCAGCACGAGTTCCTGCATGGCCGATGCCGCCTCGCATGCCAGCTATCTGCCGCCGATCCTGACTTTCTGCGCGGGCGCGGTGGTGGCGGTACCGCTGTTCCGCCGCTTCGGCCTGTCGGCGGTGCTAGGCTATCTCGCGGCTGGCATCGCCATCGGCCCCTCGGCGCTCGCCGTGATCAAGGACCCGGATGCGATCCGCAGCACCGCCGAGATCGGCGTCGTGCTGCTGCTCTTCCTGGTCGGGCTCGAATTGCAGCCGGCGCGGCTCTATTCGATGCGCAAGGACATCCTCGGCGCCGGCTTCGCGCAGATGCTGCTGAGCGCGGCCGTGATCGGCGCCGTCGCCTGGAAGCTCGGACTCAGCCCCGCCGGTGCGCTGGCCGTCGGGCTGGCGCTCGCTCTCTCCGCCACCTCGATCGCACTGCAACTGCTCGAAGAGCGCGGCGACGGCGCCGAACCCTATGGCCGGCGCTCCTTCTCCATCCTGCTGTTCCAGGACATCTCGATCGCGCCGATGCTGGCGCTGCTGCCGCTGCTGGCGACGACCGAGGCCGCCCATGGCGGCGGCTCGACCAAAGCGCTGACGGGCCTCGGCCTTGCCCTGCTCGCCATCGCCGTCGTCGTGCTCGCCGGCCGCTATGCGCTGAACCCGTTCTTCCGGCTACTCGCCAAGACCGGCGCCAAGGAGGTGATGACGGCGGCCGCGCTGCTGGTCGTGCTCGGCGCCGCGCTGCTGATGGAGCAGGTCGGACTCTCGATGGCGATGGGCGCCTTCCTCGCCGGCGTGCTGCTGGCGGATTCGCATTTCCGGCACGAGCTCGAAGCCGATGTCGAGCCGTTCCGCGGCGTGCTGCTCGGCCTGTTCTTCATGGCGGTCGGCATGTCGATCGACCTGAGGCTGGTCGCCGAGAACGCCTTGCTGCTGGCGCTGGCGGCCCCGCTGCTGGTGCTGTTCAAGATCGCGGCGGCGGCGGCGATCTTGCGCGCCTCCTGTTCCTCGACCAGCGAAGCCATCCGCGCGGGCGCCCTGCTCTCCCCTGCCGGCGAATTCGCCTTCGTGCTGCTGCCGCTCGGCGCCTCGCTCGGCCTGCTCGACGAGAAGCAGGGCGCGCTCGCAACGGCGATCGCCGCGCTCAGCATGCTGATCGGCCCGGTCGCCGCCAAGCTGATCGACATCTGGCTCGCCGCCCACGCGCCGCCGGCCGAGGAGATCGAAGAGACCTTCGACGGGGTAACGCCCTCGGTGCTGGTGATCGGCTTCGGCCGCTTCGGCCAGGTGGTGACGCAGGCGCTGCTGCTGCAGCATCTCGACGTCACCATCATCGATTCCGACATCGAGCGGATCCGCTCGGCCAACAAGTTCGGCTTCAAGATCTACTATGGCGACGGGACGCGCCTCGACGTGCTGCGCGCAGCCGGCGCCGGGAAGGCCAAGGTGATCTGCGTCTGCATCGACGATCGGCAGGCGGCGCTGCGCATCGTCGAGATGGCCAAGGTCGAGTTCCCGGCGGCGCGCATCCATGCCCGCGCCTATGACCGCGTCCATGCGATGGACCTGATGCGCGCCGATGTCGACTACCAGATGCGCGAGACCTTCGAATCGGCGCTCGGCTTCGGCCGCGTGACGCTGGAGGCGCTCGGCCTCAGCTATGAGGAGGCGGGCTTCGTGATCGAGCATGTACGCGATCGCGACGCGCAGCGCATGGAGATCCAGTTCAGCGAGGGCATCGCCGCCGGGATCGACAAGGTGCCGCGCGTCACGCCCGAGCCTATCGTCGCTCCGAAGAGCAAGTCGAAGGCGCTCACCAAGGAAACGCAGGACGTCATCGAGGATGGCGGCGCCGAGGTCGCGGTCGGCGGGGTCGGGGAGCCGGCCGAGTGAACGCACCGGCAAAGCCTCAACAGGCCGTCTTCGTCAGCGGCTCGACGCTGCGCCATGTCGCGGTGATGACCACGACCGCCTCGGTCGGCCTGGTCGCGATTTTCGTCGTCGACTTCCTGTCGCTGCTCTATGTCTCGCGCCTCGGCCGGCCCGAGGCGACGGCGGGCGTCGGCTACGCCACGATCGTGCTCTACCTGATGGTCTCCATCAATGTCGGGCTGATGATCGCGGTTGCCGCGCTGACGGCGCGGGCACTCGGCTCCGGCGACCGCGAGGGCGCGCGCCGGATGGCCGGCTCGACGCTGACGGCCATGACCATCTGCGGCCTCATCGTCAGCCTGCTGATGCTGCCGCTGTTGCCCTGGCTGCTGCCGAAGCTCGGCGCCCACGGCGAATCGCTCGCCGTTGCCACCTCGTTCCTGTGGATCACCCTGCCTTCGAACGCGCTGATGGCACTCGGCATGGGGCTCTCCGGCATCCTGCGCGCGGTCGGCGACGCCAAGCGGGCGATGTACGTCACCCTGGCCGGCGGTATCGTCACCGCCGGGCTCGACCCGCTGCTGATCTTCGGGCTTGGCCTCGGTCCAGATGGCGCCGCCTGGGCGACCGTGCTCTCGCGCCTCGTCTTCCTCGTCATCGGCTTCCAGGGCGTGCTCGGCGTGCACAAGATGATCGCGCGCCCGAGTTTCGCGGCGCTCCGCCGCGACGTCAGGCCGACCTTCGCGATCGCGGCACCGGCGATCCTGACCAATCTCGCCAACCCGATCGCCAATGCCTGTTTCTTCGGCATCATCGCCCGCTTCGGCGACCAGGTGATCGCGGCGAGCGCGATCATCGACAGGCTGGTGCCGGTCGCCTTCGGCGTGCTGTTCGCGCTGTCGGGAGCGATCGGGCCAATCCTGGCCCAGAACTGGGGCGCGCAGCGCTATGACCGGATGCGCCGGGCACTGACCGATGCGGTCGGCTTCGCTGCGGCCTATGTCGCGGTGGTGGCGGTGTTGCTGGCACTGCTGCGCCACCAGATCAGCGCGCTGTTCGGCACCGGCGGCGAGACCGCCGAGCTCGTCGCCTTCTTCTGCCTGATCGCCGGGCCGATGTGGCTCTTCGTCGGCGCGCTCTTCGTCGCCAATGCCGCCTTCAACAATCTCGGCATGCCATTCTACTCGACGCTGTTCAGCTGGGGCCGGGCCACGCTCGGCACGGTGCCGCTCGCCTGGCTGGGCGCGCAGTATGCCGGCCCCAAGGGGGCGCTCGCCGGCGCGGCTCTGGGCGCGGTGCTGTTCGGTATCGTCGCGCTCGTTGCCGCCTATCGCGGCATCGCCCGGCTCGAAGGCGCGGCGCAAGCCGCGGCAAGGTCGTCGCTTGCCTGATGGCAGCCGGCTGCTATCGTTTCCCGGTGGATGAGCGGGCTGGTCCCGCCAGGGAGCGCGCCATGATGAACCTGTTCGAGATGATGCGGTCGGCCCAGAACGGCCAGGCCATGCAGAACCTGGCGCGGCAATACGGGCTCTCGATGCAGCAGACGCAGGCGGCGCTCGACGCGCTGCTGCCCGCCTTCTCGATGGGGCTGCAGCGTCAGACCCAGAACCCCTACGCCTTCGGCAACCTCGCCCAGATGATGACGGCGACGCCCTTCGGCCAGATGTATGACAGCGACGGCGACGGCATTCCCGACCGGGCAATGCCGATGGGCCAGGACGTGATGAGCCAGCTCTTCGGCTCCAAGGAGGTCGCCAATGCTGTCGCGGCGCAGGCGGCGGCGACCAGTGGCGTCGGCCAGGCGATCCTGAAGCAGATGCTGCCGGTGATCGCCTCGATCCTGATGGGCGGCCTGTTCAAATCGGTGAACAATCAGGGGCTTGGCGGCATTCTCGGCCAGTTCGCCGAGATGATGCGCGGCCAGATGCCGGGCATGCAGCCCCAGGCGCAGCAGCCGAATGCGGCCAATCCCTGGGAGCAGATCCTCGGCGGGTTGTTCGGCGGGCAGCGCCCCCAGGCCGGCCAGGCACAAGGCGGCGGCCCCTTCGGCGGCGGAATGCCCGGCATGCCGGCCGACATGGGCAACATCTTCGGCCAGATCCTCGGCGGCATGTTCGGTGGCGGCGCGCAGGGGCAGCAGGCCCCGCAGAGCAGCCCCCAGCCGGCGCCGAAATCGCGCCGTCCGGCGCCCGAACCCGAGCCGGAACAGGCTCCCCCGTCAGCGGGCGAGGCTAGCCCCGGCTCGATCGGCCTCGATGCGCTCAACCAGATGTTCGAGCACGGCCGCCAGGTCCAGGCGAGCCAGCAGGACGCGCTGCGCTCGATCTTCGAGACCATGCTCGGCGGCGGCCAGCGCAAGGCCTGAAGAATAAACGAACGGCGGCCTCAGGGCCGCCGTCGATCAACTTCAGTGATGTCGGCTATCGTCAGGCGCGCCGGCGCTCGTCCCACTCGTAAGCATCCTCAGCGGCTTGCGTATTGGTCAGAGCGGGGCCGCCGCCAGTGCGGAAGCTCGCGACCAGCTCGTTGAGCCGTCCGATCTGACCGCTGAGCGAGGTCGCGGAGGCCGCGCTTTCTTCGGCGAGTGCCGCATTCTGCTGGGTCATCTCGTCCATATGCGCGACCGTCTGGCTCATCTCGTCGATGCCGTTGGCCTGTTCGGCCGCCGCGGCCGAAATGTCGGAGACTGTGGCTGCGACCTTCCTGGAGGCCTGGACGATCTGGCTCAGTGCCTCGCCGGCAGCCCGGACCAGCCCGACGCCCTGCTCGACCTCGACGCCCGATTCACCGATCAGGCCCTTGATGTCCTTGGCGGCGTCGGCTGAACGCTGCGCCAGCGTGCGCACCTCCGAGGCGACGACGGCGAAGCCCTTGCCGGCGTCGCCGGCCCGGGCCGCTTCGACCGCGGCGTTCAGCGCGAGCAGATTGGTCTGGAAGGCGATCTCGTCGATCACCGAGGTGATGTCGGAGATCTTGCGCGAGGTCTGTTCGATCCGCGCCATGGCATCGACCGCCTGGCCGGCGACGATCCCGCCATTCGCGGCGACGTCCGTCGCCTCATTGGCGAGCTGAACGGCCTGTCGCGAAGCCTGCGCCGAGGCCTTGACCGAGGCCGCGAGCTGCTCGGTGGTGGCGGCGGTCTGTTCGAGCGAGGACGCCTGCTCCTCGGTGCGTTTCGAGAGATCGTCGGCGCCCGAATTGATCTCGCGCGCAGCATTGCCGACATCGACCGAGGTCGCCTGGATCGTCGCGATCGTCTGCGCGAGATGGCCGACGGCGCTGTTGAAGTCCTGCTTCAGCGCGGCATAGTCGGCCGCGACCTCCTCCTCGACGCGGGCGCCGAGATCGCCCTGTGACAACCGGGTCAGCCCTTCGGCCAGGGCCCTGACCACGACGGCCTGCTCCGCTGCGAGACGCTGCTGCAAGACAGCAGCGTCGCTGCGCTCGGCTTCGGCGGCGAGACGCTGACGCTCGGTTGCGGTGCGGCTGGCCTCGGTCTCGCTTTCGAGACGCTGGACCGCGAGACCATTCTCCCTGAACACCTGGACGGCACGTGCCATCTCGCCGACCTCGTCCTTGCGGGTCTGGCCCTCCACCTCGGCGGCATAGTCGCCCTGGGCGATCTGGCCCATGCGGAGCTTGAGCCGCTCCAGCGGACGCGTGATGGCCGCGCCGGTCAGAAGCGCGCCGACGATCAGCCCCAGCAAGGTACCGGCGATGCTGAGGCCGATCGCCACCATGGTGACGCGGCGTGCATCAGCGGCCAGTACGTCCGAGGTCGCTTCCGTATCCTTCCTGATCTCGTCGTTGACCTTGGCCGCAGCGCCGGCGATCTCGCTGATCGTCTTGTCGAGCTGTGACATGATCGAGAGCGCCGGCAGATCCTCGTCGCGAGCGGCCTGGGCGATGATCTGGTCGATATCGGACTTGGTGGCCTGCAGGCGGCGGCTCAGTTCATCGAAGCTCTCGGCCCGCTGCGGGAAGCTGATCTTGGCCTCGACCAGCGCCTGGAGCGAGGCCGCATAGGCGGTCTTCACCTTCTCGATGCTGGTCGTGTTCTGCTTCATGAACTCGGGATAGGCGATCGCCTGGTAGAGATTGCCGACGATCTCGGTCATGCCGCTGGCGGCGCGGGCCGAATCGAGGATGGCGGCGGCACGCTGCGAAACCAGGTCGCCATAGGTCTTCTCGATCCTGCCGAATTCGAGCGCGCCATAGACGGCCGAGCCGATGCCGATTGCGCCCATGACGAGCATCGGAATGGCGATCTTGGTTCGGATCCTCAAGTCATGCAGGCGGAGGCGAAAACGTCGCATGGAAAACCCCGGGGCGAGGGATCGGGGCGCCGTGCTCGGCGCAATGCGGCGCAAATGTGATCGAACTTGCTGAATGAAGCGTTACGTGACGCGCAGGCCGGTTAACGATTGCAGGCCAGACTGCACCCTCCGGCAT
Source organism: Allobosea sp. P4_H5 (assembly GCF_056400825.1). Taxonomy (NCBI): domain Bacteria; kingdom Pseudomonadati; phylum Pseudomonadota; class Alphaproteobacteria; order Hyphomicrobiales; family Alloboseaceae; genus Allobosea; species Allobosea sp. P4_H5. The sequence continues at coordinate 25,346 of NZ_JBFUKM010000004.1, read as the reverse complement.
AAAAAAGGGCGGCAGCCGAAGCCACCGCCCGCAGGGACGCGTCACGCCAAGGGGTCAGGCGTTGCACGCGATCTTGATGTCATTCGCGCTCGGCCGCGTCGCGGCCTTGATCACCACGGGCCGTCGAACCCCGGCCTCTCGCCGGCTTACGGCAGCCGCCTGCTGCTGGTTCGAGCGATCCTGCAGCACGCTCGACGGATCGCTCAGCCAAGAGACCGCGAGCGCGCCGTCGATATCGGAGCGGACGAGGCCGATATCCTTCAGCCCGCGCTCGTCGAGCTCGCTGAGGCGCATCACCTCGCGGCGGTGCAGGAAAGCGCGCACCAGGTTTTTCGTGCCCGTGACCGAATGAGCGGCAGCACGCGCCGCGCCGCCGGAAACGGCAGACAAGGTCTTCGTGACGAAGGTCATGACCAGCATGACAGCCTCCTCGGGGTTGGACATGGAAACTCGCCTCCCCTCCGAACCGGGGCTGACCGGCATAGGCGGGAGAATGCCCAAACGATAACTCCACGCTGGCCATCAGCCAAACGAATGGTTATGATACCAAACACAACCGATCTTGATGAACCTCTGGGAGGAGGCCGGCCATGGCCCATGTGCTCGACGCCGATCAGCTCAAGACCTTCGTTGCCATCGCCGACACCGGCTCCTTCACCCGCGCCGCCGAAATCGTCTTCAAGACGCAATCGGCCGTTTCGATGCAGATGAAGCGGCTGGAGGAGCGCGTCGGCCGCCCGCTCTTCGGCCGCGATGGGCGTCATGCCAAGCTGACCGAGGATGGCGAGCGCCTGCTCGACTATGCCCGCCGCATTGTCCGCCTGAACCTCGAATGCGTCGCGAGCTTCACCGAGGCGGATCTGAAGGGCCGCATCCGGCTCGGCGTGCCCGACGACTATGCCGACCGCTATCTGCCGGAGATCCTGGCGCGCTTCGCCCGCTCCAATCCGCGCACCGAGGTCACCGTGGTCTGCGAGCCGACGCCGATGCTGGCGGAACGGATCGGCGGCGGCGACATCGACCTTGCGATCATCACCCATGTCGAAGGCCGCGGCCAGGGCGAGATCATCCGGATCGAGCCGCTGCTCTGGGTGACCTCGGCCCGCCATTGCGTGCACGAGGAAGACCCGCTGCCGCTGGCGCTGGGCCGCCCGACCTGCAACTGGCGTCAGGCGGCGGTCGAGGCGCTGGAAAGCAAGGGAAGGCGCTTCCGCGTGCTTTATGCCAGCTGGAACTCGACCGCGGTCGGCGCCGCAGTGGTAGCGGGCCTGGCCGTCTCGGTGCTGCCTGAGAGCGCGGTCCGGCCGGGCATGCGCATCCTGGGCCCCGCCGAGGGCTTCTCCACCCTGCCCTCCTGCAAGATCGGCCTGCTGCGCACGCGGCACGATCCCTCGATCCTGTCGAACGCGCTCGCTGAGCACATCATCCAGAGCCTGGACAACCTGCAGAGTTTCAAAGTGGCGGCGGAATAGGCGGCACCGACACTACAGCATTTCCGGCGAACACGGGTTCGCCTCCAATGCTCCATCTCTTTGTTTTCACGCAATTCCTGACGCAAAACCGCTGCGCACTTTTGCTGGAATTGCTCTAGTATCCGGCGCGGGAAGCTAGAACGACGCTCTTGCCGGTGAAGTTCTTGGTCGTGAAGCCCCAGTCGTCAGCGAGGCCGAGGATGATCGGCCGGTGGGTATAGGTCGCGAGCACCGCGACACCCTTGTCGCCGTTCGCCATGATCGCCATGGCCCGGGTATTCATGTCGGCCGGCAGATAGGTCATCGTGCCGGCAATGTTCTCGATGCGATCGTTGTTCCTCTCGAAATTCGCGATGCCGAGCTGCATCGCCCCGAGCTGCGGTGCGATGTTGCCCTGCCGCGCCCTGATGTTCTCCAGTGCCGCGGCGAAACAGCTGGCCCCTCCCTTGCAGGCGCTGGCGACCGCCTGCGCAACCTCCGCGGTGAAGCGGTTCAGATCGCGCTGGATGGTGATGGCCTGGGTGACGTCGACCGCGCCCGAAAGCATGGCGAACATACCCGTGCTGATCAAGGCGAACTCGATCGCCGCGACGCCGCGCTGATCGCGGAGCAATCCATGCCGCCGCCGCGATAGGCTGAACAATCCGAAGGAACGCCTCATCACGGCCTCGTATAGAGTGCGGCTGCGGTGACGTGCAGCGTCGGCAGCCCGGGCACGAAGGTGATCACCGGCGCCCGTGCCCGGATCAGCATCATCGTCCCGGATGTGCCGGCGACGAAGTTCGCGCCGGTGACCGGTTGCGACCCGGCTGGATAATTCGCCAGCGGCTGCGTTTCGACGAGAAGATTGCCGGCGCAATTGTCGACCGCGATCATGCGCCCGCAGATCTGCGTCTTCACCTGCGCCCGGTTTCCCGCATAAGTACCGGCGGTCCTGCCGGTTGCCGCGTCGGATACGGCGTCATGGATGTACATCTGTGCCATGAAGGCGAGCGCGAACTGGAGAATGCCGAGCAGCAGGACGACGAACGCCATCCCGATGAAGGCGAACTCGATCGCCGTCGAGCCCGCGATATCGCGACGGAATGCGCGAAGGCGCGTCTTGCCGAGCGGTGGAGCGTCACCTCTCATATGGTCAGGCCCGTTCACGGGCAGCTGCCGCTGCAGAAGCGGATGTAGTCGATCAGGCCGCCATAAGTGTCCTCGCGGCCTGCAGCCTGGAAGAAGATGCGATAGGTGCCCTTCGTCGTGACCTTCAGCGGAATCTTGCGCTCGGTCCACTTGTCGGTATGCACGCAGACATCGACCTGGTCGGTGGCCTTGTCCACGTCCTTGGAAGGCGTGCTGTAGCTGCTCGACTTCTTCTGAAAGAAGACCTCGATGCGATTGGTCTGGCTTTCCCAAGTCGCCGCCTTGAGCTTGTCCCACACCGCCTTCACGTCGGTGCTGTAGGCGCACAGAGTCTGGTTGGCATAGGCCGCGTTCCGAACACGCGAGATGTACCAGTAGCTCAGCTCGTAATCGCCCACCTCGAGATTGGTGAACTCGCGCCACATGTTCGAATTGGTCTTGCAGCCCGAGGTATAGCAGTGCGAATCCAGTTCGGCGAAGAAATTGCCGAAGCGGATCGTGTTGGCCGCGAGTTCCGGGATACCGTTGATCTCGATGCCACCCTTGCCGCTCTGGGTCGTCCAGCCATTCCAATTGTTCAGGACGGTCCAGCTGTTCGACGCGACATTGTGTCCGGTCTCGAAGGATTCGACGAAGAGAACCTTGCCGGTTCCAGTGGTGGGCGGTGTCCCAGGAGTTCCGACTACGTAATTGCAGTTCCGTTCGACGCGAAGCGCTATCGTATTGTAGCCTAGTATGCCGCCGAAGGCATTGGCGCTGGTAGCCGTTGCGACGGCCGTAATGATGCTGTTGGCGAGCGTGCTCGTCACCGTGACGCCGGTGACGCCCGACTGGGAGAGGTTGTTGACCTGCTCCCTGATCTTGGTGTTCGCGACCGAGGTGTAGTCCTTCTTCGGGTCCGCTCCCGTCTGCCGCGACAGGTAGTTGATCTCCAGCGACGCTGCCCGGCAACCGATCTCGACCTCGCTGGCGATACGCTGGCGTCGCGCCGCGGCCTGGCTGAAATCGATGCCTCCGCCGACAGCAAGAGCGATCGCCGGCGCGGCGAGGCCGAACATCAGCGCGCTGACGCCGCGCACATCCGTCAGGAAAGATCGGAACAGGCCGGGCATTGGAGGGCCTCGCAAACGGGACAGGCGAACTACAGGACGATTGCCTGAACGCTAGGCGCGGGGCGATTGAGAAAACCTTTCCAGAACTCGTGAATGTCGCTGGTATCGCTGGGAAAACCCGCCTGACCGCATGATCTTCCGGCGATATGGTAAAATGCGCTTAAAACTGAATGGAGAGTCACGGCACAGGCGGGCGAGATCGGCGCGCCACGACAGGCGCGCGCAGGAGTGTCCTACTGGAGGCCAGGCAGAATGCTGGCGTATTTCGCGTTCAGCAGCGGGCCGATCTGCCGGATCGTCGCGATCGCCGCGATCGAGACGAAGAACGCGATGAAGCCATATTCGAGCGCAGTCGCGCCGCGGCGGTCGCGCAGGAATTCGAGGGCCAGGGCCGAAAAGCGTTCCATGCCCACCAGATTAGCCCAAAACTCCGGACGATTGGTTAATCCGAAGCGCAAAACACGCGATCACCGGCGAATGTCTCGCTCGCCTACAGCGCCTACAGCGCGAGTTCCGGGAAGACCGGCTCGACCTTGCCGCCCCAGGCCCCCTGCTCACGCACTGCCAGACGCTCGGCGAGCGTGCGGCCGCTCTGGGCGATGGCGATGACCGGCTCGAGATAGATCGCCTCGTCGCGGCCTTTGCCGTCGAGTCGAGCCCGGCGAGCGAGACCTGCACGCGACAGCTCGACCACCTCGCGGGCGAGCTCGCGCAGCGGACGGTTCGCGATCTTGGTGTTGAGCCCGGCCTTCGGCACGGTGTCGCGCAGTTGCTGACGTTCCTCGGCGCTCCAGCCCTTGACCAGGTCCCAGGCGGCCGCGAGCGCAGCGTCGTCATAGAGCAGGCCGACCCAGAAGGCCGGCAGCGCGTTCAGCATCTCGACCGGGCCGGCATCGGCGCCGCGCATCTCGATATAGCGCTTCAGCCGCACCTCCGGGAACAGGGTGCCGAGGTGATTGACCCAGTCCGACATGGTGGCGCGCTCGCCCGGCAATTGCGGGAGCTTGCCGGCGAGCAGGTCGCGGAAGGAGGCGCCGGCGACGTCGTGATAGGTGTCGCCGCGCTTGACGAAGTACAGGGGAACGTCGAGCGCCCAGTCGACATAGGCCTCGTAGGACATGCCCTCGTCGAAGGCGAAGGGCAGCATGCCGGAGCGGGCATTGTCAGTGTCGCGCCAGATCTCGGAGCGCATCGACTGGAAGCCGTTGAGCTTGCCCTCGCTGAAGGGCGAGGCGGAAAAGAGCGCCGCGGCCAGCGGCTGCAAGGCGAGCGAGACCCGCAGCTTGCGCACCATGTCGGCCTCGTCGGCGAAATCGAGATTCACCTGGACGGTACAGGTGCGGAACATCATGTCGAGGCCGCGCGTGCCGACCTTCGGCATGTAGTTCTTCATGATCTGATAGCGCCGCTTCGGCATCATCGGCGTCTGCTCGCGGGTCCAGAGCGGCGAGTGGCCGAGCGGCAGGAAACCGATGCCGTGTGGCTCGGCGACCGCCTTCACATCGGCGAGGTGCTGGTCGAGCTCGCTGGCGGTCTCATGCACATTTGCAAGCGGCGCGCCGGAGAGCTCGAACTGGCCGCCAGGCTCCAGCGAGATCGCGCCGCCGCCCTCGGGACCGGCCAGGCCGATGATGTGGCCGGAATCGAGGATCGGCTCCCAGCCGAGGCGTGCCTGCATGCCCTCCAGCAATTGCCGGATGCCGCCGCTGCGGCCGGCCGCTGCGCCCTCATAGGGAACCGGGCTGAGATCGTCGCGATAGAACGGGAACTTCTCGTGCTCGGTGCCGAGCCTGAATTCGGAAGCCGGTTTTTCACCCTGCGCGATCCAGCCGACGAGTTCGGCCTTCGAGCTGATCGGAGTCGAATCGGATACGTCGCGGGCCATGGGCGCTCCGGCATGCATGCACCGAGGCGCCGCCCGCCGATCTGGCAGCCGGGCAACGCGCCGGATCTAACAATGCGACACGGCGAGCGGAAGCGAACGCTCCCGCCGCGCCATGCGCTGAGGAGCGCCAGCAATAGGCGAGCGGCGACCATACGACAACGACCGCAAACGCGTGCGAGCGCGCGCTGACCTTGCATCAATGCATGATCGCGAAGCGGTCAGGCGGCTCCGCGCAGCAGATTTGCACCCTTCGGCGCGAACCGGTCGTCATCCGCACGCGTCTGCGCGGCGATCCAGTCGGTGACGGCGACGAGCCCCGCGTTCTGGCCGCCAGCACCGGCGCGAGCCTCCTCGAAGATCGCGAGCTGCATGTCGGCGCTGGTGCCGCCGGCGACGATGGTACGGCAATGGGCGAGGTCGAGGCTGCAGCAGAGCGCAGCGGCATCCTCATCGAGCAGGGCCAGCACCTCGTCCAGCACCTGTCCGACCGGCAGCATGGCGCGGCGCTTCTCGCAGACGAAGCCGCCATGCAGGCCGTAGCGCTGGGCGCGCCAGATGTTCTCGCCGGCGAGGGCGCGCGAGGCGGCGGTGAGGTCGGCGTTCAGCCCGGGCTTGCGCGCGAGATGGCGTACCAGGCAGCGATAGAGCGCGGTTATCGCAAGCGTGTCGTCGAGCCGCGTGCAACTGTCGGCGACGCGCAGCTCCAGCGTCGGATGCTGATGCGAGGGCCGGATCGCCCACCAGATGAAGCTGGAATCGCGCATCGCGCCGGCGGCGACCATGGTGTCGACATAGGCGCGATAATCCGCAGCGTTGGCGAAGAGCTCCGGCAGGCCAGTGCGCGGCAACTCGGCATAGGCGCAGAGCCGGTAGCCCATCAGCCCGGTCCGTCGCCCCTGCCAGAACGGCGAAGAGGTCGAGAGCGCCAGCAGCAGTGGCAGAAAAGGCAGCATCCGGACCATGATCGAGATGCGCTGCTCCTCGTCCGGCACCTCGACATGGACATGCAGGCCGCAGAGCTGATTGCGGCTGCCGAGCATCTGCAGGTCGCGCATGATGCCGTCATAGCGCTTGGCCTCGGTGGCGCGCTGGCGAGCCCAGACGGCGCTCGGATGGGTGCCGCAGGCAAGCAGCAGCATATCGTGCTCGCGTGCGATCGCCGCGAGCCCCGAGCGCAGCCGCCGCAGCGAATGGCGGGCCTGGGTCATGCTCTCGCAGACCGGCGTCGCCACCTCGATCTGCGATTGCAGCATCTCGCGCTGCAACTCGTCGGGAAAGGCAGCCTGGGCCGCCTCGATGAAACGCGGTGCGATCTTGCGCACGGCGCCGCGGCTTCCGGCATCGGACAGGAAATACTCCTCCTCGATACCGAAGCGGTAGGCGCTGCTCACCATGATGTCTCTCCCCCGTGGCGGGCCGCCCCGGAGCGAAGCAGCGGCGCCAGACTGCCAGTCAATGAGTCGGAACTGCGACCAGCGGCGCAGTTTCCACGCCTAAACGCGGAAGCCGCCATCGCGTTCCGAGCGGCGGGAGAGGAGCTCACAGCACGCAAGTTGCGGAGTTATTTGACGGACCAGTCGCCCAATGTCGCCTGCACGACGGCGAGCGCCGCGACCGCCGCAGTGTCCGCTCGCAGGATGCGCGGGCCAAGCGACAGGCGTAGCACCCGCTCGCGCTGGAGAATCAGAGCGCGCTCCGATTCGTCGAAGCCGCCTTCCGGGCCGATCAGCAGGGCGATCGGCCCATGCGGGGCCTTCTGCAAGGCGGCGATCGGACTCTGCGGCTCCTGCGCCTCGTCGCAGAAGACCAGCAGCCGCTCCGGCTCGAGCGCTGCCAGCGCTGCCGCGAGCGGCTGCTCTGCTCTGATCTCCGGCAGAGCGAGGATGCCGCATTGCTCGGCCGCCTCGACCGCATTGGCGGCGAGCCGCTCGAGATTGAGCCGCGAGACCTGGGTGAAGCGGGTCAGCACCGGCTGAAGCACGCCCGCCCCCATCTCGACCGCCTTCTGGGCCATATAGTCGAGCCGCGCATGCTTCAGCGGCGCGAAAAGGTAGACGAGCCCGGGCGCGGGCGGCTGCGGGCGGGTTTGGTTCAGCGCCTCCAGGCTGGCCTGCTTGCGTCCTTCCGCCCGGATCGCGCAGAGCCATTCGCCGTCGCGGCCGTTGAAGGCGAGGATGGTGTCGCCGCTGCGCAACCGCAGCACGTTGAGCAGGTAATTGGCCTGGTCGCGCGCGAGTTCCAGCACAGCGCCCGTGGCCAACGGCGCCTCGCTGTACAGCCGGTGCTTGGTGAAATCCCGCATGCTCTTCGAATCCGATCCCGTCACAATGGCGCGAAAGTCGCCACAATCCCACGCTATCAGCAAGCAATCTCGGTGAATTACGAGCCGGCGCTTGTTGGCGCATGGCTCTCACTGTTATGGAAAGGCCCGCGACGCCGGGACGGGCGTGGGTGATGGGACAAGAGCGGAGCGGATGATGCGGCGATACGCGACCCTGAAGCTGGCGACGGCGCTGGCCGGGCTGGCCCTGGCCGAGCCTGCATTGGCGCAGGCGCCCTCGGGCTGCGAGAATATCCAGAAGCTCATGCAGGAGCGCCAGTCGATCGTCGGGCAGCTCAACGCGAACGCGAAGGCCAAGCGCAAGATGACGCCCCAGCAGGCCTGCGGCATCCTGGGTCGGCTGGTCGGCAACGGCAATACCTTGATCAAGTTCGCCTCCGCCAACCAGGACTGGTGCCAGATTCCGGCGAGCTTCGTCGACGGCATGAAGGCCGACAATGAGAAGGCCGGCGCCATCCGCGGCCAGGCCTGCAATGCGGTGAAGCAGCAGGCGCAGATGCAGCGCCGCGCCCAGCAGCAGGCGCAGCAGCAACAGGGCGCCAACCCGTTCGGCGGCGCCGATTCGATCACCGGCGGCGCGATGCGCGTGCCGCAGGGCGCGCTCTGATACGGCCGGCGCCACGATGGCGCCCTCGCCCCCTCTTGCGGATGCGCCGCTTCCCGACGCTCTAACCGGGCATTGGGTCGATACCAAAGCGCCGCGTCCCCTTCGGCCCTATCTGAAACTCGCCCGGATCGAGCGCCCGATCGGCTGGCAGTTGCTGCTGCTGCCGTGCTGGTGGGCGGCAGGGCTGGCGGCGATCGCAGCCGGCCAACCCCTCCCCAATCCCTGGCACTGCCTGCTGTTCCTGATCGGCGCGATCGTGATGCGCGGCGCCGGCTCGACCTTCAACGACATCGTCGACCGCAAGCTCGACGCACAGGTGGCGCGCACCCGTGGCCGTCCCCTGCCCTCCGGCCAGGTCAGCCCGAAGCAAGCCGCCGCCTTCATGGTCGGGCTGTCGCTGGTCGGCCTCGTCATCCTGCTGCAGTTCAACCGCTTCACGGTGATCGCCGGCATCGCCTCGCTGGCAATCGTCGCGATCTATCCGTTCATGAAGCGGATCACCAACATGCCGCAATTCGTGCTTGGCCTCGCCTTTTCCTGGGGCGGGCTCGTCGGCTGGAGCGCGGTGTTCGGCCAGCTCGATGCGCCGGCCTATCTGATCTATGCCGCCGCGGTGTTCTGGACGATCGGCTACGACACGATCTACGCGATGCAGGACATCGAGGACGATGTCATCGCCGGAATCAAGTCGAGCGCGCGCTATTTCGGCGCCTTCACCCAGCAGGCGGTCGGGCTCTGCTACGGCATGACGATCGCGCTCGCCGGCGTCGCCGCCTGGTTCTCAGGGGCGGGTCCGGTCGCCTTCATCGGGGTGGCGCTGTTCGCGCTGCACCTCGGCTGGCAAGTCCACAGCATCGCCGGCGCCGACGGGCCCACGGCGTTGAAGCTATTCCGGTCGAACTGGCATGCCGGCCTGCTGCTCGCGGCCGGCTTCGCGCTCGATGCACTAGTGAAGTTCGCCTTCTAGCAACCGAACCACGCTGTCATTCCGGGGCGATCCAAAGGATCGAGCCCGGAAAGACGCGGTGTTTCTGCGCTAAGCCATCCTGCTCTAGGACAAGATTTCGCCGCGGATCACCACGGGGCGCTCCGGCAGGCGGCCGGTCTTGCGCCGCGTCAGGAAGCGCGGCCGGCGGCCGGCGAGCAGGGCATGCCGGCGGCGGATGCGGACCGCGCCGAGCGCGACCCGGCCGACCTGCGGATAGGGTTCGGTGATCGCGCCGTCGCTGGTTTCGAGCAGCAACGGCAGGCCGCTGGCGCGGCCGGCATCGCGCCAGACGGCGATGGCATCGTCCTGATCGAGCACGGCGACCACGACCGAACGGCCATCGCCCGCGGTCAGAGCAAGCTGGAAACGGTCATCATCGGCAATCGCGCCGCCAGCCAAACGCAGCGCGACACCGCGCCATCCGGCACCGCCACGCAGGATGCGCACCGGCCCGACGCGCTCGATGCGTGGACCATTTTGCTGCTGCGGCGCTTGCGCCGGCTGCGAGGGCTGTCCGCTCTGATTATGCGCGCTGCTGGGAAAGGCAGGCACGCAGCCAGCCTCCCCAGCAGCCGGCGTGACGCTGGCCATCGGTTTTAACGCCTCTCTTTTAATCCCTGCTGCCCGGAACCCTCTGTCGATGCGGGGTTCTCGTGCTCTGCAGGGAGGAGAGTGGCCGGAAGGATTGTCCGAGCGCTTAAGCTTGAGGGTTAAACAAAGGTGTTGAAGCGGTTTTCCGCCCTCTTCCGGCCGGTTTCCCGGTTGATGCTTGACGAAATCTTTCTCTCGATGGTGGCTTTTTCCTTGTTCAGCCGCCCCGCAAGGCCGTAACGAAGCGCGATGACATCGATACCTCTACCGATCGCCGGGGATCTGTTGCCCGCCGTCGAAGCCGCCTGCCGCGAGGCCGGTGGCCTCGCGCTCGACCTCTTCCGCCCCGGCGCGAATACCGCCGCCAAGACCTGGTCGAAGGCCGGTGGCTCGCCGGTGACCGAAGCCGATATCGGCGTCGACACCTTCCTGCATGTCCGCCTCGCGGCACTGCTGCCGGAAGCCGCCTGGCTTTCGGAGGAAACGGCCGACGACACGATCCGCCTGTCGCGCCGCTTCGTCTGGGTGGTCGATCCGATCGACGGCACCCGCGCCTACATGGCGGGCTCGCCCGATTGGGCAGTCTGCGTCGCCCTGCTCGACGAGGGGCGGCCCGTCCTCGGCGTGGTGCACGCGCCGGCGGGGGCGACGACCTATACGGCGATCAGCAGCGGTGGAGCGCACAGCAACGGCAAGTCGATCCGCACGAACGAGCTCACGACGCTCGCCGGTGCCCGCATCGCAGGCCCAAAACCGATGCTCGATGCCCTCGCCCGCCAGGACAATTTCATCGCCGCGGACAAGATTCCGTCGCTGGCGCTGCGGCTGACCCGCATCGCCGACGGCACGATCGATGCCGGGCTGGTCTCACCGGATGCGCGCGACTGGGATCTCGCCGCCGCCGATCTCGTGCTCAAGGAGGCCGGCGGGCAGGTCACGACGTCCGATGGCGAGACCCTCGGCTATAACCGCGAGATACCGGTCCACGGCATGCTGATGGCGTCAGGAACCAGCCTCGCAGCACCACTCGCGCAGGCACTGCGCCGGCTGCGAGAGAGCCAGCCGCAGCGAAGCTGAAGCGCGGCGCGACGCCGCTGCCGCGGCACCAGGGCGAAAGCTGCCGGAAATAACCGCAATTTGTTGGCGATCGGCCCTCGCGCGGGCGCGGCTGATGGCTTATCTGATCGCACGGCAAAAACGCAGGCGAGGCAGGTCGGAGCGAATCCGGCAGTGCTCCAGCTTGCTTTCGACATAGACCTCAGGACACCGGTCGGAGACGAACGATGAGCACGAGCCAGGACAACAAGCAGCTGCTGCACCTCGTGATCGGCGGCGAGCTGAGCTCGCTCGACGGGGTCGAGTTCAAGGATCTATCCAAGCTCGACATCGTCGGCGTGTACCCGAACTATGCCGCCGCCCATGCGGCCTGGAAGTCCAAGGCGCAGCAGACCGTCGACCAGGCCCAGACCCGCTATTTCGTCGTCCATCTGCATCGCCTGCTCGATCCCTCGACGGCTCAGAATTGATCTGAAAGGCACCACAGTCCGGTTCGATGGGATTTTCGCTGCTCAAGACGAAGTTCGCGCAGGAGGCGCTCGGGCGCAGCCTCGCCTATTATCTGCGCCTGGTCAGGCGCACGAACCGCTTCGTCGTCGAGCCGGCCGACGTCTATGACCGCGTGCGCGGCGAGCTGCCGCTGATCATCGCGATGTGGCACGGCCAGCATGTCATGATCCCATTCGCCCGGCCGGAGTGGATGCCGTCCTGCTCTCTGGTCTCGCGTCATGGCGACGGCGGATTCAATGCCGTCGCGCTGCGTGAGCTCGGCATTGGTGCAATCCGCGGCTCGGGCGCCTCGGGCAAGAAGGTCCGGGAGAAGGGCGGCGCGCCGGCCTTCCTCGCCATGGTCCGCCGACTCGCCGCCGGCGATACCATGGTGCTGACCGCCGACATTCCCAAGCGCGCCCGCATCTGCGGCCCCGGCATCGTCCAGTTGGCACGCGCCTCCGGCCGGCCGATCCACCCGATCGCGGTGGTGACCAGCCGGCGCATCGACTTCAACAGCTGGGATCGCGCCTCGATCGGCCTGCCCTTCGGGCGCGGCGCCATCGTCGTCGGCGATCCCGTCTGGGTTGCGCGTGAGGCGGACGAGGCGACCTGCGAGGCGGCGCGGCTCGCCGTCCAGGCCGGGCTCGACGCCGTGCATGAGCGCGCCTATGCGCTGATCGGCGCGCGCGACCCCGGCGCCGGCCTGCGCGAAACCCAGGCTGCCAAGGCAATGGCGAAGGCCAACGCCGCATGATCGGCCGCAGCTTCATCATCCAGGCCTACCGGACGCTCACCGCCCTGCTCGAGCCGGTGGCCGCTGGCCTGCTGCTCTGGCGGCGCCGGCGCGGCAAGGAAGACCCGGCACGCCTCTCCGAGCGGCGCGGCCATGCGAGCGTCGAACGGCCGGCGAAGACGCTGGTCTGGCTGCACGGCGCCAGCGTCGGCGAGACGGTGACGCTGCTGCCCCTGATCGAGCGGCTGCAGCGGCGCGGACTCGCCGTGCTGGTGACCTCGGGCACTGTGACCTCGGCGCGGCTTCTGGCGCAGCGCCTGCCAGCCGGGGCGATCCATCAGTTTCTGCCGCTCGATGTGCCGCGCTATATGCGCCGCTTCCTCGACCATTGGCGCCCCGATCTCGGCCTGATCTGCGAATCCGAGATCTGGCCGAACCTGATGATCGAGGCCGGCAAGCGCGGCGTGCCGCTCGTCCTGGTCAATGCGCGCATGTCGCAGCGCTCCTTCCAGCGTTGGTACAAGTTCCCGCAGACCTCGCGCTATCTGCTCTCCGGCTTCGACCGCTGCCTGGCGCAGTCGCAGGAGGATGGGCAGCGCCTCGCCCAGCTCGGCGCGCCGCGCGTCAGCATCGCCGGCAACCTGAAATTCGACGTCCCCGCCCCGCCGGCCGATCCCAATACGCTTGCCTTGCTTGACGGCCTCGCCGCCGGCCGGCCGGTCTGGGTCGCCGCCTCGACCCATCCGGGCGAGGAAGAGGACGTGCTCGCCGCCCATCTCGGCGTCAGGACGCATCTGCCGAAGCTCCTCACCATCGTCGTGCCCCGCCATCCCGATCGCGGCGGCGAGGTCGAGGCGCTGGCGCAGGCCAACGGCGTCGCCAGCGCCCGGCGCTCGCTCGGCCACCTGCCCGAGCGCGACATCGACTTCTACATCGCAGACACGCTCGGCGATCTCGGCCTGTTCTACCGGCTGGCGCCGGTCGCCTTCATCGGCGGCTCGCTCGCCCCCATCGGCGGCCATAACCCCATCGAGCCGGCCAAGCTCGGCTGCGCCCTCCTGCACGGCCCGCTCGTGCATAAATCCGCCGACCTCTTCGCCGCCTTCGATGCCGGCGGTGGCGCAATCCAGGTCGCCGACCGGCAGGAACTGGCCCAGGCCGTGCATCGCTGGCTCAGCGACCCCGCGGCAGCGCGCCAGGCCGCTCGGGCCGCAGCCCGCACCAGCACCGAGCTCAGCGGCGCGCTGGAACGAACCGTCCAGGCGATCGAGCCGCTGCTGCTGCGCGCCACCATCGGCCAGCGCGAGAGCGTGGACTGATGCGCGCCCCGGGCTTCTGGTGGCGCGTGCCGCCATCCGCCCTCGCCCGGCTGCTGCAACCGCTCGGGATGCTCTATGGCGCGATCACGCTGAAGCGCATGCAACGTCCGGGTGCCGAAGCCGGCATACCGGTGATCTGCGTCGGCAATTTCGTCGCCGGCGGCGCCGGCAAGACGCCGACGACGCTGGCGCTGGCATCCCGGCTCGCCACGATGGGCGAGATGCCCTTCGCCCTGACGCGCGGCTATGGCGGGCGGCTCTCCGGCCCGGTGCGGGTCGAACCGGACCGGCACACCCCTGTCGATGTCGGCGACGAACCGCTGCTGCTGGCGGCGCAATTGCCGACGATTGTCGCGCGCGAACGGCCGGCGGGCGCTGCGCTGGCGCGCGAGGCCGGCGCAAGCCTCGTCCTGATGGATGACGGGTTGCAGAATCCCTCGCTGCACAAGGACCTGCGATTGGCGGTCGTCGATGGTGCCGTCGGCGTCGGCAACGGACTTTGCCTGCCGGCCGGGCCACTGCGCGCACCGCTCGCCGGGCAGCTCGGGCAGGTCGATGCCCTCATCGTCATCGGAGAGGGAGCGGCCGGCGACCATGTCGCCGCGCAGGCGCTCACCGTCGGCAAGCGCGTCCTGCGGGCCAAGCTCGTGCCGCCGGTCGACATTCAGGCGGAGCTCGCCGGCCTGTCGGTGCTGGCCGCCTCGGGGATCGGCCGGCCCGAGAAATTCGCGGCGACGCTGCGCGCCGCCGGTGCGAGGCTTGCCGGCGAACGCGCTTATGGCGACCACCACGCCTATTCGGATGCTGACGTCGCGGTGCTGATCGCCGACGCGAAAGCGAAGGCCTGCCGCATCGCCGTCACGCAGAAGGACATGGTCAAGCTCGCGCCGCTCTGGCCGGCGGCCGAGCGCTCGCTCCTTCTGTGCGTGCCGGTCACGCTCGTCTTTGAGGATGACGCAGCGCTCGACGCGCTGCTGCGCAGTGCCGTCGTAAAGGCCCGCTCAGGTGCGGCCGGCACGTCGCACGCGCAATAGCACCGCCTCGGGCGAGGCATAGGCCTCCTGCCAGTCGACCGACCAGTAGCGCAGATCCTCGAGCCGGATCGCAGCGCCAGTGACGGCGCAGCGGACGAAGGCGCCGGGGCGCACGACCCGGAACTCGCCATGGCCGTAATCGACCTGCGCTTCGGATCCGGAAGGGGGCAGACGTTCGTTGATGTTCATCACGGGGCCGTACAGTGGAGCGGCGGAAGACTAGCGCAGGGGTTGCAGTAGGACGCAACCATCTCTGAATCAACGCATTGTTCCAACAGGGTCTTTCTGTGATAGCGTCAGTTCCGATGATGTCCAGCCTGACCCGCGCCACCTTGCTGGCGATTGGTCTTGTTTCCCTGCTCGCGGCACCCGCGATCGCGGGCGGCTATGAACGCGTCCGTATCCCGCATGACGATTACCAGCTCGACGGTGTGATATTCCGTCCGACAGGTCCGGGACCGTTCCCTGCCGTGGTCGCGCTGCATGGCTGCGGCGGCCTTTGGCGCGAGCCCGAGAAGCTTTCGATGCGGCACAGCGACTGGGGCGAGCGCCTGGCCGAGACCGGGCTCATCGTCTTGATGCCCGACAGCTACGGCTCGCGCGGGCTCGGTTCGCAATGCGGCGTCAAGGACGTCACCATTCGTGCCAGCCGCGAACGCGTCGGTGATGCGATGGCGGCGCGGCGCTGGCTGCAGGAGCGCCCCGATGTCCGCCGCGATGCGATCGCGCTGCTCGGCTGGTCGGGCGGCGGCTCCAGCGTCCTGGCCGCGATCCGCAAAGACCGCCGGCCGGCCGATCGCCAGCCCGATTTCGCCCGCGCCGTCGCCTTCTATCCCGGCTGCCGGCTGCAATCGGAGTCGGGCAGCTTCGAGGCGCGGCTGCCGACCCTGATCCTGATGGGCGATGCCGACGACTGGACGCCGCCCGCCCCCTGCGATTTCCTCACCAGGGCGGCCCGCGCCCGCGGCGAGCCGGTCGAGCTCGTGCTCTATCCCGGCGCGGTGCATGATTTCGATCACCCACGTCTCGACCGGCGCGAGAAGGAAGGCGTCGCCTATTCGGCCTCCGGAACCGGCAAGGTCACCATCGGCACCGACCCGGCCGCACGCGCGGACGCGATCAAGCGGGTCAAGGCCTTCCTGATGGGTAAGTGAAGCGGCGGCGAGCAGCGGCCTATCAGACCTCAGCGTGCCGAGGCCGTGAGCGTCACAGCCGGCTTGTCGCCCAGGAGTGAGCGGGCGATGTCCTGCGCTAGGCAGCCATAGCCGGCATCGCTCATATGGAAACGGTCGCCGGCGAGCGCCGCCATGAAGCCGTCCGCGTCGCGCTGATACCAGCTCAGCATCGCCTGATAGCGCGACAGCACCGGAACGGCCTGTGCCCTGGCGACTTCGGCGATGGCGTCGACATAGGCGCGATAACGCGCCGTCTCCTTGATGCCCGGATAGAACTGCGGATCGAGGATGATGAGCCGGGTCCGAGCCTGCTTGCCGGCAGCGATCCCGTCGGCGACGAGATTGCGGAAGGTGCCGAGGTCGCCGCCGTTCACCGCATCATTGGTTCCGACCTGCCAGATCACCAGATCGTAGCGGCCTTCCGACAACGCGGCCTTCAGGCGCGACAAAGTCTGCGGCGCGGTCTCGCCGCCGATGCCGGCATTGACCATCTCGATGGAGCGGCCCGACAGGCCTTCGCGCAACAACGCGCCGAGCCGGGCCGGGTAGGTCTTGTCCTTGCCGCTGGCGCCGATGCCTTCGGTCGAGGACG
Organism: Allobosea sp. P4_H5; assembly: GCF_056400825.1. Classification (NCBI taxonomy): domain Bacteria; kingdom Pseudomonadati; phylum Pseudomonadota; class Alphaproteobacteria; order Hyphomicrobiales; family Alloboseaceae; genus Allobosea; species Allobosea sp. P4_H5. The sequence goes on along the minus strand of NZ_JBFUKM010000004.1, from coordinate 8,818 downwards.
AGCCGATGGCGAGGATGCGCAGGGGAGCGCTACCCTTGTTCCAGGCTGAAGCGAGATCGGCGGCATCGCGGGTGAGCGTCGACGGCTTGCAGACGAACTCGGTCGCGTTTGCCTGCTGAACTTGCAGACCCAGAGGCGCAAGCATGGCAAAGGCACAAGCAAGGCGTATCCGGAAACCGGCGAGCATCAAGGATCATTCCCCCAACCGCTATCAGGCAGCGATTAGCCAGCTCTAGCTGAACGCTATCTGAACGGGACGCTATTCATCCAAATTGGTGGTGAATGACCGGTTTTCGGAATGTCAGAACAGATCGCCCTGCCCGCTCCCGCCGACCGCCTTGCGCGCGGCCTGTCGCGGCGCCTGCGGCGGCGAAGCCCCCCCCGGCACAACGGCGCCGAAGCTGCCATCGGCGAGCGTGACCTGGAGGGCCAAACCCGGCCGCGCCGCTGCAGCGCTGCGCAGCAGATTGCCGTCATCGTCGCGCACCAGCGCATAGCCGCGTGCCAGCACCGCTTGCGGCCCGAGCGAGACAGCGAGCGCCCAGACGCTGTCGAGCCGGTCGCGGCGGCGCTGGATCTGGCGGGTGAAAGCGGAGACCGCACGTGCGGCGACCGCATCGAGCCGATCATTGGCGCGGGCGATCCGGTCACGTTCTGCCCGCAGCAGCGCTCCACGCGCCGCCGCCAGACGCTTGCCAAGGCCGTCGAGCCGAGCGGCATGTGTCGCGAGCCGCGCCGCCGGTGACTGCGCATGCAGGCGCCGATCGAGCTGGGTGAGACGCTGTTCGTAAGCACGGGCATTGCGCGCCAGCGCCGGCCCAAGCTTGGTGGCGGCAAGATCGAGCCGCTGACGCGGCGCAGCTAGCAGGTTCTCGGGTGTTGGCAGAGCACGGGCGAGCGCGCGCAGATCGTTGCGGCGGCGCTCGGACAGGCGCAGCGTCGCTCCGGAGAGCCGCCGGGAAAGATCCGTCACCTGCCCCAGCAATTCGACCCGCACCGGCACGACCTTCTCGGCCGCGCCGGTCGGCGTCGGCGCGCGCAGATCGGCGGCGTGATCGATCAGGGTCACATCGGTTTCGTGGCCGACCGCCGAGACCAGCGGGATCAGCGAGGCTGCGGCGGCACGCACCACCACCTCCTCGTTGAAGCCCATCAGGTCTTCGAGCGAGCCACCACCGCGCGCGACGATGATCACATCCGGACGCGGAATGCGCCCGCCTTCAGGAAGCGCGTTGAAGCCCGCGATCGCGTTGGCGACCTCAGCCGCGCTGCTCTCGCCCTGGACACGCACCGGCCAGACCAGGACCTGACGTGGAAAACGCTCCTCCAGCCGGTGCAGGATGTCACGGATGACGGCGCCGGTCGGCGAGGTGATGACGCCGACGACGCGCGGCAGGAACGGGATGAGCTGCTTGCGGCCTGCATCAAACAGGCCTTCGGCGGCGAGCTTCTTGCGGCGTTCTTCCAGCAGCGCCATCAGCGCGCCGATGCCGGCGGGCTCGAGCGAATCGATGATGATCTGGTAGCTCGACTTGCCGGCAAAGGTGGTGATCTTGCCGGTGGCGACCACCTCGAGCCCTTCCTGGGGCTTGGTCTTCAGCCGGCCGAAGACGCCCTTCCAGATCACCGCGTCGATCTTGGCGTTGGCGTCCTTCAGCGAGAAATAGACATGGCCGGAGCCGACGGGGCCGCGATAGCCGGAGATTTCGCCGCGCACGCGCACGAAGCCGAAGGCATCCTCCAGCGTACGCTTGAGCGCGCCGGAGAGGTCGGAGACCGACCATTCGGGGGCATTGCCGGGGGCTTGAGGCGATTCGTTGTCCATGGCGCGAACTTAGCGGCGCAAGGACGCAAGCAGAAGCGTTGCCCTGTCAGGTGATGGCGGCTATTGCGCGCCTTGTGGACTTCCTGCCGGAACCAGCCACGTCGTCCCGGGCGACCGGAGGGAGACCCGGGACCCATTCCGGAACCTCTTTCGGAAAGGCTCTGGAATGGATCCCGGATCGGCGCGGCTGCGCCGCTTGTCCGGGATGACCGGTGAGGTTTGGTGCACGGTGGATGTGAGCTGAACGAGGCGGCACGATGAACATTCTTCTGATCGGGTCCGGCGGGCGCGAGCATGCCCTGGCCTGGGCGATCTGCGCCTCCCCTCTCTGCGACAAGCTTTTCATTGCCCCCGGCAATCCCGGCACCGCGGAATGCGGCACGAATGTCGTGCTCGACGTCGCCGACCATCGCGCCGTCGCCGATTTCTGCAAGCTGACGGGCGTCGGCCTCGTCGTGGTCGGGCCAGAAGGACCGCTGGTCGACGGTATCGTCGACGACCTCGAAGCCGCGGGTATCAAGACCTTCGGGCCGTCGAAGGCGGCGGCGCAGCTCGAAGGCTCGAAGTCCTTTACCAAGGAGCTCTGTGCCGAATTCGGCATCCCGACCGCGGGTTTCGCCCGCTTCACCGACGAGGCTACGGCGAAGGCCTATGTCGCGCAAACAGGCGCGCCGCTCGTGATCAAGGCCGACGGGCTCGCCGCCGGCAAGGGCGTGATCATGGCCGAGACGGTCGAGCAGGCCAATGAGGCGCTGGCGATGATGTTCTCCGGCGGGCTCGGCGTTGCCGGCGCCGAGGCGGTGATCGAGGAGTGGATGATCGGCGAGGAAGCGAGCTTCTTCGCCCTTTGCGACGGCACGCATGCGCTCGCGCTCGCCTCCGCCCAGGACCATAAACGCGTTGGCGACGGCGACACCGGCCCGAACACCGGCGGCATGGGCGCCTATTCGCCGGCCCCGGTCATGACCAAGGCGATGGAAGCACGCGTCATGGCCGAGATCATCGCGCCGACGCTAGCGGGCATGAACCAGCGTGGCACGCCGTTCAAGGGCGTGCTCTTCGCCGGGCTGATGATCACCGCCGATGGCCCGAAGCTGATCGAATACAACACCCGCTTCGGCGACCCCGAATGCGAGGTGCTGATGCCGCGCCTGAAGAGCGATCTGGTGCCGGCGCTGCTCGCCGCCCGCGACGGCGTGCTCAACGCCGTCGACCTGCGCTGGTCCGACGATGTCGCGCTGACGGTGGTGATGGCCGCGAAGGGCTATCCCGGCACGCCCGAGAAGGGCAGCGTCATCAAGGGTATCGACAAGGCGGCCGCCGAAAAGAACGTGCTGGTCTTCCATGCCGGCACGCAGGCGGAGGGCGACGACATCGTCGCCAATGGCGGGCGCGTGCTCAACATCGTCGCGCTCGGCAAGACCGTCAGCGAGGCGCAGGCCAAGGCTTACGCGGCTGTCGACCTGATCGACTGGCCCGGCGGCTTCTGCCGCCGCGATATCGGCTGGCAGGCGATCAAGCGCGAGCGCGAAGGCTGACAAGATCTGGCAGCCTGCCTAGATAATGTGGCGCGACGCGAGAGCAGCGGAGAGCCACATATGACCAATATCGACAGCCTCTTTCCCGGTTTTGAGGCGCGCTGGATCGACGGGCCGGTCGGCAAGATCTTCGCTCGCGTCGGCGGCGACGGGCCGCCGGTGGTGCTGATCCACGGCTTCCCGCAGACCCATGCCGAATGGCACGAGATGGCCGGCGAGCTCGCCAAGACCCATACCGTCGTCTGCCCGGATTTGCGCGGCTATGGCTGGTCGGCCGCGCCGCATGGCGACGGCGGCAAGGCGCTCTACAGCAAGCGCGGCATGGGCGAGGACATCGTCGCCGCGATGAGCGCGCTCGGTTTCAACCGCTTCGCGGTGATCGGCCATGACCGCGGCGCCCGCGTCGCCTATCGCCTTGCGCTCGACCATCCCGGCCGGGTCGAGCGGCTCGTCCTCCTCGACATCCTGCCGACCGTGTCGATGTGGGAGGGCATGAACGCAGCGCGCGCCATGCAGGTCTATCACTGGACCTTCCTCGCCCAGCCCGAGCCGGTGCCGGAGAAGCTGATCCAGGCCGATCCCGCCGGCTGGCTCGACCACACCATCGCGAGCTGGACGCGGGCCAAGAAGATCGAGGCCTTCCACCCGCTGGCGATGGCCGCCTACGCCGACTCCTTCAACGACCCCTCACACATCCATGCCGCCTGCGAGGATTATCGCGCCGGCGCGACGAGCGACCTCGAGCACGACAAGGCCGATCTCGGGGCGGGCAAAAAGATCCTCTGCCCGGTGCTGGTCCTCTGGGGCGAGGCCGGCATCCCGGCCAAGGGCGCGAGCCCGCTCGCGATCTGGCGCGAGACCTTCGCGCCGCAGGCGGAGGGACAGGCGATCGTCAGCGGGCATTTCCTGCCGGAGGAGAATCCGCAGGATACGCTCGCGGCGGTGAAACCTTTCCTCGCAAGGGAGGTTGCCTGAGCGGCTCCCGCACCGCAACATCAGGCCATGACCAGCGTCTCCAGCCCCCTCGCCCGCCTGCCCGATCCGTCCGGGCCCGAGCTCGTCCTCGTGCTAGGCTCGGGCGGCGCGCGCGGCCTCAGCCATATCCCGGTGCTGGAGGCGCTCGACGAGCTCGGCCTGAAGCCGGCGCTGATCGCCGGCTCGTCGATGGGGGCGATCGTCGGCGCGGCCTATGCCGCCGGCCTCTCCGGACGCGACCTGCGCGCCCATATCGAGGCGAGCTTCCGCGACCGGGCCCGGGTGATCGCCCGGCTGCTCGAAGCGCGCATCGGCAAGATCGCCGATCTCTGGCGCGGCGGCCTCGGCAACCCAGTGCTGATCGACGGCGAGCGCCTGCTCGACCTGTTCTGGCCGCAAGCGGTGCCTGATCGCTTCGAGGAACTCGGTATTCCCTTCCTGTCGGTCGCGACCGACTACCACCTGCATGACGAGGTCATCCTCGGGAGCGGCCCGCTCACCCCAGCGGTCGCCGCATCGCTGGCGATCCCCGGACTGATCCGACCGGTGACGATCGGCGGGCGGGTGCTGATCGATGGCGGCGCCATCAATCCCCTGCCCTATGACCGCCTGCTCGGACCGGGACGCCTCGTGCTCGCGGTCGACACCAGCGCACCGGCGACCGTCAGCGACAGCCGCGTGCCGGAACCTTTGGAAGCGATGGTCGGCGTCTCGCAGATCCTGACGCGGGCACTGGTTCAGCGCATGATCGAGCGCCAGCCGCCGGACATCCTGATCCGGGCCGGCGGCGAGGGCTTCGGCGGGCTCGACTTCTTCCGCTGGCAGGCGATCCTCGAGGCCGCCCAGCCGGCGAAGGAAGAGGTCAAGCGGAGGCTGTCAGAGGCGCTCGAACGGGCGGCGTGACCGCCTCGGGCTCGTCGCAGCGGAAGCCCGGCAGGCCGGCCTCCAGCGCCGTACGCCCTTCCTCGGTCAGCACAACAGCGCGACTGTCCTTGATCCGCGTCACCCAGCCAGCCTCGAAGCAGCGGCAGGCCAAAGCCGCCGCAAGCGAGCCGGCGAGATGCGGGCGGCGCTCGCTCCAGTCGAGACAGGGACGCAGCGCAGCCCGCTTGCCCTTGCTCGCCGTCGCCGGATCAATCCCGAGTCCGACGAAAAGCGCGACACCGGAGCGGCTGAGCCCATAACCGCCATCGGCGACGGTGAGATGGCCGCCCGCCAAAAGCGCATCATGGATCGCGATGCCTAAGCGGCCGGCGAAATGATCATAGCAAGTACGGGCACGGGCAAGGTCGGCACTGATGCGCGAAGGCAATCGCCTGCCATTCGCCTGGCCGCCGGAGAGCACCATCAGCCCTTCCAATGCGGTCGCGACCTCCGGCCCCGCGAGCCGGTAGTAGCGATGGCGGCCCTGCGCGGCGACGTCGAGCAGGCCGCCCTGCATCAGCTTGGCAAGGTGACCGCTCGCCGTCTGCGGCGCGACGCCGGCCAGGAAGGCGAGTTCCTTCGCCGTCAGCGCGCGACCATCCATCAACGCGTGCAGCATGTTGGCGCGCGCGGGATCACCCATCAGATGGGCGATCTCCGCGAGATAGGGTCCGTGCATGGCCATGGCTCGACGCCTCCATTGTGGCTGCCATGATGACGTCCGCGCCCCCTGAGGCAAGCAAGGACGCTACGGCGGGGACCGTAGCATCGAAGAGCGACAGCCGGGGTCAGGACCTGCCACAAGTCGCGGCATCGCAATCGATCGGATTGGCAGGGCCATGGACCAGACGACGCTCCTCACCTTCATCGCCGCGACCTTCGTGCTCGCCGGCTTCGTCAAGGGCGTGATCGGGCTCGGCCTGCCGACGATCGCAGTCGGCGTGCTTGGCGTGGTGATGGCACCGGCCCAGGCCGCGGCGCTGCTGGTCATCCCCAATCTCGTCACCAACAGCTGGCAACTCACCGGGCCGAAGCTCAAGGCGATCGCGATCCGGCTCTGGCCGATGCTGGCCGGAACCTGCCTCGGCACCTGGGCCGGCGCCGGACTGCTGGAGAAGGCCAAGGACGGTTCGGCGACGCTCTGGCTCGGCATCGCGCTGGTGCTCTATGCGCTGGTCGGGCTGAAGGCCGCCAAGCTGCGCGTACCCGCCAACGCCGAGATCTGGCTCGGCCCGCTGGTCGGCGTGATCACCGGGGCCGCCACCGCAGCGACCGGCGTCTTCGTGCTGCCGGCCGTGCCCTATCTGCAGGCGCTCGGCTTCGACAAGGACGAGCTGGTGCAGGCGCTCGGCCTCTCCTTCATCGTCTCGACCATCGCCCTGTCCTTCGGGCTGGTCGGCGCCGGCGCGCTCGACCTGAAGGTCGCCGGCGCCTCATTGCTGGCGCTGCTGCCGGCGCTGGCCGGGATGTGGTTCGGCCAGGCGATCCGACAGCGCATTTCCGCTGCGACCTTCAAGCTCAGCTTCTTCGCCGGATTGCTGGCGCTGGGCGGCTACCTGGTCGCCCGGACGATGCTTTGAGCTAGCGCCCACGTCCCGCATAGGCGAGCCGGCGGCTGCGCTTGTGGCCGTACCAGGCGATCTCGCGGTCACCGACATCGACATGGACGAGACCGTTCGAATAGGAGCCGACGCCGCCGACAGCTTCGATCTTCTTGGCGACGGCCGCGGCGTTCCGCGGCGAGGTGGCGAGCGGGCGGAAATCGATGGCGTTGCCGCGATAGTGCTGGGAGTTGCGAGCGTGGCGGCCGCCGCAGGTCGAGGTGATCTGGATCGGGCCGATCTTGGCGGTGAGTTCCTTGATCATGCCGAGGGTTTCCGGCTTCAGGCAGCCGAGCCCTTTCACCTGGAGCTGGAACGAGATCTTCGCGAGATGGGTATCGGCGGCGAAGGAGGGGGACACAGACCAACAGGCCGCGGACAGCGCAGCCAACGCAACTTTACGCATAATGGAGATTTACCGACTTTGGAGAATGGAAGGCTCAAGCCACCATTCCTTGGTCTGGCTGAGCAGTGCAGCGGCGACCTACGGATGATACAAGGCAAAAACATGGCAAAAAGCGCCAGCAACGCCTTGATCGATCAACTCGAAACGCCTCTACCCCATCGGAGTTAGACCGATCGAACTAGGCGCATGAAATTCAAATACCAGAAAATTTACTTTACATCTATTCTCAAAAATTCCTGAAAATGATGCGAATACTCATTCTTGAAGTGCTAACGCTGTTCCTTGAAGCATTCGCGCGCAATTCGGCGGCCATACGGGCGCACCGGCCGATTACAGCCCAAACGCCGCCGGGTAGCTGACCGAGCCCCGCTCGCCAGCCAGGGCTTCCGGCACCAGTTCCAGCGCCATGAAGGCCTCACCTGAGAAAGGAGAGGCGAGGTTCCGTGCCAGCGCCGCCGAGAAGCCGAAGCGCGGATAATAATCGGGATGGCCGAGCACGATCACCGCCTCGGCGCCCGCAGCCCTCGCCTCGTCGAGCGCCGCCATGATGAGCCGACCGCCGATGCCCTGCTTTTGCAACCCCGGCCGGATTGCCATCGGCGCCAACGCCAAGGCCTTCACGGCGCGCCCGTCCATCACCGTCGGCAGCCAGCTCAGCAGGACATGGCCGATGATCGCACCGCCCTGCTCCGCGACCAGCTCGACGGCAACGAGACCATCGCTGTGCAGGCGCTCGACGATGCCGACCTCGTCCTCGCCACCGAAGGCGGCGCGGGTGAGCCCGAAGATGGCGTCAGCATCAGCTGGGTTCGCGGCTCGGATCACCTCCGCCATCAGCGCTTCCCCCGGAAGAAGTCGCGCAGCAGCTTTGCCGCCTCGCGTTCGCTCAGGCCGCCATAGACCTCGGGCGCATGATGGCAGCTCGGGCTGCGATAGAGCCGGACGCCGTTCTCGACCGCCCCGCCCTTCGGGTCGGAGGCTGCGAAATAGAGCCGCCTGATCCGGGCGAAGGAGATCGCCGCGGCGCACATCGGGCAAGGCTCAAGCGTGACATAGAGATCGCAATCGATCAGTCGCTCCGACTGGATGGCTTCGCAGGCCAGCCGGATCGCCAATGTCTCGGCATGGGCGGTCGGGTCCTTCAGCTCAAGCGTGCGGTTGCCGGCGCTCGCCAGCACCTCACCGCCGCGGACGATCACCGCCCCGACCGGCACCTCGCCGCGCTCCGCCGCAGCGCGTGCCTCGGTGAGCGCCAGCGCCATCGGCGCGACCTCGACCTGCTTTGCGTCGATCGATCCCATCGAACCCCATCATTGCCGCTCGCAGCGGGCGAAATCGCCTGCTACAAGCGCCGGCTAATACCAGATTCAAGAGCCGCTGCCGTCCCGGATCGCTTCGCAACCCGGCCCGCGATGATCCGGCTTCAGGAGCCACCATGAGCGACGACAACAACCAGAAAAGCCGCGGCCCGCGCAAGGGCGGCGGAACCGGTGGCCGCGGCGGCGGACGCGATGGCGGCCCTGGACGCGGCGGTCCCGGCGGCCGGCCC